>CAXSAX010000004.1:0-120616 GCA_964235495.1 uncultured Acetobacteraceae bacterium | reverse complement strand
CAGGCCCAGGTCGTGCACGATGTCGGCCACCAGCGCCGGCACCGACAGGCGGCCGTCCCGCAGGCTGGCGTCCGACAGGCGGGTCCGGTCACCGACGAACTCCACCCGGTCCAGCTGCTCCAGCCGCTCGCGGGCCTCGCCGCGCAGGCGCTCGGCCTGCGCGTCGTCGCCCGCCTCCGCCTGGATCGCGTCCTCCACGGCGCGCAGCACGCGCTGCCGGGTGGCCGTGCGGTCTGGCGGACCGTACTCGGATGCGCTGCGGCTGGGGCGGGGCGGCTGGGCGAGGTGGTGCAGGGTGAGCGCGGAGCGCCGGGTGCAGCGGGCGATGCGGTCAAACGCGGCGGTGCTGGCCTCCGGCACTGGCTCGGCCAGGGTGTCGGCGATGTGCGCCTGGGCCAGGGTGTTGGCCTGCAAGACGGTGGCCAGCTCCAGGGTGAGGTCGGTCAGGCGGGCCACCGCCGCCAGGGCGTGCGCCTGGCTGGCGCGGCGCTGGGCGTCCAGCGCGGCCTGGCTGTCGCAGGGTGCGGCGTCGGGCGCGTCGGCTGGCTCGGGAAGGGGGGTGGGATGCGGGCTGGTCACGGCCTGAACAAACGACGAACGGCGTCCGGGCGCAAGCTTTTGTTTGCTGTGCTAACGCAAATGGCGCCCTTTCACGGTTTGGGCAGCGTTTTCGCGTGGCGGCTGGGTCGTGTCGGGAGCGTCAGGCTCCGGCCATGGGCACGGTTTCGGCCCGGGTTCCCATGCTGGCGATCAAGGGCCGCCCCTGCTGCAGCGCTTGCTGGACGGCGGGCAGGGCGAGGGAGGCCGCGTGGCTCTGCTGGTCGGCCCAGACCTCGGTCACCCACACTGCGTCGTCGCGGCCGGCGTCCTTGGCGATGACGTAGGCCAGGCAGCCGGGCATGGCTTGGGTTGCCTGCGCCAGGATGCCGATGAACTCGTCCCGCTTGCCGGGAACCGTCAGGAACTCGCTTATGACTCCGTGCATTGCTCTGTTCCTGACCGGCATCGCGCCCGCGCGGCCGGTGTTGGCGGCGGCGCTTGCGAGGACACTTGCCGTGACGGTCCGCTGGGTCAGCGCCCTAAGGGGAGGCACGGCAAAGAGGGCGCGCAAGGTCACCATGGCAGGTGACCTCAGACAACCGGCTGGCGTCAACGACTCAATCCCGCAGGCAGCCGGAGCGGCCGCGTGACCGGCGCTGGAACCCAGGCTTCCGGCTTGGAGCCTGACGCGAGCCTTGATGTCGGGCTCGGACCAGCCCCGTCCGCAACGCCGGGGCTCCGCTGAGCGGGGGGGACGCGCACCACCGGGTCTATGGGCTGGAGCAGGCCCGCATCGTGTGGGAGGGTGACCCGGCGCGCTTCGCGCAGGAAGCGGGGAGGGCTGCCCATGACTGGACGGATATGCCTGCTGCTGGCGGTGGCGCTGGCGGCGTGCCAGGCGACGCCGAAAGGGCCGGGGGAGACGGGGCTGCCGGCGTATTACGGCCTGACGCCGGGTGTCGGCGAGCCGCGGCCGATCACGACGGACTTGGCGCGGTGAGGCGCGGCAGCCTGGCCTTGCGGGTCGCCGCCGCGTTCTGCTGCGCTGGCCTCGCCGCCTGCGGCCAAGCCACCCCCGGCACGGCGGCGTCGAGCGGCCCGGTTCAGGCGCCGAGCGGCATCACCTCCGCCAACGGCGGCGGCCAGCGGGCCCTGAACAACGGCCTGGGCGTCGGCCAGAGCCCTTCGGGCGGCGTTGCCGCGGGAGGGCTGCCGAACAGCAAAGGAGCAGCCTACTAAGGGGTTTCAGGCCAGGGAACGGCGCCCTGGCCCGGCGGCTCGGCAGACGCAAGCCGCTGTGGGCGGATGCAAGCCGGAGCCCTCGGCCATGCCGTCGGTCACGACAGGTGACGTTTGCGACGGGCGAGGAGCAGGCAGACCGTTGCCGCAGCGAGCATGGCTGCCGTGGCAGGTTCCGGCACCGCCGTGGCCGCTTGCGGGAGCGCGAGCGATTCCTGGAATAAGTCTTCGCCGACGATCCGGGACGCTGCCGTCGAGGGGTGTCCGCCGTAGTAGAAGAAGTAGCTGTCTGGCGTCGCGCACACTTGGTTGCCGTTCACGCAGGCGTCGGTGGCGTTCGTGAACCCATACTGCGACGGGTTCATCACGATTTGATCGAAGAACTGGCCGAACTCGCTCAGGCCGAAAGTCGTGTCCGGATAGGCTTGCTGCAGTCGTTGCACGAGGGCGACGTAGGGCACGTCGAACTTGTCGGCGGAACTGGAGAAGCCGGTGAGGTAGGGAAGCGAGGTCAGCTCGAAATAGCGCGCTCCGAGCGCGTAAAGCTGCGCGACCTGGCTGGTTATGGCCGCAGTCACCGTCGGCAGGGGCGTTTGGGCGTCGTTGAGCCCCTCTTCCAGGAAGAACAACGATGAGGAGGGATTGAAGGTCAGGGCGCCGCTGGTGGCGTCGCTGGAGAACTGATCGACCTGTTGGTTGACGCTCAACGGGTTGAGGTTCGGCGGGGTCGGGCCGACCGTGATGCGGGCGGCGGTTTGTGCGAAGTTGACGCCGTCCGTCCCCGGATTGGGGTTTCGCGAGGTCGTCAACGTCACCCCGAGGTTCTGGGCAAGGTAGGCGACCGCTGTGGGGCCGTTGCTGTATTCGGTGAACGATCCGGTATCGGAGTAGCTGTCGCCGAAGACGAACAGGTCATTGAAGGCTGCGGCTTGGGCTGAGACGGGTCCAAGCACGCCAAGCGTTGCCAAGACGCGCATGATCCGTGCTGCCGAACGCATTTTCATGGGAGTTCTCCCTTCTTGTTTTTTCGGAACGCTTCGAAGTCAACTTTGGGCTTGCTGGAGCGACGGCTTGGCGGTGCACGCTGGTTGCAACAGCCCGTCAAGGCTAGCCAACACGGAAAACCAAGTCCAGCACGCCATACGACTGAATGCGACGACTCGTCGGATCGTGATGCTCGCAAAGGCAAGTGAACGGGCTTTGGCGTCCTGGGCCATTCGTCCAGCGGAATCCGCTGAGGCAGCAGGCCCACGAGGCCGCGCCCCGCCGCATCCTCGGCGCGCCGCAGGGCTCCCGGGGTTGACCTAAGCGGCTCGCGCGGCAGCGGTGAACTCAGGCCTGGCCGGGCTGGGGCGCCGTCGCCGCAGCGGCGTTTGCCTCAACCCTTGACCACGTAGCCTTCCGCCTCGATGGCGGCGCGGACGGCCTGCTCGTCGGGGGCGCCCTCGATGCGCACCGCGCCCGCCGCGAGGTCCACCTGGACGGCCGCAACGCCCGGTAGGCCGGCGACGGCTTCCGTCACGGCATGGACGCAGTGGGCGCAGGTCATGCCCTGCACGGCGAGGTCCAGCACCGGTCAGTTCCGGGCAGCGGTCTGCTGCGCCGGCGGCGGCTGCGGCACCTTCACCTTGCCGCCGTCCTCCAGCGTGGGCGGCGGCGTCAGGATCACCGATTCGCCGCCGGACAGGCCGCTGCGCAGCTCCACGGTGGTGCCGAAGTCGCGGTAGATCGTCACGTCGCGCATGTGGACCACGCCGTCCTCGCCCACCGTGGCCACGCGCAGGCCCTTGCCGTTGAACAGGATGGCCTCCGACGGGATGACGATGCCGGGTGAGGTGCGCGGGATGCCGATCTGCACCGTCACGTACAGGCCGGGGCGCAGGAGGCCGTCCGGGTTCTGCACGTCCACCTCGGACTGCATGGTGCGCGAGGCCTGCGCCAGCGCCACCGCGCTGCGGTTCACCTTGCCGTCGAATGTCTGGCCGGGCAGCTCCGGCACCAGCACCTTGGCGTCCAGCCCGTCATGGATGCCGATGGCGCCGCTCTGCGGCACGTCCATCTGCACGCGCACCACGTCGTCCCGCGCCAGGGTGAACAGGGTGTTGCCGGCGCCGTTGCTGTCGGCGCTGACCAGGTCGCCCTGATCCACGCTGCGGCTGGTGATGACGCCGTTGAACGGGGCGGTCACGTTCTCGTACGCCTTGAGCTGCACCAGGCGTTGCACGGTGGCGTACTGGGCGGCGAGGTTGGCCTGCGCCACCTTCACCGCGGCCTGCGCGCTGCCGAGGCTGGCCTTGGAGCCGGCGGCGCCGAGCCGGGTGTTGTCGGCGTTCTGCCGGGTGTCCCAGCCGAGGTTGGCCAGCGTCGAGGTGCGGCCGTTGGTGACGTTGGCGAGGTTCAGGCTGGAGGCGGCCTGGTCGACCTGCGCGTTGGCCTGCACCACGGCCGCCTGCGTTTGCACCAGCTGCGCGTTGGCCTGCGCCAGCTGCTGGTCCAGGTCGGGCGCCGAGATGCGGACCAGCAGGTCGCCCTTCTTGACCCGGCTGCCGATATCGACCCGGCGCTCGGCGATGTAGCCGGTGGCGCGGGCGTAGATGGTCGCCTGGTCGAACGCGCTGACCGTGCCGGGCAGGTTGAACGGCACCGGGCCGTCTTCCCGCTTGGCCGTCACCACCCGCACGTCCGGCACGAAGTTGACCGTCTGCTGCTGCGTCTGGGACGCCTCGGCGGCGCGGTCGTAGTGCCCCCAGGCGCCCCAGCCCAAGGCCAGGGCCACGACCAGGCCGGCGATCAGCAGCGGGCGGCGCGGCACGGGGCCGACCGGCGGGCGCTCGCGCTTCGCGTGCGTTTCGGGCGCTGCTTGGGCGCCTTGGGCGGTCTTCGGCTCGTCGGCAGCGGAACTCATACGTAGTCCTCCACGGCGCGGACGGGTTTCCGGCGCAGCGTCGCATACAGGAACGGCACGAACAGCAGGGTCGAGCAGGTGCCGACCGCGACACCCCCTAGCACGGCGCGTGCCAGGGCGGCATTCTGCTCGCTGCCGTCGCCCAGGCCCAGCGCCATCGGGATCAGCCCCACGAACATGGCGCCGGCGGTCATCAGCACGGGGCGCAGCCGGGTCTCGCCGGCCTCCAGCGCCGCCTCGGCCGCGCTGCAGCCGGTCTGCTCGCGGTGCTCGCGGGCGAAGGTGACCAGCAGGATGGAGTTGGCCGAGGCCACGCCGACGCTCATGATGGCACCCATCAGCGAGGCGATCGACAGGGTAGTCTGGGTGATGAACAGGCTGGCGCAGATGCCGCAGAACGCCAGCGGCAGGGCCAGGATCACCACCAGCGGGTCCCCCCAGTCCTGGTAGTTGACCACCATGAGCAGGTAGACCGCGACTAGCGCCACGCCCAATCCGAGGCCGATCTTGGCGAAGGCCTGGTTCTTGGACAGGATCTGGCCGCGCAGGGTGATGGTGTTGCCGGGCGAGAGCTGCTTGCTCAGGTCGTGGATGATCGGGTTGAGGTCCGCCTCGACGCCGCCCAGCGGGCGGTCCTGCACGTTGGCCAGGATGTCGTAGGTGGGCCGGGTGTTCTCGTGGTTGGCGACGGTCTGTTGGGGACGCCGGGTCAAGGTGGCGACGTTGCTCAGCAGGTTGGGCGCGCTGGCGCCGTTGTTGGACACCAGCAACGGCGTGTTCTCCACGTCGGACAACGTGTTGGTGCGGTACTCCGGCGTCTGCACCGCCAGTTGGTAGGGGATGCCGGTCTTGGGATCGGTCCAGAAGTTGGGGGAGACCTGGTAAGACGAGGACAGCGAGGTGTTCAGGTTCTGCGCCACCTGCTGCTCCGTCATGCCCAGCTGGGCGGCGCGGATGCGGTCCACGTCAACGAAGAACTCCGGCGCGTCCACGATCTGCTGCAGGTGCACGTCAACCGCGCCCGACACGGCGCGCAGCCGGCGCACCGCCTGCTGCGCCACCGCCAGGTTCTTCTCCCGGTCCTGGCCGGACACCTGGATGTCGATCGGTGCGGCCACGCCGAAGTTCAGCACCTGGGTGATGATGTCGGCCGGCTGGAAGTAGAACAGCGCGTCCGGGAAGCGCTGCCGCAGCACCACCCGCAGCTTCTTCTGGATGCCGGCCGGCGAGGGGTGGCTTTCCTTCAGGTTAATCAGAATCTGGCCGTCGTTCAGCGCCGCCGCGGTGCCGTCGCCGAACGCCAGGTTATAGTTGTTCGCCGGCAGGCCGATGTTGTCGAGGATCAGGCTGACCGAGGGCACCTGCTGGCGGATGGTGTCCTCCACCTGCTGGAACAGGCGCTCGGTGTCCTCGATGCGCAGGCCGGAGCGGCCGCGCACATGCAGCGTCATCTGGCCCGATTCGATCTGCGGGAAGTAGTCCTCGCCGATGAACATGAACAGCACGCCGCCCATCACCAGCGTGGCGCCGGCCACCCCGAGCGTCACCCAGCGGCGCGCCACGGAGGCGTGCAGCAGGGCGGTGTAGCCGCCGCGGAAGCTGTCGAAGCCGCGCTCGAAGCGGGCGTGGATGCGGCCGAAGAAGCCGGGCTTGGACTCCTTCTTGTCCTTGCCGTGCTTGCGCTCGTACTCCGGGCGCACCAGCACGTCGATCAGCACCGGCACCAGCGTGCGGGACAGGCCGTAGGAGGCCAGCATGGCGAACACCACGGCCAGCGCCTGCGGGGTGAAGATGAACTTGGCGGCGTCGGTCAGGAACAGCACGGAGACGAAGGCGCAGCAGATCGACAGGGTAGAGATCAGCGCCGGCTTGGCGATGCCGGCGCCGCCCTCGACCACGGCGGTCTTGAAGTCGGCCCCTTCCTCCATCAGTCGGTAGGTGTTCTCGATCGCCACCGTGGCGTCGTCCACCAGAATGCCCACGGCGAGCGCCAGGCCGCCCAGCGTCATGATGTTGAGTGTCTCGCCCAGCACGTCGAGCACGGCCAGCGAGGTGAGGATGGAGAGCGGGATGGAGACCAGCACGATCAGCGTCGAGCGCCAGGAGCCGAGGAACATCAGGATCATCAGCCCGGTCAGCCCGGCGGCGATGGTGCCCTCGCGCAGCACGTCGCTGATGGCGCCCGACACGTACACCGACTGGTCGAACAGCGGCGTGATCACCAAGTCCTTGGGCGCCGCCGCGCGGATGCCCGGCAGCAGCGCCTTCACGTTGTCCACCACCGAGAGGGTAGAGGCGTTGCCGTTCTTCAGGATCTGCAGCAGCACGCCGCGGCTGCCGTTGTCGCGCACGATGTTCTGCTGCACCTGGAAGCCGTCACGCACGTAGGCCACGTCCTGGACCAGCACCGGCACGCCGTTCACCACCTTGATCGGGATGCGGTTCAGCGCCTCGATGGTGGTCGGCGTGGCGTTCAGCTCGAACGGGTATTGGATGCTGCCGATCTTGGCCTGCCCGCTCGGCTCCGTGAGGTTCTGCGCCGTCATGGCGTTCACCACGTCGCTCGGCGCCAGACCCAGCCCCTGCAGCGCGTGCAGGTCCAGGTCCACCATCACCTGCCGCGACTTGCCGCCGAACGGCGCCGGCAGCGTGGCCCCCGGCGTGGAGGTGACGGCCTGGCGGACGCGGTACATCCCGTAGTCGTACAGCTGCTGCTCGCTCTCCTTGTCCGAGGACAGTGCCAGCTGGATTACCGGCACGGCCGAGGCGCTGTAGCGCACCACGATCGGCGGCTGGATGCCGGGCGGCAGCACGGCGCGGATGGAGTTGGTAGAGGAGACGATCTGCGCGATCGCCAGGTCAACCGACACGTCAGGCTGGAAATACACCTTCTCGATGGTGACGCCCTGCAGCGTCTGGCTCTCGATGTTCTTGATGCCGTTGACATTGTTGGACAGCGAGAACTCGGAGTAGGTGGTGACCCGCTGCTCCATCTCCCTCGTATCGAGCCCGGTGTAGGTCCAGATGATGGACACAACGGGGATGTTGACGTTCGGCAGCACGTCCTTCGGCATGGTGATGATGGCGCCGATTCCGGCGAGCAGGATCAGCACGGACAGCACGTAGACCGAAATCCGGAACTTCAGCGCGAACTTGACCAAACCCATGCGTGAGTCCCCGGACCTTGTGCTTCTCAGGCGCGTCGGCGGTCGCTCGGGCCACCGCCAGAGACATCATGCAGAGTTGCAGCGGATGCAAGGGACCCGGCGTGCGCGGCCTTTTCCCCGACGGGATTGACCTTCTGCACAGGTTTGTCGATCTTTCGCCGATTCAAGGTTGCCGGGTCGGCACGTCCTCGCGGGCGGCTGGGCCGGCCTGCAAGATTGGGTGCGAATGACGGGTCGGGTACTGGTCACGGGCGGCGCGGGTTTCATCGGCTGCCATCTCGCCCGCTCCCTGCTGCAAGCGGGCCACGAGGTCCGCGTGCTCGACAGCCTGATCGACCAGGTGCACGACCGCAGCGGCCCGCGGGACCCGGTGCTCGGCCACGTCGAGCTGATCGAGGCCGACGTGCGGGACCAGGCCGCCGTGTCCGCGGCGCTCAAGGGGGTGGACAAGGTGGTCCACCTGGCCGCCGAGGTCGGCGTGGGGCAGAGCATGTACGCCATCGAGCGTTACGTGTCGGTCAACGACGGCGGCACCGCCGTGCTGTTCCAGGCCCTGATTGAGCGCCCGGTGCAGCGCGTGGTCGTGGCTTCCTCCATGAGCATCTACGGCGAGGGGCTCTACCGGACCGCGCGCGGCGAGGTGCTGGGGGACGTGACCCGGCCCGCCCGCGCCCCCGGCGCCGGGTGGGACCCGGTGGATGCGGAGGGCGCGCCGCTGCGCCCGGTGGCGACGCCCGAGTGGAAGCGCCCCGACCTCGCCAGCGTCTATGCCCTGACCAAGTACACCCAGGAGCGGCTGACCCTGACGGTGGCGCCCGCTTACGGCATGGAGGGCGTGGCGCTGCGGCTGTTCAACGTCTATGGCCCGGGCCAGGCGCTATCGAACCCGTACACTGGCGTGCTGGCCATCTTCGCCTCCCGCCTGCTGCACCGCGAGCGCCCGCTGGTGTTCGAGGACGGCGAGCAGCGGCGGGACTTCGTGCACGTGGACGACGTGGCGCAGGCCTTTATGCTGGCGCTGGAGCGCCCGGAGGCGGCGGGCCAGGCGATCAACATCGGCAGCGGCCGCGACGTCAGCATCCTGCAGGTGGGCGACGCCATCGCCCGCGCCATGGGCCTGCCGCACCTGCAGCCGGAGGTGGTCGGCAAGGCGCGCACCGGCGACGTGCGGCACTGCTTCGGCGACATCGGCCTGGCGCACCGCGTGCTGGGCTTCACCCCCCGGCGGAGCTTCGACGACAGCCTGGGCGAGTTGGTGGAGTGGGTGCGGCGGCAGCAGGCGGTGGACCTGGTGGCGCAGGCCCGGCAGGAGCTGGAGCAGCGGGGCCTGGTGGCGTGACAGCCATCCTGCGGTCCCGCCCCGCGCTGGTGACGGGCGGCGCCGGGTTCATCGGCGCCAACCTGGCGGACCGGCTGGCGCGGGACGGGCAGGACGTGCTGGTGTTCGACGCCCTGGCCCGCCCCGGGGTGGCGCGCAACCTGGACTGGCTCAAGCGCCGCCACCCGCGCCGGGTCAGCTCGGTCATCGCCGACATCCGGGACGAGGGCGCGGTGCGCGACGCCGCCATGCGCTGCTCCGCGGTGTTCCACCTGGCCGCCCAGGTGGCGGTCACCACCTCGCTGGCGGCGCCGATGGACGATTTCGACGTGAACGTGCGCGGCACCCTGCACGTGCTGGAGGCGCTGCGCCGCCGGCCTGACCGGGTGCCCATGGTGTTCGCCAGCACCAACAAGGTGTACGGCGACCTGCACGGCATCCCGCTGTCGGACGAGGCCGGCGCCTGGCTGCCCACCGACCCGGCGTTGCGCGCCGCCGGCGTGGGCGAGGCGCACCCGCTCGACTTCTACACGCCGTACGGCTGCTCCAAGGGGGCGGCGGACCAGTACGTGCTGGACTACGCCCGCTCCTTCGGCCTGCCCGCCTGCGCCATGCGGATGAGCTGCATCTACGGCCCCCGGCAGATGGGCACGGAGGACCAGGGCTGGCTGGCGCACTTCCTGATCTCGACGCTGGAGGGCCGGCCGATCAGCCTTTACGGCGACGGCCGTCAGGTGCGCGACGTGCTGTACGTGGACGACGCGGTGGAAGCCTATGTACAGGCCGCTGCGCGGATGGATGTGGCTTCAGGCCGCGCCTTCAACCTCGGCGGCGGCCCGGCCAACGCCGTGACCCTGCTGGACGTGCTGGCCGCCATCGAGGCCGCCACCGGACGGCGGCCACAGACCCGGTTCGACGCCTGGCGGCCCGGCGACCAGCGATACTTCGTGGCCGACACGCGCCGGGTGCGCGCAGCCCTCGACCTGCCGCCTGCGCTGCCCTGGCAGGACGGGCTGGGACGGCTGGCGCGCTGGTTGCAAACCGAGCGTGCGGAGCGTGCGGAGCGTGCAGAGCGCGTGGCTCCGGTGCAGGCGGCGGACGCATGAGGGTCGCGCTGGTCAACCCGCCATGGGACTTCGCCGGCAGCATCTACTTCGGCTGCCGTGAGCCGCACCTGCCGCTGGAGCTGGGGGCGTGCCGGGTGCTGCTGGAAGCGGCCGGGCACGAGACGCTGCTGCTCGACGGCCTGCTGGATGGCCTGGACCATGCCGGGCTCGCCCACGCCGTCGCCGGCTTCGCGCCGGGCCTGACGGTGGTGACCACGGCGCCGTCTTACCTGTTCTGGCGCTGCGCCCAGCCGGAGCTGCGGGTGCCCCGCGCTACGCTGGATGCGATTGGAGGGCAGGGCGGGCTGACGGTGGTGGTGGGGCCGCACGGCTCGTCCACGCCGGGTGCGGCATTGCGCAAGCTCGGCTGCGACGCCCTGGTGCGCGGCGAGTGCGAGGAGGCGGTGCTGGCCCTGGCCGGGGGCGGCCGCCCCGGCGTCGTGCCCGGCACGGCGATGCTGGACGGCGACGCGCTGCGCATGGCCGGCGGCCCGCAATCCACCCGCTTCACCGACCTGCCGCCGCTGCGCTGGCCGGACGCCTGGGTGCGTCGCCACGCGCATCACCACCACCGCTTCGACCAGGCGCCGAGCGGCCCCGGCGCGGAGGTGGAGGCGTCCCGCGGCTGCCCGTACAGCTGCTCGTTCTGCGCCAAGATCGACTTCCGCGACCGCTACCGCCGCCGCGACCTGGCGCCCCTGCTGGCGGAGATCGACGCGCTGGTGGCCCAGGGCGTCACCTACCTGTATTTCATCGACGAGATCTTCCTGCCGCGCGAGGACCTGCTGCGCGCCCTGGCGCCGCGCCCCGTGCAGTTCGGCATCCAGACCCGCATCGACCTGTGGCAGCCGGAGCAGCTGGCGCTGCTGGGGCAGGCCGGCTGCGTCTCCATCGAGGCGGGGGTGGAGAGCCTGACGGCCGACGGCCGCGCGGCGCTCGAAAAGCGCTGCAAGCTGACCACGGACCAGCTGGCCGAGCGGCTGATCACCGCCCGGCGGCACGTGCCGTTCGTGCAGGCCAACCTAATCGAGACCGCCGCCGACGAGGCGGCCCTGGTGGCGGATTGGCGCGCCCGCCTGCAAGCCGCCGGCGTGTGGGCCAACGACCCGGTGCCGCTGTACCCCTATCCCAGCTCGCCCGACTACCGCCGCCTGTGGGGCGAGCCGGACGACATGGCCTGGGAGCGGGCGCACGAGCACTACCTGCGCCAGTTCACCCGGTTCAGCGACATCCAGGACGGCCTGCCCGAGCCGCTCGCGGTGCTGGAAGCGGCGTGCTGCCCGGCTTGAGGCTGCTGCTCACCACGGACGCCGTGGGCGGCGTGTGGCGTTACGCGGCCGACCTGTCGCGCGGGTTGAGCGGGCGGGGCTGGCCGGTCACGGTGGCGGTGGTCGGGCCGCCGCCGGGGGCGGCGCAGCGGCGCGAGATGGCCGAGGGCGTGGCCGTCGTCGTCACCGGCCTGCCGCTCGACTGGCTGGCGGAGGATGCCGACCTCGACCGCTACGCGGCCTTGGCGGCCTTGGCGGAGGGCATGGACCTCGCCCTGCTGCACGCCCCGGCGCTGCTGGGCTCGGGGGACTGGCCGGTTCCGGTGGCGGTGATGGCGCATTCCTGCCTGCGCACCTGGTTCGCCGCCGTCCGCCACGGCCCGCCGCCGCCGACCTATGCCCGGCGCGCGACGGCGGCGGCGGCCGGGTTCCGCCGCGCACAGGCCGTCGCCGCGCCGACCCGCAGCTTTGCCGCCACGGTCCGCGACACGTACGGGCTGGCCGAGGTGACGCCGCTGCATGGCGGCCGCGCGCCGTTCGCGCTGCCGGAGGTGCGGCGGGAACGCGCCGTGCTCACCGCCGGGCGGCTGTGGGACGACGGCAAAAACGTCGCGGTGCTGGACCGGGCCGCTTCCGGCCTGTCCGCCCCGTTCCGCGCCGCCGGGTCCGCCGTGGGGCCGCAGGGCGCGCGGGTCGCGCTGGAGAGCCTGCGGTTGCTGGGCAGCCTGGACGAGGCGGGGATGGCGCTGGCCTTCGCCGGCCACGGCGTGTTCGCCTCCGCCTCGGTGTACGAGCCGTTCGGGCTGGCGGTGCTGGAGGCGGCGCAGGCTGGGCTGGCGTTGGTGCTGTCGGACATCCCGTCCTTCCGCGAACTATGGGACGGCGCCGCCGTGTTCGTCCCGCCGCACGATCCGGAGGCCTGGCGGGCGGCGCTGGAACGCATGCTGGCCGCGCCGGAACCCTGGGCGGAGCGCGCCCGCGCCCGGTCGGCCCGCTACGGCGTCGCGGCCATGGTGGACGCCACCGCCGCCTGGCTCGCCGGGGTGGCCGCCTGATGCGGGTGGCCTACCTCACGCACTCGCTGGAATCCTGCTGGAACCACGGCAACGCCCACTTCCTGCGCGGGGTGCTGCGCGCCTTGCAGGCGGCCGGGCACGAGGTGCTGGCGATCGAGCCCACGGAGTCCTGGAGCCGCGACAACCTGCTCGCCGATGCCGGCCCCGCCGCGCTGGATGGCTGGCGCGCGCACTATCCCGGGCTGGCCCCCCTCCGCTCCGACGACCCGGCGGCGCTGCTGGACGCGGCGGACCTGGTGCTGGTGCACGAATGGACCGCGCCGGGGATCGTCGCGCGGCTGGGGGCGTTGCGGCGGGCCGGAGCGCCGTGGCGGCTGCTGTTCCACGACACCCACCACCGCGCCGTCAGCGAGCCGGCGGCCATGCGCGCCTTTGACCTGTCCGGCTATGACGGCGTGCTGGCGTTCGGCGAGGCGCTGGCCGCGGTGTACCGGCGCTGGGGCTGGGAAGGGCGCGTGTTCACCTGGCACGAGGCCGCCGACACGGCGCTGTTCCATCCCCCCGCCGAACCCGGCGCGCGCGCGGGCGCCGTGTGGATCGGCAACTGGGGGGACGGCGAGCGCACGGCGGAGCTGGAGGCGTTCCTGCTGGCCCCGCTCGCCCGCGCCGGCATCCCGCTCGACATCCACGGCGTGCGCTACCCGGCCGCCGCGCTGGCCACGCTGGACCGCTACGGCGCGCGCTACCATGGCTGGCTGCCCAACCACGCGGCCCCCGCCGCCTTCGCCCGGCACGCGCTGACGGTGCACGTGCCGCGCCGCTTCTATGTCACCGACCTGCCGGGCATCCCCACCATCCGGGTGTTCGAGGCGCTGGCCTGCGGCATCCCGCTGATCTCGGCGCCCTGGCAGGACACGGAAGGGCTGTTCACGCCGGGGGAGGACTTCCTGGTGGCCCAGGACGGGGCGGCGGTCGCGCGGCAGGCGCGCATGCTGCTGCAGGAGCCGGAGGCCGCCGCCGCCCTGGCCGCGCGCGGGCTGGCCACCATCCGGGCGCGGCACACCTGCGCGCACCGGGCGGCGGAGCTGATGGCGATCGCGCACGGGCTGGGAGCCGCCGCTTGACCCGCCGGACGCTCGCCTTCTACGGCTCCTCCCTGCTGTCCTGCTACTGGAACGGGGCGGCTACCTACTACCGCGGCATCCTGTCCGCGCTCGCCCCGCTCGGCTGGGACATCACGTTCTACGAGCCGGACGCGTTCGGCCGGCAGCAGCACCGGGACATCGAGCCGCCTCCATACGCCCGCTCCGTGGTGTATCCCGCCACCGCGGACGGGCTGGCCGGCGCGCTGGCGCAGGCGGCGGCGGCGGACGTGGTGGTGAAGGCCAGCGGCGTCGGCGTGTTCGACGACGAGCTGATGGACGGGATCATGGCGCAGGCCCGCCCCGGCGCGCTGCGGCTGTTCTGGGACGTGGACGCGCCCGCCACCCTGGCCGCCATCCAGCCCGCACCGGACGTCCCGCTGCGCCGGGCGCTGCCCCACTTGGACATGGTGCTCACCTATGGCGGCGGCCCGCCGGTGGTGGCGGCCTACGTGGCGCTCGGCGCGCGGGCCTGCACCCCCATCTACAACGCGCTCGACCCGGCGACCCACCATCCCGTGCCGCCGGACCCGGCCTTCGCCGCAGCGCTCGGCTTCCTCGCCAACCGGCTGCCGGACCGCGAGGCCCGGGTGGAGGCGTTCTTCCTGGCCGCCGCCGCCGCCCTGCCGGACCGCGGCTTCCTGCTCGGCGGGCTGGGCTGGGAGGACAAGGCGATGCCCGGCAACGTCCGCCGCCTCGGCCATGTCGGCACGGCGGACCACAACGCGTTCAACTGCACACCCCTGGCCGTGCTCAACGTCGCGCGCGACAGCATGGCCGCGACAGGGTTCTCTCCCGCGACCCGCGTGTTCGAGGCGGCAGGCGCGGGCGCGTGCCTCATCACCGACGCCTGGGAGGGGCTGGAGCAGTTCCTCGAACCCGGCGCGGAGGTGCTGGTGGCGCGGGATGGCCAGGATGTCGCCGAGCACCTGCGCACGCTGATGCCGGGGCGCGCCCGGGCGATCGGGGCTGCGGCGCTGCGCCGGGTGCTGGCGGAGCACACCTATGCCCGGCGCGCCGTGATCGTGGACCGGCTGCTCCGTAGGACATGAAGGGCGGCTTCGCGGGCGTGCAGGGGCTGCGCGCCCTGGCCGCCCTGGCGGTCGCCTTCCTGCACATCGCCGACGAGGCGGGGGCGCTGACGGGAACGCCGGGCCGTTCGCCGTACGGCTTCGTCGATGCGCTGCCGCTGGAGGCGGGGGTGGACCTGTTCTTCGTCATCTCCGGCTTCGTGATGACCTGGGCGAGCTGGGACGCGTTCGGCCGGTGGCGCTCGGTCGGGCCGTTCGTGGGGCGGCGGCTGCTGCGCATCGTGCCGCTGTACTGGCTGCTGACGGCGGCCACTGTCGGGGTTGCCTTCGCCGTCCCGGGTGGGGTCAGCGACGGGCTGCGCGACGGGTGGGGCTACGTCGCCGCTTCGTTCGCCTTCTGGCCCTGGCGGCGGGCCGACGGCTTCGTGCAGCCGGTGCTGCGGCTGGGCTGGACGCTGGAATACGAGATGCTGTTCTACGCCCTGGTCGCCTGCGCCCTGCCGCTGCGCCGGCCCCTGGCGCTGGCGGCGCTGCTGGCCGCGCTGGCGGCGCTGGTGGCCGCCGGGCGGTGCGGGCCGGCCGCCGTGCCGCTGGCGTTCTGGACCGACCCTGTAGTGGCGGAGTTCGCGCTCGGCATCCTGGTGGCCGTGGCGGCCCGGCGCGGCTGGCGTGCCGGGTGGGCCGGGCTGCTGGGCTTGCTCGTGGCCCTGGCGCTGGCGTGGGTATTCAGGGGTGAGGCTGGGCGCATGCTGGTGCGCGGCGGCCCGGCGATGCTGCTGGTGTTCTGCTCCCTGTCCTGGCGCCGCCTGCCGAGCTGGCTGATGCTGCTGGGCGACTCGTCCTATGCGCTCTACCTGGTCCACCCGTTCCCCATGCGGCTGCTGCGGATCGCGTTCGGCCATGTGCCGGGGCCGTGGGCGGTGCCGCTCTACCTGGCCATGGCGCTCGCCGCCGCCGTGGGGCTTGCCGTAGCGCTGCACGTCCTGGTGGAGCAGCCCATCCTGCGCTGGGGGCGCGGACGGCGGGAGGCCGGTCCGGCGGTCGCCTGACCCGGCCGGTCGCTCATGCCTTGGGCGGGGAGAGGATCGTGCGGCTTGCGCGGGCCACGCGCTCCAGCTCGGCCGCGATGCGGGGGGCTTGCCTGGCCAGCCATGGCGGCGGGTCCGGCGCTTCGGACACCACCTGGCCGCGCTCCACGTGCAGCACCTGCCGGTGGGCCGGGCCGGAATTGTCGAGCAACACGGAGCGGTCGGCGATCGCCATCGCCGCCGGCAGGTTCTCCAGGCTGCTGGCGACGCGCCGGCGCACCGTGTCCGGCTCGATCCAGTGGCCGCCCTGCACGACCCTGGCCTGCACGCGGTCGATGTTGATCGTTGCATCGTTCACCGCGATATAGCGCAAGCTCACCTCATACCCGGCGTCCTTGGCGGCCTGCATGCGGCCCAGCACCGTGCGTCCGGTCAACGTGGTTTCCAGCGACAGGGATCGGCCTTCGGCCAGGGTGCGGTCGAACAGCCGCAGGGCTTAATTGCCGGCGGCGAAGTCCACCGAGCGCGGGTCGGCCGGGTTGATCTGCCGGGCGATGCGGTCCGGGTCTATCTCAACATCGACTAGGTCCCCGCCGCCCGCGCGGAGGCTGCTTTTGCCAGCGCCATCGGCGCCGGCATAGACGATGAGGCGCTTCAACGTGAGGGAGGCTTAAAGCCAGGATAGGGAAAGTCCTCGTTCCTGAACTCTCCGATGGGAGCCAGGCGCTCGATCTGCTGCCCTGGATGCTCCCGGACGACCCAGCCATCAAGCTCGTAGGTCAGGATCGCACCGCTGGCCCGGCGCTGCTCCAGCGACTTGCGGGAGGCCGCTTCCAGCGCGTCGCCTTCCGCCTGCATCGCCGCGGAGCCGGTGATCGGGTGCTCGTTCATGGCGAGTTTCCTAAGACGCGCAGGGATGGTTGGCCCGCACCGCCGCCACCACCAGGGCCACGCCGGAGCCGCGCGCGTCGTCCGGGTGCTGCTGGCCGAAGCGGCCCACCAGCTCGCGCACCGCGCCCAGCTTCATGTTGTCCGGCGGGCAGACCTTGCCCTTCAGCTCGGGCGCTTCCGCGATCACGTCCAGCGCGCCGGCGACGTAGCCATCGCAGGAGCGCTCGTCGTTCGGCGCGTGGCTGGCGCAGGCGCCGGCGAGCTGGCGGCCGCTGATGAAGGCCTGGGCGTGCGCCAGGCTGGGCAGCGCGGCCAGGCCGGCGAGGAGCAGGAGCGGACGGAGCATGGGTGAGGTCCCTGAGTGATGCCCGCCCTGTCTAGTCCTTCATCTCCAGCGTCGTCACCTCGAACAGGGAGAGCCAGGCCGGGCCGAAGCTGGTGACCAGCGCCACGTCGGTCGCGTCGCGCCCGCGGGCCATCAGGATGCGGCCGATGCGCGGGAAGTTGTGGCGGGCGTCGAAGGTGTACCAGCGACCACCATCCGGGCCGTCGAGGTAGGCCTCGAACCAGGCGGAGAAGTCCATCGGCGCGTCGCTGACCGGCACGCCGATGTCGCCCAGGTAGCCGGTGCAGTAGCGGGCGGGGATGTTCATGCAGCGGCACAGCGTCACCGCCAGGTGGGCGTAGTCCCGGCAGACGCCGTGGCGCTCGTTGTAGCCGTCCCAGGCGGTCTTGTCCGGGCGGGCGTGCTCGTAGCCGAAGGTGATGCGCTCATGGGCGAAGTCGCAGATGGCGGCCACCCGCGCCCAGCCTTTCTGCGTGCCGCCGAACAGCGACCAGGCGATGTTGGACAGCTTGTCGGTCTCGCAGTAGCGGCTGCCCAGCAGGTAGATCAGCGCGCCGTCCGGCAGGTCCTGCACGTCGAACTGGCCGGCGCCCGGCACCACCGCGTCCTGCGCGCCGGTGTCGGTGACGTCGAATTCGGTGGTCAGCTCCGTGCGGCCCGGCGGCGCCACGATGCGGTGGCACACATTGCCGAAATCGTCCGTGTAGTCCCGCACCGGCAGGTCCGGCGAGGTGTGCAGCACCGGCCGGGTCAGCAGGTCCGCCTCGCGCGAGGGGTGGACGCTGAGCGAGAGCAGCATCGGCACCGGCTGGGGGCATTCGTAGGCGATGCGGAAACCGCAGCGGATGCGCATGGTCGGGAACTCCTCAGGAGGCGGGTTGGTTGGCGGGAGCGGCCTCGGTCACGCGGACCGAGACCTTCATGGACAGGCAGTCATCGGGCGCGCCGGTCCAGCTGCCGGACAGCGGCACGGCGAGCGCCGGGTCCCGCACGACGGCGACGCGAATCAGCCCGCGGCTGCCGACGATGCCGTTGGTGGGGTCAAAGTCCATCCAGCCGAGGCCGGGCAGGTACACCTGCACCCAGGCATGGGTGTTGCCGCCGCCCTGCCGCTCCGCCTCGCCGGGGTGGGCCCGGTCCGGCACGTGCAGGTATCCGGACACGAAGCGCGCGGCGAGGCCAAGGGAGCGCACGCCCTCCATCATCAGCAGCGCGAAGTCCCGGCAGGTGCCGGTTTCCAGCCGCAGGGTGGTGCGGGGGTCCTGGATGCCGGGTTCGTGCCGGGCCCGGTAGGTCAGGTGGTGGCGGATCGACTGGGTCATCTGCGTCAGCAGGACGAGCGTGTCCGTCTGCCCGTCCTGGCGCAGGAAGCCGTGCGCCCAGCGGTCCACCACGTGCCCCGGATCGGGCATGTGCCGCTCAATGGAGCGGAGCAGGTCCGGCATCTCGTCCGCGTCATAGGCGAAGGGGAAGAGCTGCGCATGGCGGGACAGCAGCGCCGCCCCGGCCGGGGCGGCGCTGTGGTCGATGCGCAGCAGGCTGTCGAACACGAGGATGTCGGCGCGGGCGGCGAACCGCGCCAGGGTGACCGAGTTGCCCAGCACGTCCTGCGTCCAGCCCAGGGAGGCGGGCGGCGGCGTGATGGCCAGCCGATGTTCCACCAGCCGCTGATCCTGGCTGTCGCGCGGGCGCAGCATCATGCGATGCTCCCCGAAGCCGACCGGCCGCCGGTAGCTATAGGTCGTGACGTGGTGGACAGTCAGCAGGGGCACAGGTCACCAAGGCAGTTGCCAGGCCGGACGGAGCGGGCAGCATCCGGCTCAGGGTGGTTTGCGTGGGGAGCATGCATGTCTTGGACCAGCTTATGGCAACCGGCGCGGGGTGCAATGCACCATGTTGCGCAGAGGACCTCACCAGAACGGGAACCGAGCGGACGCAACCAAGTCGGCGCGCCGGACATTACCGAAACGAAAGCGAGGTCCCATGCGCTCCCACACGATCGTGCTGGCTGTTAGCCTCTTGGCGGCTCCCCTATCCCTGGTCGGCCTGCCCGACTCCAGCGCCAGCGCGGCCGGCGCGCCCCCGCCGGACCAGACGGTGTCCAACACGATCAATGGGCGCGCGCTGCTACCGGCGCCGGTTCCGGACGGGCCGGAAAGCGGCGTCTCGCCCGTGGACCGCGTGGCGCAACCGGGCACTCACTCGCTGGATGCAGGCCCGATCAACGGCACCCCGTTCAGCGACACGCCCAGCGGCACGCTGTCTGATGGCGGCACCCAGATCGACCGCGGCGACCGCACGTTCACGCCGGCCGACTCACCCGGGGCGACGCCCAATCTGGGCCGCTAACGCGCGGCCCCGCCTTCCCGGTGCAGGACCGCCCCGGTCCGCGCCTGCAGTCCCTCGAAGTCCAGTCCCGGCACGATATCCACCACGCTGAAGCCGTGCTCGGTCACGTCCAGCACGGCCAGGTTGGTGTAGACCCGGCTCACCGCCGCCAGCGCCGTCAGCGGATAGCCGCAGCGGCCGACCAGTCGCGGCGCACCCGACTTGGTGGTGTGCTCCATCACCGCCCATAGCCGCTTCGCCCCCACCGCAAGGTCCATGGCGCCGCCGACCGCGGGGGCGAAGTCGTTGTCGGAGCGCGACCAGTTGGCGATGTCGCCGTTCTCCGCCACTTCGAACGCGCCCAGCACGCAGAGGTCCAGGTGGCCGCCGCGGATCAGCGCGAAGCTGTCGGCCTGGTGCACGAAGCAGCCGCCGGGACGCAATGTCACGTGGGTCTTGCCGGCGTTGATGAGCCAGGGGTCCGCCTGGTCCGGCGGCGGCGCGGGCCCCATGCCGAGCACGCCGTTCTCCGAATGGAAGATCACCTCCCGCTCGGCCGGCACATGGTCCGCCACCAGGACGGGGATGCCGATGCCGAGGTTGACCCACCAGCCTTCCGGAATGTCCACCGCCACGCGGGCTGCCATGGCCACGCGGTCGCGTTCCTGCACGGTCACGGCGTCTCCTTCAGCCTCGCGGCCCCTCATGCGGCACGTGGACCAGGCGATCGACGTAGAGGCCCGGCGTCACCACGCCTTCCGGCGGCAGCGCGCCCAGCTCCACCACGTGCTGCACCTGCGCCACCGTCAGGGTGGCGGCCGTGGCCATCACCGGGTTGAAGTTGCGGCCGCTGGCCCGGTAGGTGAGGTTGCCCCAGCGGTCGCCCTGCCAGGCCTCGATCAAGGCCACGTCGCCGTGCAGCGCGTATTCCAGCACGCAGGGCCGCCCGCCGATCTCGGCCACCGGCTTGCCCTCGGCCAGCTTGGTGCCGAACGCGGTGGGCGTGTAGAAGGCGGGGATGCCGGCCCCGGCGGCGCGCATGCGCTCGGCCAGCGTGCCCTGCGGCACCAGCTCCAGCTCGATCCGGCCCGCCTGGTACAGCGCCTCGAACACGACGGAGCCCTTGGAGCGGGGATAGGAGCAGATGAGCCGGCGGACCCGGCCGAGCTGCATCAGCTTAGCCAGGCCGAACTCCGCCACGCCCGAGTTGTTCGCCACCACGACCAAGTCGGACGCACCCTGCTCAATCAGCGCGTCGATTAGGTGGTTGGGCTGCCCCACCGCGCCAAAGCCGCCGACCAGGATGGTCGCCCCGTCCGCCACCCCGTCCAGCGCGGCGGCGAGGGTGGCGACACGCTTGTCGATCACGGTCGTCTTGTCCGACACATCGAAGCACCCTGCCGCCTGGCGGACCGGGAGGCAAGGGGCGGCCTGGCTGCGGGGGTCTCGCTAGGACTGCGCGTCCGGCGACAGCACGATGCAGGTGGTGCGGCTGCGGCTCAGGCGCTCGCAGGCCTGCATGGCGGAGTCGCGCGAGAGGCCTTCCAGCCGGGCGCGGTACAGCTTGCCGTGCGGCTCCCGTACTCCGGCCACCGCGGGGCGCGCGCCGGACAGCACGGTGCCGGCCTGCTCGCGCGCCGTGCCGACCGCGATCCTGGCCAAGCCCTCGTTGCCGAACGCGCCCACCTGGATCGCCCACTGGCCCGGCGTGCCGCGATAGGCGGGAACGGGGGCCGCCGTCGCCGGCGACACCAGGTGGAAGCCGGATTCGCGATGCGCAGGCGCCGCGCCGTAGCCAGAGGCCGTCTGCACGGGTGCCACGTAGGCCGGTGGCTGCGGCAGGGAGGCGACCTGCACCGGCGGGGTCGGGCGCGGCGGCACGGGAAGCGGGGCGACTTCCTCGACGTAGGGCATCGGGGCGGGCGTGTAGCTCGGAGCCGGTGCGGCCGCCTTGCGGGCCGGCGGCTCGTAGGGCGTCTCGGCCTCGGGCGCATAGGCGACCTCCACCGGGGCGGAGGCGGGCGCCGGGGCGGCGGGCGCGCTGTAGCGCGGCCCGGCGGGGATGTTCGCCGGCAGCGAGTTCATCGCGTAGGTCTCGGCGGTGGAGCGGCGGTTGGGGAAGCTGTCGGTGATGTAGGGGCCGATCTTGCCCACATAGCGCCGGGTTTCGTCGGGCAGGGCGCGGTTGCGGGTCAGATAGTCGTCCAGGCGGCCCGGGCCGCCATTGTAGGCGGCGAGGAACCCGGGGGAGCCATACAAGTCATACAGCTCGCGGATGTAGGCGGTGCCGGCCAGGATGCTGTTGTGCGGATCGTAGGGGTCGTCGCCAAGATCGTAGCGGCCGCGCAACTCGTCGTAGGTGGCCGGCATCACCTGCATCAGGCCCATCGCCCCGGCGCCGGACGTGATGGGGACGCCGTTGCGCTCGGTGTGCCCGCCCGACTCGACCCGCATGACCTCGCGAATCCAACGCTCCGGCACGTCGTAGCGGTCGGAGGCCTCGTGGATGTAGGGACCCCACGGGTCCACCGTCGAACCCGGCGCGTTGTAGGTGCGGTGGGCATGCTCCTCGTATTGGGCTGCTTCCTGCGTGGCGCTGATGTGCTGACCGCCCGCACAGGCCGATAGCAGGCCTGCCGTGCCCAGGCACAGGGCCGCGCGAACGGCCCCGGGCAGGAAGCTTGCGGCGGGTGGGGAAGTCCGACGTCGCGTCATGCTGTGCAAGTCTCCGGTCTGCGTGGCCGTATTTGAACAGGGAAATGCCGGCGACTCAGCCGTCACTTGAAGCGCGTCGTTCGGGCAGCCTGGTAGGGATTGCCTCCAAGCTGCTCACGAAACTCAAGTAAGCCACATGCGGCAAGCCCACGCAACCGCGAGCCGGACCGCAATTTTTTTTAAGTGTCGCCGGATGGGCACGGCGCTGCGCCTGCGCCAGTGCGGCCAAGCCCGGCGTCAGCCGGGGACGTCGTCCGCCGACTCCACCACGACGGCGAACAGGTCGCGCAGCCCGGCCAGGCTGGCGGCCTGCATCGCCGCCGCCGGCACCACCGCGCCATCCGCCCCGGGCAGGTCGCGCGTGGCGGTGGCGGCGGCCACCACGGTCGGCCGGAAGCCCAGGCTGAAGGCGCCCCGGGCCGTCGAGCTGATGCACATATGGGTCATGAAGCCGGCCAGGATCACGTCCGTGACGCCGGCCGCGCGCAACCGCTGCTCCAGCTCCGTCTGCACGAACGCGTTGGGGAACCGCTTGGTGACGACCGCCTCGCCCTCCGCCGGCGCGACCTCGGCGCTGATCTGGCCGAGACGGTCCGCCAGGTCGTACGGCGACCCGGCGCCAGCATCGTGCCGGACGTGGAACACCGGCACGCCGGCCGAGCGGGCGCGCGCCAGCAGGCGTTGCGCCTGCCGCAGCGCAGGCTCGACGCCGGCGAGTTGCATGACGCCTTCGCGGTAGGTGTCCTGGCAATCCACCATCACCAGCGCCGCCCCGCCCAGGGCGGGCGGCTGCGTGCCCAGGCCCGACACGTCGCGCAGCGTCTTGAGCGCCATGACCCTGGTCCCCACCTCGGCCGCCACGGCCCGGAGCCGCCCGCCGCGGCCCCGCCTTCGCCACCGCCGGCCCTAGGCAGCCTCTTGCTTCAGGCTGGACATGTCAATCACGTAACGGAACCGGGCATCGCCCTTCTCCACCTTCTTGTAGGCGTCGTTCACGTCCTGGATCGCGATGAGCTGGATGTCCGGCCCGATCCCGTGCTCGGCGCAGAAGTCCAGCACCTCCTGCGTGTCGGCCAGGTTGCCGATCAGCGACCCGGCAACGCTCTTGCGGTGCGACGCCACCTGCATGTTGTTCAGCGCGGCCATCGCCTCCAGCGCGCCCACCACGCAGATCGTGCAGTCCCGCTTCAGCAACGGCACGAAGGGATTGAGGTCGTGCTTCTCCGGGATGGTGGAGAGCATGAAGTCGAAGCTGGACTTCAGCTTGCCCATCGCCTCCGTGTCGCTCTCCAGCACGCCCGTGGCCCCTAGGCGGGCCGCCTCCTCCAGCTTCTCCTTGGTGGTGGTGAACAGCGTCACCTCGGCTCCCATCGCGCGGGCCAGCTTGGCCGCCATGTCGCCCAGGCCGCCGAAGCCGATGATGCCCACCTTGTCACCCGGCTTCACGCCCCAGTGCTTGAGCGGCGAGTAGGTGGTGACGCCGGCGCACAGGATCGGCGCCGCAACCTCCGGCTTCAGCTTGGCCGGCACCTTGAGCACGAAGTCCTCGTTCACGACCATGACGTTCGAGTAGCCGCCGTATGTGTTGTCGCGGCCGTACATGTTCTCGCCCGTGGGCGACATCTTCGCCGGCATCATGGGGCCGTTATAGGTGGCCAGCCAGCTGTTGGGGCCTTCGCAGTAGTTTTGGTCGCCGGCCTCACAGGGCTCACAATGACGGCAGCTCTCGATCATGCAGCCGACGCCCACCAAGTCGCCCGCCTTGTGCCGGGTGACGCCTGGGCCGGCCTTGGTCACGCGGCCGATCACCTCGTGGCCCGGCATGCAGGGATACACCGTGTTGGACCACTCGTTCTTTACTTGGTGGATGTCCGAGTGGCAGACGCCGCAGTACATCACCTCGATTTCGACCTCGCGCGGGCCGGCCTCCTCGCGCTCGAACTCGATCGGCTTCAGGTTGCTGAAAGAATGTTGGGCGGCGTATCCGTTGGCTTTGATCATGGCGGCTCCTCGGGCAAGACCTGCGTGCCCAACGCCGCGCCAGGGTCCGGTTCCGTGGCAGGCTGTTCAAGACTGCGAGGATCGCACCCTCATGCGTCGCCGCGGGCTGGCGACCCTTCGCCATGCAGCGCCGCCGATTCCTCGTCGGTGAACACGCGGCTGCGAGTCAGAAAGCGCACGCCTTCAGGGGCTTCGAGCGAGAAGCCGGAGCCGCGGCCCGGCACCACGTCGATGATGAGCTGGGTGTGCTCCCAGTATTCGAACTGCGCGGCGCCCATGTAGAACGCCGCGCCGTCGATGGTGCCTAAGCGCACGTCCTGCGCGCCGACGCGGAACTCGCCCGCCGGGTAACACATAGGCGAGTTGCCATCGCAGCAGCCGCCGGACTGGTGGAACATCACCGGGCCGTGCAGTGCCCGCAGCTTGGCCAGCACCGCCATGGCGGCCGGCGTCACCAGCACGCGTTCGACCATCTCGTTTCCTCCCAGTGGGGGCGGCGGGCATGTGCCCGCCGCCCCTCGCTTCCTCGCCGCCTTGCGCTTCCTAGAAGAAGCCCATCGCCTTCGGGCTGTAGCTGACCAGCATGTTCTTGGTCTGCTGGTAGTGGTCGAGCATCATGCGGTGGTTCTCCCGCCCGATGCCGGACGCCTTATAGCCGCCGAACGCCGCGTGCGCCGGGTAGAGGTGGTAGCAGTTGGTCCACACCCGGCCGGCCTGCACCGCGCGACCGAAGCGGTAGGCGCGGTTGCCGTCGCGCGACCACACGCCGGCACCGAGGCCGTACAGCGTGTCGTTGGCGATCGCCAGCGCCTCCTCGTCGTCCTTGAAGCGCGTCACGGAGACGACCGGGCCGAAGATCTCCTCCTGGAACACGCGCATCTTGTTGTGGCCTTCCAGGATGGTCGGCTGCACGTAGAAGCCGCCCTCCAGGTCACCCTCCATCACCGCCCGCTCGCCGCCGATCAGCGCCTTGGCGCCTTCCTGGCGGCCGATGTCGAAATACGACAGGATTTTCTCGAGCTGGTCGTTGGAGGCCTGCGCGCCGACCATGGTGGACATGTCGAGCGGGTTGCCCTGCTTGATCTTGCCGACCCTGGCGACGCACTTCTCCATGAAGCGGTCGTAGATGCTCTCGTGCACCAGCGCGCGGGACGGGCAAGTGCAGACCTCGCCCTGGTTCAGCGCGAACATGGTGAACCCCTCGACCGCCTTGTCCAGGAAGTCGTCATCCTCGGCCATCACGTCCTTGAAGAAGATGTTGGGCGACTTGCCGCCCAGCTCCAGCGTCACGGGAATGATGTTCTCCGAGGCGTACTGCATGATGAGCCGGCCGGTGGTGGTCTCGCCGGTGAAGGCGACCTTGGCGACCCGCTTGGACTGCGCCAGCGGCTTGCCGGCTTCCACGCCGAAGCCCTGCACCACGTTGAGCACGCCGGGGGGCAGGATGTCGGCGATCATGTCCATCAGCACGGCGATGCTCATCGGCGTCTGCTCGGCGGGCTTGAGCACCACGCAGTTGCCGGCGGCCAGCGCCGGGGCGAGCTTCCAGACCGCCATCAGCAGCGGGAAGTTCCAGGGAATGATCTGCGCCACCACGCCCAGCGGCTCGTGGAAGTGATACGCCACCGTGTCGTGGTCGATCTCGCTGATGCCGCCTTCCTGGGCGCGGATGCAGCCGGCGAAGTAGCGGAAATGGTCGATGGCCAGCGGCAGATCGGCCAGCGTGGTCTCGCGGATCGGCTTGCCGTTGTCGATCGCCTCGACCAGGGCGAGGGTGGACAGGCGGTTCTCGATCCGGTCGGCGATCTTGTTCAGCAGGTTGGCCCGCTGCATCGGCGAGGTGCGGCCCCAGGCTTCCCGCGCGGCATGGGCGGCGTCCAGCGCCAGTTCCACGTCCTCGGCGGTCGAGCGGGCTATGGTGCAGATGACCCGGCCGGTGACCGGCGAGATGTTGTCGAAGTGCTGGCCGCGCACGGGGGGCACCCATCGGCCGCCGATCCAGTTGTCGTAGTGCGGGCGGATCGCGATTTCCTTGGCGATCTCGCTGAGGACTTTATCGACCATTCGGTCTCTCCCTGATTTTGCTTGCAGGCGGACGTGCGGCCGGCTCGCTGCATCCGGTCGTGCCCCAAGACCTAGCACGCCTCTTGACCGCCGCTCAATGCAATCGTCACCGCCGCAGGCGTGCCGCAGCTGTCGCCGCCGCAGGCGCGCCGGGGCATCCTTGCGTCGGCTGGGCCGTTGGCTGTGCGCTTCCCCTCAAGCGGAGTTCACCATGGCCCTCTCGACCCGGCTGCACGGACAGCTCGATTACGCGGCGGCGATCACGCTGGGCGGGCTGGCGATCGGCGGCGGGCTGTCCCGCCCGGCCCGTCGCGTCGCCGCCGTGGCCACCGCCGTGCCGGTCGCCGCCTTCCTGATGACCGATTTCGAGGGCGGCCTGGTCGGTTGGCTGACCATGCGCCGCCACTTGGCGTTCGACGTCGCTGAGGGTCTCGCGCTGTTCGGCGCCGGCCTGCTGATGCGGCGGCAACCGCCCGCCTCCCGCGCCATCCTCGCCGGCTACGGCCTGGCGCAGCTCGTGCTGGGGCTTTCGACCAGCCAGAGACCCCGCAGCGGCCCCGGGCAGGGTTCGGGGCCGCTCGCGCGGCTGCTCGCACGGGACTGAGCCCGCACGGGGCTGAGACGGGGCCGGCTGAGCTTGGCCGGCGCCGTCGCTGGCCGCAACCGCCATGGCCTTCCCGGCCGAGGTTGGCACGGCGCCGCGCTGCATGATCGGGCGCATGGACTCAGCGGCAGCACTGGCGCCGTTGCGCCGCTTGGCGGCAAGGGTGCGGACCCCCACGCGTCTCCGCCTGTCTCGTTTTGCTGCCCTTGTCGCATTTCGGCCAAGTCTCTATCAGACCCTCCTGAGCCGTCGCCTTGACTCAGGATAATTGATGGATCGCTATCGAGGCCGTGAGAGCATGCGTTTGAATGTCAAGTGAAAAGCAAGCCATAGCACCTTCAAAGCTGGTTCTTTCTGGCGCGTCGCAAGATGCCATCACGTACCACTACGATATCGGGCGCAACGTGTATTCGTTGTTCCTGGATAAGTTGCTGGTTTACAGTGCTGCATGCTGGCAAACAGCGGGCGGGCGTGCTGCTTCGCTTGAGGAAGCGCAGCTGAACAAGATCAATCACCATTTGGATTCCGCACACGTTAAGCAGGGCAGCCGCGTGCTGGACATCGGTTGCGGATGGGGCGCGCTTCTCCGAACGGCAGTTCATCAAAGCAACGTTTTGCATGCAACAGGCCTGACTCTCAGCAAGGACCAGTTCGACTTCATAACGGGCCTGCATCTGCCAAGAACCAGCGTCCACCTGACAAGTTACGAGACTTTCGAGGCTGACCAGCCCTTCGACGCCATCATAAGCATTGGCGCCTTCGAGCATTTCGCCCAACCTGGCATGGATCAGGGCCAACGCGTTCGGATTTACCAGAGGTTCTTCCAGAAGGCCGCGCGCTGGTTGTCGGTTGGCGGGATGCTTTCGCTGCAAACGATCTACTGGGCCGACATCGACCGCCGTTACGCGAACGAGATCGTGCCGTTGACCGTGTTTCCCGAGTCGGACCTGCCATTTATGTCCGAGATCTTCGAGGCCTCGCGGTCGACGTTCGAGCCTGTTTGCATGACGACGGGAACAGACGACTACATCATGACCCTGAGCGAATGGTTCAGGCGGCTGAAGGCTTGCAGGCCAGAGCTGGAACGTCAGGCCTCAAGCCGTGACCTGTACGCATTCTTCGAGAATTACTTCCGGACCTCGATCGTGGGCTTCAAGAAGCGGCGGATCGGCTTGTGCCGAATCGCGTTCCGCCGTCTCGACCGGGTCAAAGAAGCCTAACAGGCTGCTGAAAAACTCTGCACAGCCAAGGATCAGGGCTTTGCCCCGAACCCCACCAGAGGAGAGTCGTCCTCTGGACACAGGGGTAAAGGGGATGACCCGCTTGCAACAGGTGACCCTTTTGGGTGCAGGGCGGAGTGGGCCGAACGTTCCGATCGCCTGCTTCAGGCAATTGGAAGGCCCACGGAGGGAGAGCCCTTCGGGATGTATCTTCGGCCTTTTTTAGCCGCCTGCTACAGCTGGGTGGCCAGCTTGGCACCCCGAGTGCCCGTTCGATGCTGCTCCTGCGGCTGTCATCTCGAAGGGTCACGCCGGGCGGCGCCTCCGACCCGGCGCAGCGCATTCTCGAACCGGCACCGTGAGGAGCCCCGCGGCCTCCGCAATGGGGCCATGCTCACGTCATCGGCTGCCGGGTCGAAGCAGCCGCGCCGGCGAGCGTTCCGGGCATCACGTCCGCCACCTTCGGTGCAGCCACAGCCACGCCTCCGGCTGCTCCCGAATCCAACGCTCAAGCGTCTCGTTGATTGTTGTCGTCATCTGGTGCACGTCAGCCTGGCTGTTTCCAGTGGTCGGATGCTTGATGGGCGGCTCGCAGACCACCCTGAAGCGCGCCGGCCCGAGCCTGACGACATGGATCGGTATCACAGGGCAGCCGAACCGCAACGCGAACGCGGCCGGCGCCGTCGCCGTCATGGCGGGCCTGCCGAAGAGCGGGATCGGGATGCCTTCGTTCAGCTTTTGGTCGATGAGCATGCCGAGCAGCCCGCCATCCCGCAGGTGCTTGAACGCTGCTTTGGCCCCACTCGCCCCCTTCGGGAACATCTGCAGCTCGCGGCCGACGGCGTCGCGCCTCAGTCCCTGGATCACCTGATCGACGAGGAGGTTGGATGCAGGGCGATAGAACCATGACACGTCCAGTCCAAGGGAGGCGGCGACAGGAAAGCCTATCTCCCAATTCGCGATGTGCCCTGTGAACAGGATCGCTGGCCCGCCGCGGTTCCTCAGCCAAACAAGCGTGGAGTCATCGTCGCATTCCCAACCAGGTCCGGCAGCGGTTCGCTGAAGCCTCTTGAGATGGGGAAGCTCGGCTGCTGTTCGGCCGAGGTTGTCCCAGACGCCCCGCACCACGCTCCTGCGTGACGCGGCGCTCAACTCCGGCATTGCGAAAGCCAGGTTGCTGAGAGCGACGCGGGACGCCGGAAGCCACGGGCCGATCGTGCGGGCTACGAAGCCGCCTATATTTGACGACGCGACGGGGCTGAGGCGGCGCAAGAGGCTTACGCATAGGCCTACGACCGCAGCCTGCTGACGATGTTGCGAACTGATGCGGCGTTTCACGTCCGGTCCTTTGCAGGGTGACGCACCATGCAGCGGTTCGGCGTCCCTGGCCGGTGTCAGCTAACATGAAGGTTGTTCGGCTGGAACCCGAGGCGCGGATGCGTCCATGGCCAGAGGCGTTGCCCGCCCACGCTTGCACGACAATCCTCCGGCAATCAGTGGCCATCGGTTGCTTTGAGTGCCCGCCGCATGGTGCTGGACCGAGCGGCGCTGCGCCGGGGCGTCACTCCGGCGGCCGGGTTGGCGCGGAGGGGTTCGGCTTGACCGGCCGGTAGTGCTCCACCAGGTAGAGCGGGCGCTGCTTGGTTTCGTTGAACACCCGGCCGAGGTACTCGCCGATCACCCCGAGCGTGGTGAGCTGCGCGCCGCCGAGGAACAGCACCGCTACCAGCAGGCTCGGGTAGCCCGGCACGTCCGAGCCGTCGATCAGGGTGTGGAGCACGATCAGCATGCCGTAGACGCCGGACAGCAGCGCGATCAGCAGGCCCACGTAGGTGGCCACCTTCAGCGGCAGCACGGTGTAGCCGGTGATGCCCTCGATCGCGAGGTTCCACAGGCGCCAGTAGGTCCATTTGCTATGGCCGGCCAGGCGGGGGGCGCGGTCGTACGGCACGGCGCGGGAGGGAAAGCCGATCCAGGCGAACAGGCCCTTGAGGAAGCGGTGGCGCTCGCGCAGGGTGCCCAGCGCATCGACGGCGCGGCGGCTCATCAGGCGGAAATCGCCGGTGTCGCGCGGCAGCTGCACGTCGCCCACGCCGCTCATCAGGCTGTAGAACAGCCGCGCCGTGGTGCGCTTCAGCCAGGTCTCGCCATGGCGCACCCGGCGCTGCGCGTACACCACGTCGGCGCCGCCACGCCATTCGGCGATCAGCAGCGGGATCACCTCCGGCGGGTCCTGCAGATCGGCGTCGATCACCACCACGGCGTCACCGGCGGCGTGGTCGAGACCGGCGGTGGTGGCGGCCTCCTTGCCGAAGTTGCGCGACAGGCCCAGCACCGCCACGCGCGGGTCGGCGGCGGCCAGGCGCTCGGCCAGGGCGCGGGTGCCGTCGCGGCTGCCGTCGTCCACGTAGATGACGCTCCAGGGCAGCGCCGTCGCGTCCATGGCGGCGGCCAGGCGGCGGTGGAACTCGGCCAGGCCGTCCACCTCGTCGAAGCACGGCACCACCACGGCCACGCGCGGGCTTCTATTCTCCGTCCAGGCGGGCGATACGGTGTCCTGATCCATGACCGACTATCTCACCCGGCTGAACCCAGAACAACGCGCCGCCGTCGAGACGGTGGACGGGCCGCTGCTGGTGCTGGCCGGCGCCGGCACCGGCAAGACCCGGGTGCTGACCACGCGCTTCGCCCACATCCTGCTGACCCGGCGCGCGTTCCCGAACCAGGTGTTGGCCGTCACCTTCACCAACAAGGCGGCGCGCGAGATGCGCGAGCGGGTCGGCGCCATCCTGGGGCAGCCGGCGGAGGGGCTGTGGCTCGGCACCTTCCATGCCCTGTGCGCGCGGATGCTGCGGCGGCACGCAAGCTTGGTGGGCCTGCAATCCAACTTCACCATCCTGGACAGCGACGACCAGCTGCGCGTGCTCAAGCAGGTGATGGAGGCGGGCCGCATCGACCCCAAGCGCTGGGTGCCCGCGGCGCTCATGGCCATCATCCAGCGCTGGAAGGACCGCGCGCTGACGCCGGCCCGTGTGACGGCGGCGGAGGACAGCGATTTCGCCGGCGGCCAGGCGCGGGCGCTGTACCAGACCTACCAGGCCCGCCTGGCGGCGTTGAACACGGCCGATTTCGGCGACCTGCTGCTGCACATGACGGAGATCCTGCGCGGCCATCCGGAGGTGCTGGCGCAGTACCACCGCAGCTTCCGCTACATCCTGGTTGACGAGTACCAGGACACCAACCTGGTGCAGTACCTCTGGCTGCGGCTGCTGGCGCAGGAGCACAGGAACATCTGCTGCGTGGGGGATGACGACCAGTCGATCTACTCGTGGCGCGGCGCGGAAGTGGAGAACATCCTGCGCTTCGAGCAGGACTTCCCCGGCGCTGGGATCGTCCGGCTGGAGAGCAACTACCGCAGCACAGCCCCTATCCTCGCCGCCGCCTCCGGGCTGATCGCGCACAACGAGGGCCGCCTGGGCAAGACGCTGCGGCCGGGACGCAACGACTCCGCGGGCGAGCAGGTGAGCGTGGTGAGCCTGTGGGACTCGGACGAGGAGGCCCGCATGGTGGGGGACCGGGCGGAGGCGCTGCGCCGCGACGGACATGCGCTGGCCGAGATGGCGGTGCTGGTGCGCGCCTCGTTCCAGACCCGCGCCTTCGAGGAGCGCATGATCACGCTGGGCCTGCCGTATCGCGTGGTGGGCGGCCTGCGGTTCTACGAGCGGCAGGAAATCCGCGACGCCATCGCCTACCTGCGCGTCATGCACTCGCCATCCGACGACCTCGCGTTCGAGCGCATCGTCAACCTGCCGCGCCGCGGCGTGGGGGACGTGGCGTTGCGCGCCATGCACGCCGCCGCCCGCGCCGGCCGCATGCCGCTCGCGGCCGCGGCAGCCCAGGTGGCGGCGGACGGCACGCTGAAGGGCCGGGTGGCGCAGGCGGTGCGCGACCTGCTGCAGGATTTCGGGCGCTGGCGCGAGATGCTGGAGCGCGACGGCCACGTGGTGACGGCGGCCACCGTGCTGGACGAGAGCGGCTACACGGCGATGTGGAAGAACGACAAGTCCCCCGAGGCGCCGGGTCGCCTGGAGAACCTCAAGGAGCTGGTGCGCGCGCTGGCCGACTTCGAGACGATGGCCGGGTTCCTCGACCACGTGAGCCTGGTGATGGAGAACGAGCAGGACGGCGAGACCGACCGGCTCAGCCTGATGACCTTGCACGGCGCCAAGGGGCTGGAGTTCGACACGGTGTTCCTGCCGGGCTGGGAGGAGGGGGTGTTCCCGTCGCAGCGCACGCTGGACGAGAGCGGCAACAAGGGGCTGGAGGAGGAGCGACGGCTGGCCTATGTCGGCATCACCCGCGCCCGCCGCCGGGCCATCATCAGCCACGCCGCCAACCGGCGCATCTACGCGCAGTGGCAGAGCGCCCTGCCGTCCCGCTTCATCGACGAACTGCCGGAGGCGCACGTGGAGCGCGCCGGATCGGCGGCGATGGGGCGCGAGCAACGGTTGATGGCCCCCACCGTGTTCAGCGGCCAGTTCCCGCTGACGGCGCGGCGGCCCAAGGTGACGGATGCGTGGGAGCAGCCGGCGCGCCCGCCGCGGGAGGACGCGCTGGCGGTGGGGGCGCGGGTCTTTCACCAGAAGTTCGGCTATGGCACTGTGAACGCCGTCAACGATGACCGGCTCGACGTGGCGTTCGACAAGTCGGGCGACAAGCGCGTGCTGGACCGGTTCGTGGAACGCACTGCGGAATAACCCGGCCAGATGATGCATTCCAATAGGTTGCACCCAAGATAGGGCCCAGAAGCGGAGGTGAGCATGGATGCAGTGACCCGGCGTGGCGTGCTTGGTGGGACGGCGGCCGGCCTGGCCCTGCCCTACCTGCCAGCGAATGCCGAGACAGCGCCCCCCGTACCCGCCGACGCGGGCAAGGTCGATGTGGTGCTGCAGGTGAACGGCAACCGCATCCCGCTCTCCATCGAGCCGCGCACCACCCTGCTGGACGCGCTGCGGGAGTATGCCGCGCTGACCGGCACCAAGAAGGGCTGCGCGCGCGGCTCCTGTGGCGCGTGCACCGTGCACGTGGACGGCCGCCGGGTGGTGTCCTGCCTGACGCTGGCCGCCCGGGTGGAGGGCAAGGCCATCACCACCATTGAGGGGCTGTCCAGCGGCGACGAGCTGCACCCGGTGCAGGCGGCGTTCCTGCATCATGACGCCTACCAGTGCGGCTACTGCACGCCGGGGCAGATCATGAGCGCGGTGGCGCTGATCCAAGAGGGCCATGCCGGGTCGGACGCCGAGATTCGCGAGAACATGAGCGGCAACATCTGCCGCTGCGGCGCCTACGCCAACATCGTCGATGCCGTGCGCGACGCGGCGGGGAGAGCCTGATGGAAGCCTTCACGATCGCCCGCCCGCGCTCGCTGGACGACGCGCTGGGCCTCGGCCCCAAGGACGGCGCCAAGTACGTCGCGGGCGGCACGGACGTGGTGCAGCTCAGCGCGGACAACGTCGAGGCGCCGCGCCAGCTGATCGATCTGGCCGGCGTGCTGCCCGCTACGGTGGGCGTGGGCGCGGACGGCTCGCTGCGGCTTGGCGCGCTGGCGCTGATGGCGGACGTGGCGAACCATCCGGACGTGCGCGCCGGCTGGCCCGCGATCAGCGAGTCGCTGCTGCTGTCCGCCTCGCCGCAAATCCGCAACATGGGCACGGTGGCGGGCAACCTGCTGCAGCGCACCCGCTGCGGCTACTTCCGCGATACAGGGTTCGGCTGCAACAAGCGCGCCCCCGGCACCGGCTGCCCGGCCATCGCGGGCGAGAGCCGCGGCCTGGCCGTGGTGGGGGTGAGCGCGGACTGCATCGCCACCCACCCGTCGGACATGCCGGTGGCGCTGATGGCGATGGATGCCAGCCTCGAGCTGCACGCCCCCAGCGGCGGCGTCCGCACCGTGCCGCTGGCGGAGTTCTACCGCCTGCCCGGCAGCACGCCGCACATCGAGACCAACCTGCTGCCCGGCGAGTTGATCACCGCGATCGTGGTGCCGGCCAGCGGCTCGGCCCGGCGCTCGCGCTACGTCAAGGTGCGGGACCGCGCGAGCTTCGAGTTCGCCGTGGTATCCGCCGCGGTGGCGCTGGACGTGGACGGCGGCACGGTGCGGCAAGTGCGCATCGCCCTCGGCGGCGTGGCGCCGCGGCCGTGGCGGCTGCCGCAGGTGGAGGCGGCGCTGCACGGCAAGCCGGCCACGGACGCCAACTTCCAAGCCGCGGCCGAGCTGGCGGGCGAGGGGGCTGCGCCCACCAAGGACAACGCCTTCAAGGTCAAGCTGATGCGCCGGACGGTGCTGCGCGGCCTGCAACTGGCGTCGGCATAGGGAGACGTCACGATGATCACGGGACAACCGATCGACCGCCGCGACGGCCGGCAGAAGGTGACGGGGGCGGCGCAGTTCGCCGCCGAGTTCTCAGCGCCCGAGATGGTGCACGCGGTGCTGGTGCAGAGCACGGTGGCGGCCGGGCAGATCGCCGGGTTCGACCTCTCGGCGGCGCAGGGCATGCCGGGCGTGATCGGCATCATCACGCCGGACAACGCCATCAAGCTCACCACCGATGGTAAGGCGACCCAGGCGATCACGGCGCCGACGTTGCAGAACATGGACGTGCTGTACAACGGCCAGCACGTCGCCATCGCGGTGGCGGACACGCTGGAGCAGGCGCAGGCCGCGGCTGCCGCGGTGCGGCTGCACTATCACGAGGGCGAGGCGCAGACCACCATGGCCGGCGCGCTGGACCAGGCTTACGTGCCCAAGGCCTTCCGCAACGGCCAACGCAAGCCCGACAGCAGCCGCGGCGACCCGGCGGCGGCGTTCGCCACCGCGGCGCTGAAGTTCGAGGCGACCTACACCACGCCCGTCGAGCACCACAACCCGATGGAGCCGCACGCCACCATCGCGGCCTGGGATGGCGGCAAGCTGACGGTCTGGACCGCGACGCAGGGCATCAGCGGCGCGCAATCGACCTTGGCCGCGCTGTTCGGGCTGGACAAGGCGGACGTGCGGGTGATCTGCCCGTTCGTCGGCGGCGGCTTCGGCTCCAAGGGCAACACCTGGCCGCCGGCGACGCTCGCGGCCATGGCGGCCAAGGTGGTCGGGCGCCCGGTGAAGCTCGTGCTGTCCCGCGCGCAGATGTACACCTCCAACGGCTACCGCCCGATGACGGTGCAGAAGCTGGCGATCGGCGTCAGCCTGGACGGCATGCTGCAATCCATCCGGCATGACGGCTTCAACCAGATGTCGCAGCCCCAATTGGGCGAGTTCGTCGAGCCGGTCGCCGTGGCGACGGAGATGATGTACGCCTGCCCGAACCTGGCGATCAGCCACCGGCTGGTGGCGGTGAACCAGGGGCTGCCGACCTATATGCGTGCGCCGGGCGAGGCAAGCGGCATGTTCGCGCTCGAATCCGCCATGGACGAGATCGCCGCCGAGTTGAAGATCGACCCGATCGAGTTCCGCCTCAAGAACTACGCCGAGCAGGACCCGAGCGAGAAGCTGCCATTCTCCGCCAAGCGGCTGCGCGAGTGCTACGCCCAGGGCGCTGCGGCGTTTGGCTGGGAGAAGCGCACGCGGGAGCCGCGCTCCATGCGGGATGGGCGCTGGCTGGTGGGCATGGGCATGGCCAGCTCTACCTACCCGGTGAACCAGAGCCAGGCCGAGGTGCGCGTCCGCTTGCTGGCCAATGGCGACGCCGTGGTGCAGTCCGGCACGCAGGACCTTGGCACCGGCACCTACACGGTGATGGCGCAGCTGGCGGCCGACGAGCTGGGGCTGCCGATCGAGCGGGTGCGCTTCGAGCTGGGGGACAGCCGCTTGCCGCCCGCGCCCGTGTCCGGCGGCTCGCAGACGGTGGCCAGCGTGGGCTCCGCCGTGCTGGCGGCCTGCCAACTGGCGCGCGACCACGTCGTGGCGATGGCGATCTCGGACGCTGGCTGGCAGGGCGTCAAGCCTGAGCAGTGCCGCTTGCAGGACGGCGCGGTTGCGAGCCCGCAGGGCCGGGTGACGGTGGGCGAGATGCTGGCCCGGCGCGGCGTGGACCAGGTAGAGATTCAGGGCGACGCCAAGCCGGTGCCCAAGGACAAGAAGCAGTACTCCCTCCACACCTTCGGCGCCCAGTTCGCCGAGGTGCGGGTCGATCCGTTGCTGGGCGAAATCCGCCTCTCGCGCCTGGTTGGCGTATTCGACGCGGGCCGGGTGCTGAACCCCAAGACGGCGCACAGCCAGCTGATCGGCGGCATGACGTTCGGGGTCGGCATGGCGCTGCTGGAGGAGACGCTGGTGGACGAGGCCACGGGGCGCATCGTCAACCCCAACATCTCCGAGTACCTGCTGCCGGTGAATGCGGACATCCCCGTCATCCAGGCCACCCTGCTCGACAGCGACGACCGCAAGGCCAACCCGGTCGGCGCCAAGGGCTTGGGCGAGCTGCCGATGGTCGGCATGGCCGGCGCCATCGCCAACGCGGTGCATCACGCGACCGGGGTGCGGGTGCGGGACCTGCCGATCCGGCTGGAGGACGTCCTGGTCTAAGGTTCGCAGCCGCCCCGGCGTTTGCAGGGGCGTGCAGCCTGGCTAACCTGTCGTCAAAGAGCCTCAAAAGGGACGCCATGTATTCCGACACTCACCTGCTGATCGACGGCGCATGGGGCCCGGCGCAGTCCGGCGGAACCATCGCCGTGCTCAACCCGGCCACTGGCGAGCCGATCGGCACGGTCGCGCACGCCGAGCAGCCGGATCTCGACCGTGCGCTGGCCGCCGCCGCCCGCGGCTTCGAGGCGTGGCGGCGCACCTCGGCGGTGGAGCGCTCCAAGCTGCTGCGCCGCGCCGCTGACCTGTTGCGCGAGCGCATCGACCACATCGCCGAGCTGATGGTGGCGGAGCAGGGCAAGCCGTTCGCCGAGGCGAAGGGCGAGGTGTCCATGGCGCCGGAGAACATCGAGTGGATGGCGGAGGAGGGGCGGCGCTCGTACGGCCGGGTCATCCCCGCCCGGCAGCCCGGCGTGTTGCAGATGTCGCTGCGCGAGCCGGTGGGCGTGGTGGCGGCGTTCACCCCGTGGAACTTCCCGATCAACCAGGCGGTCAAGAAGATGGCCGCCGCCCTGGCCGCCGGGTGCTCCATCATCGTCAAGGGTCCGGAGGAGACTCCGGCCAGCGTCGCCGAGTTGGGCCGCGCCTTCACCGACGCGGGCTTGCCGCCCGGCGTGGTGAACATGGTGTTCGGCGTGCCGGCGGAGATCAGCGGCTACCTCATCCCGCACCCGGCGGTGCGCAAGATCAGCTTCACCGGGTCCACCGTGGTCGGCAAGCAGCTGGCCGCGATGGCTGGGCAGCACATGAAGCGGGTGACGATGGAGCTGGGCGGCCATGCCCCGGCGATTGTCTTCGACGACGCCAATTTGGAGGTAGCGACCAAGGTGCTGGCGGCCAACAAGTTCCGCAACGCCGGCCAGGTCTGCATCGCCCCCACCCGCTTCCTGGTGCAGGAGCGGGTATACGATGAGTTCGTGGGCCGCTTCACCCAGGCGGCCGAGGCGATCCGGGTGGGCGACGGCATGGCGGCCGGCACTACGATGGGGCCGCTGGCCAACGAGCGCCGGGTGCAGGCGATGGAGGGCTTCATCGCCGATGCGGTGCAGCATGGCGGCGAGGTGCGCACCGGCGGCGCGCGGATCGGCAACAAGGGCAACTTCTTCCAACCCACGGTGATGACCGGCGTGCCGACCGAAGCGCGGGTGATGAACGAGGAACCGTTCGGCCCGCTGGCGCTGATGACGTCGTTCCGCGACTTGGACGAGGCGGTGCAGGAGGCCAACCGGCTGCCATACGGCTTGGCCGCCTATGCCTACACCAGCTCGGCCGCGACCGCGACCAAGGTGGCCGCTTCCGTCGAGGCGGGCATGATGTCGATCAACCACCACGGCCTAGCGCTGCCAGAGACGCCGTTTGGCGGCGTCAAGGATAGCGGCTACGGTTCGGAGGGTGGAGTCGAGGGATTGGAGGCCTACTTGGCGACCAAGTTCGTCACCCAGGCGGGTATTTAGGCGCAGGAGCCATCACCGTGGATCGCAGCAGGCTCTTTCCACAGCCCACGGTGACCGACCCGAGCCCTCCATCCGGCGTGAACTGGCGCCAGACGAGAGTGGGCGCGACGCTGCTACTGGGCCTGGTGGGCGGCTGCGCGGCCACGCCCCGTCCGGCGCCGGCAGCCCAGGCAGCAGTGCCCGCGGTCAAGCACGTGGCGTCGGCCCCGCACCGCACGGTGATCCGCGCCGCGGCCAAGGTTTGCGTGCCTGAAGCGCCGGTGCTGCACGACGCCCAGCGTGACGCGCTGTTCCGCCAGTTTCAGCAGGAGGAGGCCAAGCGGGCGGGGCAATGACGGCATCGGGCATGCCCGGGGTGCTGGAGCGGCCCACCAGCACGATCGCCGGGGCGTCGCCGGAGGACCTGACCGGCCGGCTCGATGCGGCGCTGGCGCCGCTGGACCCGGCCGCGGTCAGGATCGTGCGCCTGGGCAACCCGCTCCGCCAGCGGCTGACGCTGAGGCGGTTGCTGCTGCAGATCAGTATCCTGGATGAACGGTCGGAGTCCGACGAAGCCGCCATCGCCAACGTGCTGGGCAGAAGCTGGGGAGAGGAGAGCCACGTCGTGCTCGTCATCGAGCAGGCGGACTCGCTGGCGCCCGATGCGGCGCAGTTCCTGGCGGCGCTGGCGCGGTCGTTCCAGGGGCGGGCGCCATCGCTGCACGTGGTGTTCGCGGGTTCCCTGGCCCTGCTGGACCTCGACTTGGATGCCGCCCCGCCGGGTCCGCCCCGTGCAGGGCGCGCGCTGCCCGAACCGGCGCCGTCGAGCGTCGCAATCCCGCAGCCGCCCGCCGCCGCCTGGCCGGCATCGCCGCCGCCGCAGCAGCCGGCGCCGAGGCGTTGGAAGCGGTTCGGCCTGACCGCGGCGGCGCTGGCGCTGTTCCTGCTCGCCGGGGCCGCCTTGACGGTGGGGCCGTCGCTCAGGGGCCGACCGGCCGCGGCGGGGCAGGACGGCGGGACGGCGATGCCCAAGGCGGACGCGGCGCCTGCGCCCGGGCCGGTCGAGCCGACGGCCGGCCCGACCCCGGCAGCGCCGCCGCTCCTGCCGCCGGCGGCGGCGGTGACGCCCGAGCCGACGCCGGAGCCGGCCTCAGAGTCCAACCCCGCCCTCAACGCGCCTGCCTTCACCGGGGAAGACACGGCTCGGCTGCGCAGGGACTTCAATCGCTTCCTCACCCGCTCCGGCCGGTCCAGGACGGCGTTGACCGGCGCGCAACGGGAGGCGCTGTTCAACGACTACCTGCAATGGCGGGCTCGCCAGGCGAGCGACCCGCCGCGCTGAGGAGTTTGGTTGCTGGGCCGCCTCCGCGGCCTAGTTCAGCCGCTCGGGGCGGGCGGTGTGGCGGTCCATGGCGAAGTGGGCGATGGCGTCGCCGTCCGGCGTGGCGAGCGCGAAGGTCACCCGATCGGGCATCTCCGTCACCTCCGTGACCTTCCAAGTATGATTGCCGTTGAGCAGCAGGTAGGCCTCGGCGATCTTCTGCACGTCGGCGCCGGACAGGGCGCGGTCGGGCGCCGGGTAGATCAGGCCGAACTCGCGCATGCGGCGCATCATGCCGCCAGGGCCGTGGGAATTGCCTGTGCCTTGGCGCATTGACCCCTCGCGCATCATGCCGGGCCGCTCCATGCCCTCGCGCATCCCGGGGGGCGGGCCGCCGGGAGCGTCCTGCGCCAGGGCCAGCCCGCCGGTGAGGGTGACGGCAAGGGCGGCGAAGGCGAGGGCGATGAGGGCAAGAAAGGCGATCTTGCGCATGGAGGTTCGCATGGGGGGTTGGCTCCGGATGGCTGGTGACGGGAGCACCTTGGCGGCCGCGCCGTGCCGCGGGTGCGCCGAAGTGCAACCAATTGCAACGTCCGCTCCCGCCGCCGCGCCGGGTCGCCTAGCATAGGACGATGGAAACCATGCCGCACATCCTGGTGGTCGATGACGACCGGGAAATCCGTGATCTGCTGGCCCGCTTCCTGGAGCGCCACCGTTTCCGCGTGACGGCGGTGCGGGACGCGCGGGAGGCCCGGCGCACCTGGCCCACCGGGCACTTCCAGCTGGTCGTGCTGGACCTGATGCTGCCGGGCGAGGGCGGGTTGGACCTGGCGCGCTGGATGCGCACGCAGGGCGACGTGCCGATCGTGATGCTGACCGCGATGGGCGAGGAGACCGACCGCATCATCGGCCTGGAGCTGGGGGCGGACGACTACGTGCCCAAGCCGTTCAACCCGCGCGAGCTGCTGGCCCGGATGCGCGCCGTGCTGCGCCGGACGGCGGACCGCGCCGGCCACCGGAGCGAGGAGCTTGGTGCGCTGCGCTTCGCCGGATGGACGCTGGAGCCGCCGCGCCGCCGCCTGCTCAACCCGGAAGGCGTCGAGGTGCCGCTGACCGGCGGAGAGTACGATCTACTGCTGGCGCTGGTGGAGCGGGCCAACCGCGTGCTGACGCGCGACATGCTGCTGGACCTGCTGCGCGGCCGCCAGGCCGGGCCGTTCGACCGGGCGATCGACGTGGCGATCAGCCGGCTGCGGCGTAAGCTGGAGGATGACGGGCGGCAGGTCCAGCTCATCAAGACGGTGCGCGGCGGCGGCTACGTGCTGGCGGCGAACGTGCAGCGGGCGGTGCAGCCGGGGTGATCGCCCGGCTGGCTTATCGCCTGGCTGACCAGCTGTGGCCCCGCAGCCTGGCCAACCGCACGGCGCTCGCGCTGCTGCTGGGGCTGTCCATGGTGCAGGCGGCGGGGCTGCTCGCCTCCACGCTGGACCGCATGGACCTGCTGCGCCTGGCACAGGCGCAGGACCTTGGCCAGCGAATCGACAACGTGTACCGCTCGGTGGTCATGGCGGCTCCGCAGGACCGCCAGGCGGCGCTGCGCGAGCTGGATGCGCAATCCGACCTGGTTGCGACGCTGGACCCGGAGCCGGCCACCAGCGACCTGGAACCCTCGCCGCCGCCGGTGCAGCGCATCCTGCGCATCAGCCTGCAGTTTGCCCGGGTGCAGCCCGGCGAACACTGGACCGAGCTGCAAATCCGCGGCCTGCCCTGGCAGCATCGCATGCTGATCAGCCTGCGGCTGCCGGAGGGGGAGTGGCTGAACGTCCACCTGGCAGTCGGGCGCTTGCCGATATTCGTGTCAGGGCCGTTCCTCACCTGCCTCGCGCTGATGGTCTTGGCGGCGGCGGCCCTGGTGATCTGGGCGATGCGGCAGTTCGCCGCGCCGATGCGCGAACTGGCGGCCGCGGCCGAGCGGCTCGGCGTGGACGTGAACGCGCCGCCGCTGCCCGAGACCGGGGCGGCGGAGGCGGCCAAGGCGGCGCGGGCGTTCAACGTCATGGCCGACCGCATCCGCCGCTTCGTGCGGGACCGCACCTTCCTGCTGACCGCCATCGGGCACGACCTGCGCACCCCGATCACCCGGCTGAAGCTGCGGGCGGAGTGGATGGAGGACGAGGAGCAGCAGCGCAAGATGCTGCTGGACCTGGACGAACTGGAGGGCATGGTGGCCGCGACTCTCGCCTTCGGACGGGATGACGCGGCGGCGGAGCGGCTGACCGCGCTGGACCTGGCCGAGCTGCTGCGCACCATCCTGGACGAGGCGGCGGACGCCCGGCCCTCCTTGGCCGAACAGGTGCGCTACGACGGCCCGGACCACCAGGTGATGCGCGCCCGCCCGGTGGCGATTAAGCGCGCCCTGTCCAACCTGATGCAGAACGCGCTGAACTACGGCAACGCGGCGCATGTGGCGCTGATCCCGCCGCAGGCCGGGACGCTGACCATCCTGATCGACGATGACGGCCCCGGCATCCCGATGGCCGAGCTGGACCGGGTGTTCGAGCCGTTCCACCGCTTGGAAGCGAGCCGCAACCGGGAAACCGGCGGCACCGGGCTCGGCCTGCCGATCGCGCGCAACATCCTGCGAGCGCATGGCGGGGACGTGACGCTGTCCAACCGGCCGATGGGGGGGCTGCGCGCGACGGTGACGCTGCCGGGGTGAAGGGCAGGGCCCTGCCGCTTACCGCCCGGGGCAGCGCTGCAGCGGGTACGGGAACGCGGCGCAGTGCGGAAAGCTGATCGCGGCGCCTTCCCGCGCCACGTGCAGCTCATTCGGGTCGTCGCAGCCGAACCCGGCGATGTCCGCCGGGTCCGGGGTGAGGCGGAACTCGGCGCCGGACGCGCTGGTGCGGACCGTCTCGATGACCCGCGGGGTCAGGCTGGCGGCAGTCAGGCTGGCGTGGGCCACTGCATCCTGCGCGAAGGCCACGGTCGGCTGCGTGCGGCAATCCTGCGCCAGCTGGTCCTCCAGCACCGGGAACAAGCCGCCGGTCCAGGCGCCGAACAGCCAGGCATGCGGCGGCTTGGCGGGCTCCGGCGGGTGCCGCGGACGGGTTTGCGCGGCGGCCAGGCCAGGCAGGAGCAGCAACAGGAGGGCGACGCGACGCATGGGCGAACCTCGGCGTGTGATGCGGGCAAGCCTAGCGGGTGAGGCGGGCGGCAACCAGCCGTTGAACCGCGCGGCCGGGCGTGCCATGGCATCGTTCCATGTTCCGTCGCATGTACCAACGGCTTTTGCTGCTCGCCGCCAGCCCGCTCGCTCCGGTCTGGCTCGCCGTCGTGGCGTTTGCCGAAAGCAGCTTCTTCCCAATTCCGCCGGACGTGCTGCTGATCCCCATGGCCCTGGCGCGGCCGGACCGCGCGCTGCGCTATGCGCTGATCTGCACCGTGGGCAGCGTGGTGGGAGGGCTGCTCGGCTACTGGATCGGCTACGCGGTGTTCGAGCAGATCGCCCAGCCCATCCTGCACTTCTACCATTACGAAGCTGCTTTTGCCGCGTTCCAGGCGCACTTCGCCGAGAACGCGCTGTGGATCATCCTGTTGAAAGGCCTGCTGCCGATCCCCTACAAGATCGTCACCATTGCCTGCGGGGTGGCGCACGTGGACCTCACGCTGTTCGTGCTGGCCAGCATCGCCACCCGCGGCGCCCGCTTCCTGCTGTGGGCCGTGCTGTTGCGCGCCTTCGGCGAGCGCGCTCGCAGCATCATCGACCGCCAGATGCCGCTGGTGCTGGGTGCCGCGGCCGTGCTGCTGGTGCTGGGCTTCGTGATGCTGAAATACGTCTGAGGCCGGATTGCATCGCGCGCGAGGCTCTTGCATCCCAAGTTAAAAAAACGCAAACGTGAAAGCAATCGCAGCCTGCCTGCGAAACACAGTTGTGCTCGGAGCCGCTCGCAAGCAGCGGCCCAGCCAGGGAGCGAGAACGGCAATGGATGGCACTGAAGTGGCCCGCATTCGGAACAGCGCGGCGTTCCGCGAGCTTGAGCAGAAGCGCAACAGTTTCGGCTGGACGCTCGCGGCCGCGATGTTCGTCATCTACATGGGCTTCATCCTGCTGGTGGCGTTCGGCCACCGCATCGTCGCCCAGCCGATCGGCGGCGGGCCGCTGACCCTGGCCTTCCCGCTCGGCCTCGGCGTGATCGCCACGGCCATCCTGCTCACCGGCGTCTATGTGCTGCGCGCCAACACCCAGTTCGACCGGCTGACCGCCGAGATCGTGGGCCAGGCCCGCCCGGCTCCGGCCGGGATGCGGCTGATGGAGAGCGTGCCATGAGGCGCTGCCTCGGGCTGGCCGCTTCTCCTGTCCTGTTCGCAGTCTCCGCCGCCCGGGCGGCTGGCCCCGACCTGGGCCAAGTCGAGAAGCAGCCGGTCAACGTGACGGCGATCTCGCTGTTCCTCGCCTTCGTGGCGCTGACCCTGTTCATCACCTACTGGGCAGCGCGGCGCACCAAGTCCACCGCCGATTTCTATGCGGCCGGCGGCGGTATCACCGGCTGGCAGAACGGCATGGCCATCGCCGGGGACTACATGTCGGCCGCGTCCTTCCTCGGCATCGCGGCGCTGGTGTACTCCAACGGCTATGACGGGCTGATCTACTCGATCGGCTTCCTGGTCGGCTGGCCGATCGTGATGTTCCTGATGGCGGAGCGGCTGCGCAACCTCGGCAAATACACTTTCGCCGACGTGGTGTCCTACCGCCTGAGCCAGACGCCGATGCGCATCATGGCGGCCAGCGGCACGCTGGTGGTGGTGGCATTCTACCTGATCGCGCAGATGGTCGGCGCGGGCCAGCTCATCAAGCTGCTGTTCGGGCTCGACTACATCTATGCCGTGGTGCTCGTGGGCGTGCTGATGGTGTGCTACGTGACGTTCGGCGGCATGCTGGCCACCACTTGGGTGCAGATCATCAAGGCGGTCATGCTGCTGGGGGGCGCCACTTTCATGGCGGCCATGGTGCTGCGGGCGTTCGACTGGAGCCCGCTGGCGCTGTTCGCCCGCGCGGTGGAGGTGCACCCGAAGCACCAGGCCATCATGGCGCCGGGCGCCTTCGTGTCCAACTCCGTGGGCACCGTCTCGCTGGGCCTCGCGCTGATGTTCGGCACCGCCGGGTTGCCGCACATCCTAATGCGCTTCTTCACCGTGCGGGACGCGCGGGCCGCACGCAAAAGCGTGTTCTACGCCACGGGGCTGATCGGCTACTTCTACATCCTGACCTTCATCATCGGCTTCGGCGCCATCGTGCTGGTGGGGACCAACCCGGACTATGCGACCAACCCGGCCGCCGTCGGCTTCACGCTCGCGGCAGGGCTGAAGGGCGGCGGCAACATGCCGGCGATCCACCTGGCCCGCGCCGTCGGCGGGGACGCGTTGTTCGGCTTCATCTCCGCCGTGGCGTTCGCGACCATCCTGGCCGTGGTGTCCGGCCTCACGCTGTCCGGCGCCAGCGCCATCAGCCACGACCTGTATGCCAGCGTGGTGCGGCGCGGCCGGGCCAGCGACGGGTCCGAGGTGCGGGTGTCCAGGATCGCCACGGTCTGCCTGGGCGTGGTGGCGATCCTGCTCGGCATCGCGTTCGAGAAGGTGAACGTGGCCTTCATGGTGGGGCTGGCCTTCGCCATCGCCGCCAGCTCCAACTTCCCGGTGCTGCTGCTGTCCATGTACTGGAAGGGCCTGACCACCAAGGGCGCGGCGGTCGGCGGCTGGCTGGGGTTGCTCACCGCGTTCACGCTGACGGTGCTGAGCCCTTCGATCTGGCACGACGTGCTGGGCTTCCCCGCCGGTATCTTTCCGTACAACGCGCCCGCGCTGTTCTCCATGCCGGTGGCGTTCATCGCCTGCTGGGGCGTGTCGGTGCTGGACCGCAGCGCGGCGGCCCGGGCCGAGGCTGGGCGGTTCGAGGCGCAGTACGTCCGCTCCCAGACCGGGATCGGCGCGGAGGGGGCGGCGGCGCATTGAAGGCCCGCCCGGGGCCGTGCCCCGGGCGCGCCAACGCGCTTGTGACCCGGCCCGCGTGGAACTACGGTGCGACAGCTCTCTGCCGCACCGAAGGACTTGCATGACTGCCTCCCCGGCCCACAAGCGCGTGCTGCTCAAAGTTTCCGGCGAGGCCCTGATGGGCGAGCGCGACTACGGCATGGACGGCGACACCCTGCTGCGCATCGCGGCCGACGTGGCGGGCGTGGTGGCGCAAGGGCACCAGGTCTGCCTGGTGATCGGCGGCGGCAACATCTTCCGCGGCATTTCGGCCGCCGCACGCGGCATGGACCGGGCGCAGGCCGACTACATGGGCATGATTGCCACGGTGATGAATGCGCTCGGCATGCAGAACGCGCTGGAAAAGGCCGGTGTGCCGACCCGGGTGCAGTCCGCCATCCCGATGGCCAGCGTGTGCGAGCCATACATCCGCCGCCGGGCCATGCGGCACATGGAGAAGGGCCGGGTGGTGATCTTCGCCGCCGGCACTGGCAACCCGTTCTTCACCACGGACACCGCGGCCGCCCTGCGCGCCGTTGAGATGGGCTGCGAGATGCTGCTCAAGGGCACCCAGGTGGACGGCGTGTATGCCGCCGACCCGCGCAAGCACCCGGACGCCGAGCGCTACGAGCAACTGACCTACCACGACGTGCTGGCGCGTGACCTTGCGGTGATGGACGCGGCCGCGATCAGCGTGGCGCGGGAGAACGGGCTGCCGATCGTCGTGTTCAACATCCACGCCGCCGGCGCCTTCGCCCAGGTGATGCGGGGCGAAGGGCGCTTCACCACCATCATCGAAAAGCCCTAAACAAGCCGGAGACAACTCCGCCCGAACGAGGTGACGCCGTGCCCGCCGAACTGCTCGCCCTGAAAACTGACCTGACCCGCCGCATGGACGGCGCCATGGAAACGCTGCGGCGCGACTTCGCCGGCCTGCGCACCGGCCGCGCCAGCCCCGGGCTGCTGGAGCCGGTGAAGGTCGAGGCGTATGGCACGGAGGTGCCGATCACCCAGGTCGGCACCATCGGCGTGCCCGAGTCGCGCATGCTGACGGTGCAGGTGTGGGACAAGACGCTGGTTGGCGCGGTGGAGCGCGCGATCCGCGACTCCGGCCTCGGGCTCAACCCGGCGTCCGACGGCCAAGTGGTGCGGGTGCCGATCCCCCAGCTCACCGCCGAGCGCCGCACTGAGCTGGCCAAGGCCGCCGGGCGATATGGCGAGGGCGCCAAGGTCGCGGTCCGCGGCGTGCGGCGCGACGGCATGGAGCAGATCAAGGTTGCGGAGAAGAAGCACGGAATCGGCGAGGACGAGGCCAAGGACTGGTCGGACGAGGTGCAGAAGCTGACCGACCAATACATCAAGCGCATCGACGAGAGCCTTGTCGAGAAGGAACGCGAGATCAAGCAGGTCTGATGCGGCGGTATAGCAGCGCCAGGCTGGGGGGGCAGGGGGACGCCGTGGTGGTCGCCACCGCGCCGCAGGCGCCTGTCCAGGCCCCCGCCCCGATCCCGGCCCACCTCGCCATCATCATGGACGGCAACGGGCGTTGGGCCGCGGGCCGCGGGCTGCCCCGGGTCGCGGGGCACCGCGCCGGGGCGGACGCGGTGCGGCGCGCCACCGAGTCGGCGATACGCTGCCGCGTCGGCTGGCTGACGCTGTACGCGTTCAGCAGCGAGAACTGGAGCCGCCCTCCCTCCGAGGTGCTCGACCTCACGGGGCTGCTGCGCCACTACATCCGGCAGGAGCTGGCGGAGCTGAAGCGGCAGGGCGTGCGGCTGCGCGTCATCGGCGAGCGCACCCGCTTCGACGCCGACATCCGCGCCGACCTGGAGAAGGCCGAGCGCGAGACCGCGGCCAACACCCGGCTCAACCTGAATATCGCGCTGTCGTATGGCGCACGCGCCGAGATCGCCGCCGCCGCGCGCCGTGCCGCGGAAGCCGCGCGGGATGGCACGCTGGACCCGGCGACCTTGGACGAGGCAGCCTTCTCCGGCCTGCTTGCCACGGCCGGGATGCCGGACCCGGACTTGGTGGTGCGCACCAGCGGCGAGCGCCGGCTGAGCAACTTCCTGCTCTGGCAGTCGGCCTATGCCGAATTGGTGTTCACCGACGTGCTGTGGCCGGATTTCGGCGAGGCCGAGTTCGACGCCGCCCTGGCCGAGTTCGCCCGCCGCGAGCGCCGCTTCGGGGCGCGCCCTGGCTGAGCGTGCCGCCCGCTGGGCGGATCTGCGCCTGCGGGCGGCCTCGGCGGCGGTGCTGGCGCCTTCGGTCCTGGTGTGCGCTTGGGTCGGCGGCTGGCCGTTTCTAATCCTGCTGGCGGCGGCCCTGGCCGGGCTGGCCTGGGAATGGGGTAGTATGTGCCGCTGGCGGGCCGTTCCCCTGGCGCTGGGCCTGCTCTATGCCGCCGTCGCCATGGCGTGCCTCGCCGTTCTGCGTTCCCTGCTTGGGGCGGTCGGCGTGTTCTTCATCCTTGCGGTAGTATGGTGCAGCGATATCGGCGCCTACGCAGCTGGTCGGCTCGTGGGCGGGCGACGTTTGGCTCCGTCAATTTCTCCAGGCAAGACTTGGAGCGGAGCTGCCGGGGGGCTTTTGGCGGCAATGGCGGGCGGTGCACTGACGGCTGGGATCAATGCTTCGGTCGTGCTGATCGCGGCCCTGCTCGGGGTTGCGTCCCAGTTCGGCGACCTTGGCGAAAGTGCGCTCAAGCGCCGCTATGGCGTAAAGGATTCCGGCCGGTTGATCCCAGGCCACGGCGGCATGTTGGATCGATTGGACGGGCTCATGGCAGCCTCGATCGTCGCAGGCCTGATCCTGGCATTTGAAGTTTCGAGAGGCGGAAGCTGGCCATGAGAACCGTCACCGTCCTCGGCAGCACCGGCAGCGTCGGGTGCAGCACGGTCGATCTGCTGCTCGCCCATCGCGACCGCTTCCAGGTTCGCTGCCTCGTCGGCGGGCGCAACGCCAAGGTGCTGGCGCAGCAGGCCATCGCGCTGGGCGCCGAACTCGCCGTCATCAGCGACCCGGCGCAGCACGCCGCCCTGCGCACCTCCCTGGCCGGCCACCCCGTCCGCACCGCCGCCGGGCCTGATGCGGTGACGGACGCGGCCGGCCTCCCGGCCGACTGGACCATGGCCGCCATCACCGGGGCGGCGGGGCTGCCCTCCACCCTGGCCGCCATACGCCGCGGCGGCGTCATCGCGTTCGCCAACAAGGAGGCGCTGGTCTGCGCCGGCGAGATCATGCTGCAGGCGGTGCGGGACGCCGGGGCCACCCTGTTGCCGGTCGATTCGGAGCACAACGCGGTGTTCCAGGCCATGGCGGAGGGCAACGGCCGCGCGGTGGAGCGCATCATCCTCACCGCGTCCGGCGGCCCGTTCCGCACCGCATCGCTGGCCGAGATGCGGGCCGCGACGCCGGAGGCGGCGCTGCGCCACCCCGTCTGGTCGATGGGCAGCAAGATCAGCATCGACTCCGCCACCATGTTCAACAAGGGGCTGGAGCTGATCGAGGCCGCCCGGCTGTTCGACCTGCCGGAGTCCCGGGTCGATGTGCTGATCCATCCGCAATCCGTAGTGCACGGCATGGCGTGCTACACGGATGGCAGCATGCTGGCCCAGCTCGGCAGCCCGGACATGCGCATCCCGATCGCCCATGCCCTGGCCTGGCCGGAGCGGCTGCCCACCACCTCGCCGCGGCTCGACCTGGCCGCCGTGGCGCGGCTGGAGTTCGCAGCGCCTGACCCGGCGCGCTTCCCTGCGCTGCGCCTGGCGCGGGACGCCTTGCGGGCCGGCGGCGGCGCTCCCACCATCCTGAATGCCGCCAACGAGGTCGCTGTGGCGGCGTTCCTGGACCGCCGCATCGGCTTCCTGGACATCGCGGCGCTGGTGGAAAGCGCGCTCGACCAATTGGGCGCGCCGGCCGCCGCCACGTTGGACGAGGTGATGGCGCTGGACGCCAGCGCACGACGCGTCGCGGCCGAATGGGCGCCGGGCAACTCCGCCCGGCCCGCGGCATGAGGACCACGCCATGACTTTCCTGCCCGACGCCGTGCGGACCGTCGCCTCCTTTCTGCTGGTGCTCGGCGTGCTCGTGTTCATCCACGAGATGGGCCACTACCTCGCCGCCCGCTGGCGCGGCATCCACGTGGAGGCGTTTTCCATCGGCTTCGGCAGGCCGATCGCGCGCTGGACCGACCGGGTCGGCACGGAGTGGCGGCTGTGCTGGCTGCCGCTCGGCGGCTACGTGAAGCTGCACGGCCAGGAGCGCCCGGAGGACGTGTCGCCAGCGGTGCGCGCCGGCTGGCAGGCGGGGCGCACTTTCCACGAGAAGCCGGTGCTGTCGCGCGCGATCGTCGTGGCGGCGGGACCGGTGGCCAACTTCGTGCTGGCCGCGGCCTTGTTCAGCGTCATGTTCGGCATCCAGGGCGAGCCGGGCGACCCCGTGGTGCAGACGGTGCTGCCGGGCTCGGCTGCCGCCGGGGCCGGCTTGCAGGACGGCGACCGGATTACCGACATCTCCGGCCGCAAGATCACCAACTTCGAGGACATCGTTCACGTCATCTCGGTCAGTCCGGGCAAGCCTTTGCAGGTGCAGCTCATTCGAGCCGGCGCCCCGCTGACCCTGCCTGTGACTCCGGCCTCGCAGGACGACGGCGGCGGCGGCCGGCTCGGCGTGCTGGGCATCGCCGGAGCACTGCGCCCGGTCGGCCCGGTGGGCGCCGTGCTAGACGGCGTGCAGCACACCTACGAGGTGGCGGTGCAGACCTTGGCCGGTGTGTGGCAGATCGTCACCGGGCAGCGTGGCGCGTCCGGGCTTGGCGGCCCGCTCAAGATCGCGCAGCTGTCCGGCCAGGTCGCGCAGCATGGCGCGGGCAGCCTAGTGACGTTCATCGCCCTGCTTTCCGTCAACCTGGGCCTGATCAACCTGTTCCCCATCCCGATCCTGGATGGCGGCCACTTGGTGTTCTATGCCGCCGAGGCCATCCGCGGGCGGCCGCTGCCGCCCCGCGCGCTGGAAATCGGCTTTCGCGCCGGGCTGGCATTGATCGCCTGCCTGTTTGTTTTCGCCACATGGAACGACCTGACCAGCTTTGGGCTGTTCCGCTGGATGGCCGGCCTGATCGGCTGACCGGCGCCGCCGCGCAGAGCCGCGTCGACAGTTCAGTGAAGCGACGGCTTGGCGGCTGGCCGCGATCTGCCTACAAGCGGCCCGTCCCGGGGGGTCTCAAGTCTTTGTCCCGAATTCGCCTCACGCTTCTCGCTACCGCTTGCCTTGCCGGATTCACTGCCGACGCGGCAGCGCAGTTGCCGCCGCAACGGCCAGCCACCCGCGTCCGGCCCGTGGCCGACGTCGGCGTCGGCAATGCCGGCGGCAGGATTTCCGCCATTGCCGTCACCGGCAACAAGCGCATCGAGAGCGGCACCATCGCGTCCTACATGCTCGTACAGCCGGGCGACCGCTTCGATTCCGAGCGGATCGACCGCAGCCTCAAGACGCTGTTCGCCACGGGGCTGTTCAAGGATGTGACGATCACCCGGGACGGCAGCACCCTGGTGGTGAAGGTGATCGAGAACCCGATCATCAACCGCATCCTGTTCGAGGGCAACCACAAGAGCGGCGACGACGTGCTGAAGCCGCTTCTGGAGCTGCGCCCCCGGGCGGTGTTCACGCCCGAGCTGGCGCAGGCCGACCGGCAGAAAATCCTGGACGCCTACGCCAAGAAGGGCCGCTTCGGCGCAACCGTGACGCCCAAGATCATCCGGCTTCCTGACAACCGCGTGGACGTGCTGTTCGAGATCAGCGAGGGCCGGCTCACCCTGGTCAGCCACATCGGCTTCGTCGGCAACCATGCGTTCAGCGAGGATCGGCTGCGCGAGATCGTCAGCACGCGCCAGCAGGCGTTCTACCGCATCCTGTCCAGCAGCGACAATTATGACCCGCAGCGCATTGAGTACGACAAGGAGCTGCTGCGGCGGTTCTACCTGAAGAACGGCTTTGCCGATTTCGAGGTCCGCAACGCCACGGCGGAGCTTGCGTCCGACCACAGCGCCTTCCTGGTCACCTTTACGCTGAGCGAGGGCGCGCGCTACACCGTGAACTCGATTACCATCGAGTCGCGCCTGCCCAACCTTAAAGGCGCTGACCTGCTGCCCGCCGTGGAGCAGGAGAAGGGGCAGATCTACGACGGCGAGGCGGTCGAGCGCTCCGTCGAGGCGGTGCAGGATGCGGTGCAGGCGCGCGGCTACAACTTCGTCCTGGTCCGCCCCAGGATCGCGCGCGACCCGGCCAAGCATACGGTCGACCTGGTGTTCGACGTGACGGAGGGGCCGCGCGTTTATGTCGAGCGGATCGACATCGAGGGCAACAGCCGCACCAAGGACAAGGTGATCCGCCGCGAGATGCAGATGGCGGAGGGCGACGCGTTCAACGCCGCCGCTATCCGCCGCTCGCGCCAGCGGCTGACCGACCTCGGCTACTTCAACACTGTCAACATCACCTCGGCCCCGGGCAGCAGCTCGGACAAGACGGTGGTCACGGCGGTGGTGGACGAGAAAGCGACCGGCGAGATCAGCCTGGGCGGCGGCTTCTCGACAGATGCGGGCGCGCTGGTCAGCGCCGGGTTGCGCGAGAAGAACCTGGTCGGCACCGGCCTCGACTCGAGCTTGTCGGGCGTGCTGGCGCAGCGGCGCTCGGAGGTCGATTTCTCTCTGACCGACCCTTACCTGTTCGACCGCAACCTGGTCGGCGGCATCGACCTGTTCGACGTGCAGAACAACAACCAGCAGATATCGAATTACAACGAGAGCCGGGTCGGCGGCGCGTTGCGGCTCGGCTACGAGATCAGCGACCATCTGCGGCAGGCGCTCACCTACTCCGCCGTGTCCCGCAACGTGACCAACGTCAACAGCAACGCCAGCTTGTACATCCAGAACCAGTCCGGCGGCACGTTCCTGTCGCAGGTCGGCCAGACCTTGACGCTGGACTACCGTGACAGCCGGGTCGATCCGCATAACGGCTTCATCACGCGCTTGGGCGTGGACTTTGCCGGCCTTGGCGGCTCGACCAAGTATGTCCGCGCCAAGATCGATGGCACCTACTTCATTCCGCTGGAGCGCTACACCGGCGACAGCGACTGGGGCGTGGCGCTGTCCGGCAGCGCCGGCTATCTCGTGCCGATCAACCGGCAGGAGAACCTGATCGACCGGTTCTTCCTCGGCGGCGACAACCTGCGCGGCTTCCAGTCCGGCGGCGCCGGGCCGCACTCCATCCCGACCACCGACTCGGCAGGGCGGCCAAGCGTCATCTTCGGCAGCGACAGCGTGGGCGGCAAGCTGATCTACACCCAATCCAGCGAGCTGCGCTTTCCCCTGCCGATCTCGGCCGATCTCGGCCTGTCCGGGCGCAGCTTCGTGGACGTGGGCGGCCTGGCCCAGGTCAAGTCCTCCGGCGCGTTGTTCGCGCGGGACTTCTACAACAACGTCATCCCTGGCGGCATCACGCAGCAACTCTCCGGCGCCAACGACCTGACGCCGCGGGTCGGCGCCGGCGTGGGCGTGTCGTGGAAATCGCCGTTCGGCCTGATAAACGTTGACCTGGCCCAAGCGGTGGTGAAGAGGCGGTACGACCAGACCCAGTTCTTCCGGTTCGGTTTCGGCACGAGGTTCTGAATTGAGCACCAAGATCATGCATTCCCCACTCCGGCTGCCCACTGTCCTCGCTGCCGTGGCGCTGCTGTCAGGCACCGGACAGGCTTTGGCGCAGGGCTATTTCATCCCGCCGCAGCCGGCGGCCCCGAAGCAGGCCGCAGCCCCGGCCCCTCGCACGGCCCCGCGCAGCGGGCCGGCGCCCACGGGCCAGGCGTTGCCGCCGCCGCCGCCCGTGCAGCTTCCCACTGGCATGCCCGGCGTCAGCGGGGCGGATGCCGGCGAGGCGGGAGACCAGGCGTTGGCGCAGCTGCCCAACATACCGGTGCCGGATCTGCCAGCGTTGCCCAAAGGGGCCGCTCCACCCACCGTCGTCATTGGCGTGCTGGGCGTTCCCGATATCATGCGCGCCGCCACCGCCTCCAAGCAGGTGGAGCAGACGATCGGAGAGCGCCGCCAGAAGCTGAACGAGGACGCGCAAAAGGAGCAGGCTGCCTGGCGCGACCTGCAGCAGCAGCTCGCGGCCCAGCGGGGCACCATGTCGCCCGAGCAGGTTCACGCCAAGGAGCAGTCGCTGCAGGACCGCATCACGGAGGCGCAGAAGAGTTTCCGCGAGCGGAACCGGGTCATCCAGGAGACGGCGCAATACTCGCTCGGCCAGATTGAGCGGACGCTGATCGCGGTGATCCGACAGGTGGCCGATAGCCGGGGCATGAATCTGGTGCTGCACCGGGCGCAGGTGGCGCTCAACGTCAACGAGTTTGACATCACCGAGCAAGTGACGCAGCAGCTCAACAAGGTCATGCCGAGCGTCTCCATCCCGCCCGAGGGCGTCTCGCCGCTGGCGCAGGCCGCCGCGGCCGCGGCGGCCGCCCCAACGCCCACCCCGGCTTCAGCGCCGCCGACCTCGCCCGCAGCCCGCCGCTGAGCCGTCCGTGACCCAGGCCGGGACCCACGCCGGGGCCCACGCCGGGGCCGGTGCTGCCGACCCGCGCTTCTTCGGGCATGCCGGCCCCCACCCGCTCGCTGCCGTGGTCGCGGCGGCGGGCGGCGCAGGCAACTCCGGCGCCGCTCTCATGCTGCACGGCGTGGCGCCGCTGCAATCCGCCGGACCAGGCCAGGTGAGCTTCCTGGACAACCGCCACTATGCCCCGCTGCTAGACGGCACGAGGGCTGGGGCGGTCATCGTGCATCCCAACATGGCCGACCGCGTGCCCTGCGGGACGGTGCCGATCGTGACGGCAGAGCCCTATCTCGGCTGGGCGAGGGTGGCGGCGCTGTTCCACCCGCCGCCGCCGGCCAGCCCGGGCGTCCACCCTGCCGCGGTGGTCGATCCGGCGGCGCAGGTGGACGCGACAGCCGAGATCGGCCCGCTGGCGGTGATCGGCGCAGGCGCGCAGGTCGGGCCGCACTGCCGCATCGGCCCTGGCGCCGTGGTGGGGGTGGGGGTGCAGATGGGCGCGCATTGCCGGATCGGCGCGCTGGCGACGGTCAGCCACGCGATGCTGGGGGCGCGGGTTTACGTGTACCCCGGCGCGCGAGTGGGCCAGGAGGGGTTCGGCTTCGCGGTGGGACCCGCCGGGTTCGTGACTGTGCCGCAGCTTGGCCGGGTGGTGCTGGAGGACGACGTGGAGGTGGGGGCGAACAGCACCATCGACCGCGGCTCGGTGCAGGACACAGTGATCGGCGCTGGGTCGCGGCTCGACAACCTGGTGCAAATCGGGCACAACGTCCGCCTCGGCCGCTGCTGCATCGTCGTGTCGCAGGCGGGTATTTCGGGGTCCACCGTTCTAGAGGATTTCGTGGTGGTTGCGGCGCAAGCGGGCCTCATCGGGCATCTTCGGATCGGGGCTAAGGCGCGCATCGGCGCCCAGGCTGGCGTGATGCGGGATGTCGCCGCCGGCGCGGATGTGCTGGGCGCGCCCGCCATGCCGGTGCGGGAGTTCTTCCGCACCGTCGCCACTCTGCGCAAGCTGGCCGCGCGCCGCGGCGTCGAGAGCTGAGCATGGACACGGGCGAGCCGACTGGGGCTGTGCTGGACATCGCGCGCATCATGCACGCCATTCCGCACCGCTACCCGATGCTGATGATCGACCGCATGGTGGATGTGGTGCTTAACCAATCGGCGGTGGGCATCAAGAACGTCTCGGTGAACGAGCCGTTCTTTCAGGGCCATTTCCCGGGCCATCCCGTGATGCCTGGCGTGCTCATCATCGAGAGCATGGCGCAGACCGCCGCCGTGCTGGTGGTGGAGACGCTGGGGGCGGACGCCGCCGGCAAGCTGGTTTATTTCATGACCATCGAAAGCGCCAAGTTCCGCCGCCCGGTCCTGCCCGGCGATCAGTTGCGCCTCGCTGTGTCCAAGGAGCGCAACCGCGGCAACGTCTGGAAATTCCATGGTAACGCGACGGTGGACGGCATCTCGGTCGCCGAGGCGACCTTCGCCGCCATGATCATGCACAGCCCGCCGCCAGCCCCGCCCGAGGCGTCGCCGCCTTCACTCGGGTAGTCCCGCGTTTCCTGCCGGATTTGGCCATGCCGTCGCATGGCCCCCGCGCGTCCCAGGGTGAAGCCATGCTCCGTATCATGCGCCGCGAGACCCGGCGTTGACCGTCCACCCGACCGCGATCGTGGCTGAGGGGGCCGAGATCGCCGCGGACGCCAGCATCGGCCCTTGGTGCACGATCGGCTCGCATGTCCGCATCGGCGCCGGGGCTAGGTTGGTGAGCCATGTGGTGGTGGAAGGCCACACCAGCATTGGTGAGGACGCAGTGCTCTACCCGTTCTGCACGGTGGGCCTGGCGCCGCAGGATCTGAAGTACAAGGGCGAGCCGACACACTGCGAAATCGGCCCGCGCACGCAAGTCCGCGAGCACGGCAGCATCCACCGCGGCACCGTCACCGGCTCCGGCATGACGCGGGTGGGGGCGGATTGCCTGCTGATGGCCGTGGTCCACGTGGCGCATGACTGCATGCTGGGCGACGGCGTGATCATCGCCAACAACGTGGTGATGGGCGGTCACGTCGAGATCGGCGATGGCGCGGTGATCGGCGGCTCGGCGGCGCTGCACCAGTTCGTACGCATCGGCCGGGCGGCTATGGTGGGCGGCGTGTCGGGGGTAGAGGCGGACGTGATCCCGTTCGGCAGCGTCATTGGCAATCGGGCCCGGCTGGCGGGGTTGAACGTGATCGGTCTGCGCCGCCGCGGCGTGGACCGGCAGCGGCTGCACGTGATTCGCACCGCCTTCCGCGCGCTGTTCGACGGCGAGGGCGTGTTCGCCCAGCGGCTGGAGGCAGTGCGGGTGGAGCATGCCGGCGACCCGCTGGTGGCCGAGATGCTGGCCTTCATCGATGCTCCCAGCAAGCGCGGCCTGATCCGCACCGCCCTGGCGGCGGAGGAGCCGTGACGGCACCCCAATGACGCAGCCAGCCGCGCCCGGCGCCCTGGGCATCATCGCCGGCGGCGGGCCGTTGCCGTCGCGGGTGGCGGCGGCGGCGCGGGCGGCGGGGCGGCCCGTGTTCGCGGTGGCGCTCGATGGCTATGCCGAGCTGGGCCTGCTTGCGGCCTATCCCCACGCCAGCGCCCGCCTGGGGGCCGCCGGCCGCGTCCTCGGCCTGCTCCGCGCCAACGCCTGCCGTGACGTGGTGCTGATCGGCCCGGTGCGCCGGCCGAACTTGCTGCACCTGCGGCCCGATGCGGAGGGCGCGCGGCTACTGGCCCGCATCGGCCGCGCCGCCTTCGCCGGGGATGACGGATTCCTCGCCGCCATCGTGCGTGTGCTCGGCGAGGAGGGATTCCGCGTCGTCGGCGCGCACGAGGTGCTGACGGAGGCGGTGGGCCCACCCGGCCTGCTCAGCGCCGCTGCTCCGGATGCCGACGCCAGGGCCGACATCGCCCGCGCCGTCGCCGTGGCGCGTGCGCTGGGGACGGTCGATGTGGGGCAGGGCTGCGTGGTGCAGGGCGGTGTCGTGCTGGCGGTGGAGGCGATCGAGGGGACGGACGCCATGCTGGCCCGCGCCGCCGGGCTGCGCCGGGACGGGCCGGGCGGGGTGCTGGTCAAGCTGGTGAAGCCCGGCCAGGACCGCCGCGCCGACCTGCCCACCATCGGCCCCCGCACGGTGGACGACGCCGCCGCCGCCGGGCTGCGCGGCATCGCCTTCGAGGCGGGTGGAACCTTGTTCACCGACCGGGCGTCATGCGTGGCACGGGCCGACGCCGCAGGGTTGTTCCTGCTCGGCCTGGACCCATCCACCGGAGAGACGCCATGAGCCGCTTCCTGCACACGATGATTCGCGTGAAAGATTTGGACAAGAGCATCGGCTTCTACACCAAGCTGATGGGCATGGAGGTGCTGCGCCGCAACGAGGTGCCCGGCGGCCGCTACACCCTCGTCTTCGTCGGCTATGCCAGCAACCCGGATCAGGCCGAGATCGAGCTGACCCACAACTGGGACCAGGATACGGCGTACGACCTCGGCAGTGGTTTCGGCCACCTGGCCGTCGGCGTGCCGGATGTGGCGGCAGCGTGCGAGACGGTGCGCTCGGGTGGCGGCAAGGTGGCGCGCGAGGCCGGGCCGGTGCAGCACGGCACCACCGTGATCGCCTTCGTCGAGGACCCGGACGGCTACAAGATCGAGCTGATCGAACGCGCCAGCTGACCCCGAGCCTGGCCGCGCCGCTCGTTGGGCTCGTCGGCGGCACCGTCCGCATCGGCGTGACTGGGCTGGCGCGAGCCGGCAAGACCGCCTTCCTTACCTCGCTGGCCACCAACCTCCTGGCGTTCGGCACCGGGTCGCCCACGCTGCCCGCGCTGGCGGCCCGGCTCGGCGGCCGACGGCTGGGCGTCCGCCTCGCCCCAGTGGGCGCGGGCACGCTGCCCCGGTTCGATGAGGCGGCGCACTTGCGCGCCCTGGCCGCCGACCCGCCTGCCTGGCCCGCCCGCACCGGGGCCGTGTCCTTGCTGGCGCTGGACCTGACGGTGCCGCGCACCGGCCTGGCCGCCGCCTTGCCACCACGTGCCATCCGCCTGGAGTTGCTGGATTATCCGGGTGAGTGGCTACTGGACTTGCCGCTGCTCGCCACCTCCTTCGCCGCCTGGTCGGACAGCGTGCTGCGCCGCATCGAGGGCCGGGGCACGGCGCGCCCGTTCCTGCAGTTCCTGGCTGGTTTGCCTGCGGGTGCGCACCGGGACGAGGCACTCGCCGCGGCGGGGCACCGGCTATACCGCGAGGCGCTGCACCGGTTGCGCGACGAGGAGGGCCTCGCCTTCCTGCAGCCCGGCCGATTCCTGATGCCCGCGCCCGGCGCCGAGCCGCCCTGGACGGCGTTCTTTCCGATGCGGGGGCAGGGAGGCCTTGCGCACCTGCTGACCGAACGGTACGACGCCTACCGGGACGCGGTGCGGGCGGACCTGGTATCCCCGTTATTCGGCCACCTGGACCGCATGGTGGTGCTGGCGGACCTGCTCTCCGCCCTGCATGCCGGGCGGGACAGCTTCGCCGATGCCCGCTCCGCGCTCGCCGCCGCCGCCGGGTCACTGCGGTGGCGGTTTTCATGGACCGACGCGCTGACTGCGTTGCTGGCGCTGCGCCGGCCGCCTCCGGCGATCCGCCGGGTGGCCTATGCTGCGACTAAGGCGGACCACGTCGCCAGCCGGCAGCGCGGCAACCTGCGGGCGTTGATGGCGGCGCTCACCCCCGCCGGCGGCGACGTGGCGGCGCAGCACTTTGCCATCGCCTCCATCAAGTGCACCGAGGATGCCACCTTGCAGCTGGAAGGCCGCAGCGTGTCGGCGGTGCGCGGGCGCATCGCCGGGCGGGGGGTCGGGCTGTCCTACCCCGGCGAGGTGCCGGACGCGCCGCCGGATGATGCGTTCTGGGCCGGCGATTTCTTCGACCTGCCGGACTTCGAGCCGACCCGCCTGCCCGGCGCGGGCCGCACCGGCGCGCCGCAGATCGGGATGGACGCGCTGCTCGCCTTCTTGCTGGAAGATCTGTTGTGAGGGGGTCCGGACCGCGCGTGGTGATAGAGGACGCGGCGGCACCCCGGCTGGAGCCGCCGTCATTGGCCGCTGAGCCCGTGCTGGACCCGGCGCCGCGCGCGGGCGGCGCCGGGTTGGCATTGGCCGGGATCGCCGTGCTGGCGGTGGGGTTGGCCGCGTTGCAGACGGCTAACTTCGTGGCTGCGCAGTTTGACCGGGCGGCCTGGCTCGGCTGGGTAACGTTGGCCGTGGCGGCCGCCGGGTTTGGCCTGCTATTCGCCGCCGTGGCGCGAGAGCTGCGCGGGCTGTTCGGCCTGTCCCGGGTGGACCGGCTGCGCGCCGCCCTGGGCAGCGGCGAGGCCGGCCGCATTCATGCCGCCGCCCGTGCTTGGGCCGTCACGCTGCCCGAAGCAGGCGTGTTGGTGCCGGCGATCGACGCTGCCAACGATCCGGACGCGATCCTGGCGTTGTTGCGCGCCGGCCCGGCTGCGGCCATGCGAGCCCGGGCGGACGCGCTTGGCCGGACGGCCGCGTTCCAGATGGCGGCCGGCATTGCGGCCACCCCGGCGCCGTCGCTGGCGGTGCTGCTGGTGGCGTGGCGCGGGGTGCGGCTGGTGCGCCAGGTGGCGGCGCTGCATGGGATGCGGCCGGGCCTGCTCGGCACGCTGGGCCTGCTGCGGCGCAGCGTGCTCGCGGCGGGACTGGTGGCTGGGTCTGAGGTCGCGGTCAACGCGGCGGCACACGCCTTGCTGTCCAACCCGCTGCTGACGCACGCGCTCGGCGAGATGGCCGGGGCGGGGGTGGCGGCACGGCGGATGATGCTGCTGGCCCGCTCCACCGCCGCCGCCTGTAGCCCAGTGCCGCCGGAACCGTAGCCAGCGGGTTCAGCCGCGCTCGCTGTCCGCGCCGGTGCCGCCGCCGGTGATGCCGCTGCGGGAAGGGGCGTCGCTGTGCGGCTGCACCGTGCGGGTGATGGCCGCCACTTCGCGATCGACCTTGGCGTTGGCCACTGGGTCCTTCTCCGCTGTCGCGTTCTCCTGGTAGCGGGTAGGCTCAGGCGCGTCGTCGGGCAGGGCGTCTTCGGTCGGGGTCATGTTTGGCTCTCCTCTGGCCGGACAAGCGCGGCGCGGGGGCCGGCGGTTCCCTCCGGCACTACACCGCACTAGGCTGCCGCATGATCTCCAACGTCCGCCCGGGTGGCCCCGAGACCCGCATCCGCCCGCAAATCCAGGATCTCGTGACGGACAACATCGCCGGCTTGGCCGAGCGGGCCCGGCACCTGCGCGATGTTATCCCGCTGTGGTTCGGCGAGGGCGACGTGGTGACGCCGCCATTCATCCGGGACGCGGCCAAGCGTGCCCTGGACGCCGGCCGAACCTTCTACGTGCCGACCATGCGCGGCAACCCGGCGCTGACGGCGGCGCTGTCCACCTACCAGGCCCGGCTGCACAGCCGGCCGTTCGGGCCGGACCGCAGCACCGTGACGCCGGGCGGGATGCAGGCGGTGGCGCTGGCGCTCGGCCTGGTGCTGGAAGGCGGCGCCAACGCCGTCTATCTCACGCCGCAATGGCCCAACATTCCCAATGCGATCCACGTCGCGGGCGCCGAAGCGCGGCCTTGCCCATTGAGGTTGCAGGATAATCGCTGGACGCTGGACATCGGCCGCGTGGCCGCGCTGTGCGACGCGCGGACGCGGGCGATCCTGTTCTCCTCGCCCGCCAACCCCACCGGCTGGACTGCCACCCAGGAGGATGTGCAGGCGTTGCTCGCGATGGGGCGGGAGCGTGGCATCTGGATCATCACCGACGACGTGTATGGCCGGCTTTGCTTCGGCGGCGACCCCGCGCCGTCCCTGCTGGCCCTGGCGGAGCCGGACGACCTCGTCATGGGGATCAACAGCTTCAGCAAGGCCTGGGCGATGACCGGCTTCCGGCTCGGCTGGCTGACCCACCCGGCCTCCGTCGCGGACAAGCTGGGCGCCATGACGCAATACCTGAACAGCGGCACTGCCGACTTCATCCAGGACGCCGGGGCGACGGCGCTGAGCGAGGGCGAGACGCTGGTCTCGGAGATGCGGGAACGCTGCCGCGCCGGAGTGGCGCTGGCGCATGGCCGGTTGGGGGCGGTTTCCCGGGTGCGGCTGACTGAGCCGCCACGGGGCGGAATGTACGCCTTCTTCCAGGTCGAGGGCTGGCCGGATGGCCGTGTTGCCTGCCTGCACTTGCTGGAGCGAGCGCGGGTCGGGCTGACGCCGGGCGAGCTGTTCGGCGCCGCCGGAGCGGGATGGCTGCGGATGTGCGTCTGCCGGGATGCGGCCCAGCTAGGCACGGCACTGGACCGCATGGCCGACGCGCTGGCCTGAGCCGTGCCGCCGGTCACGCCGGATGGGCGCTACCTCGTGGTGCGCGGCCGGCTCTGGCGATGCACGAACCCAGGGCTGGCAGAAGCGGAGCGGGCCGGGCTGACCCACGCGCTGATGGATGCAAGGCGGGACAAAGGCCGGGCGATGCGCGCCGGCGACCAGGTCGGACGGGAGGCGGCGCGGCAAAGGCTGGACGCGGCGAAACGTGCCCTCGGCGAACGCGGACCGCCCTGGTGGCTGGACGGGGCGCCCGACCTGACCCGGCGCATGGCGCGCACCACCTGCTACGCTGAATGGTTCGCGGCTTTGCCGGACGCGGCAGAGCCGGTAGAGGGTGCGGCGGCACGGAGGACATGATGAACGCCACCCTTGCGAAGTTGCTGGCCGCCGTGACTGCGGGCGTGCTGCCGGCGCAGCTGGCCGTCGCGGAACCGGCTGGCGCGCACGAGACGGACGGGGATTTCCTCATCACGCCCAACAATCCGTCGCCCGAGAAGCTGCCCGTGGTGGCTGATGCGACGCCGGGGGATGGGCTGACGATGACGCCGGGTTCGCGCAACGCGTTCTCGCTCGTGCTGGGCAGTGGCCAGCGCGGGGCCAACATGATGACGGGGCAGTCCATCCGGGACCGATTCTTTCTCAATTACCTGTATGGCGACCTGAAATCTGCGATCGGTAGTCCGATGGACACGGGGCAGTCCAACAACAACACCTTTGCGGCGGTGGCGCGGCATTACCCGGTCGGCGCGCCGGACGACCTGCATGTGATGGAGGCGGATGGGATGCACCTGCGGGCGATCTGCTCGCACAACCACGCCGACTGCAGCCCCGGTCACGTTTGGGGCGCCATGGTGCGGCTGCCGTTCGAGTGGCGGCCCGGCACGGTGCTGAAGGTGCGTTATCGCAGCCCCAAGGGCGACCATGCCTGGGCGCCGATCTGGCTGGCCAGCGGGCAGCAGCGGCCGCCTGGCCCCGGCGAGGATCCGTATAAGGGTTTCGGCGGCCCGGACGCGCTGGCACGCCTGACGCCGCTCAGCTTCGAGATCGACTGGAACGACAACTATTCCCGCAAAAGCAACAGCGTGCCGACCGGCTACCAGATCGACTTCGGCACCCCCGACATCTACGGCACGCACTGGCAGGTCAAGCCGCATGCAGTGTACTGGGCCAACGGCGATGGCTGGAAATACTATGGCCAGGGCTACGCGCCGCCGTTCGAGCGTACGCCGTTCGACTGGTCAGCGGAGTTCCACGACCTGGTCGGCAACTGGCGCGGCGACGGCAGCAACCTTATCGACTTGCTGGTGGACGGCAAGCTGGTGGCCACGAGCTACATGGAATATCCGCAGCAGACCTACATCGACCCGGCAGATGGCCAGCAGAAGACGGTCGGGATGCACCTCATCATCGGCAACCAGGCAATCCCTAGCTTTTCCCCCGGCGCATCGCGGGCCAAGGACAACGATGGGATGCCGGATGGCTGGACGATCGTGGTGCAGGAGATTTCGGGCTGGTACGGCAACATCCAGAATCCCGACCGGCTGCGGGCCTCGGCGGATAACGGGACGCCGTAGCGCCCGGCGCTTTGGCGCATTCTGCGTGCCGACGGATGCGCGCAAAACGATCCAACCCTGGTTTCACGATGATTCTATCCGACGTGTAATCCCATTTGGTCGGGTCAGTACCCTAACGGGAGGCCGACGCGGCAAGACGGACCGCTAGCGCCGTAGGGCGGCTTGGCAAAGCGAGATAGGTTTTCAACACGCGACCGACATGGCGGTGGTGCCGCTCAAACAGCCAATAGACCGCGTAGGCTACGAGATGGGCGAGCGCGAATGCGCAAGGCAGCGCCGCCGCGCCGAGTGCATGGCCGTAGAGACGCAGCACGACAATGAACACCGTATTGTGGACGAGGTAGAGGCTGTAGCTGTACGAGGCCAAAACGGCGCAGGCGCGGCGCACCAATTGAGGCAAGGGGCGTAGGCCCTCCATGATCGAGACGCCGCTGATGAACACCAGGACGATGCAGGCAGCCATGCCGAGATCCTGAAAGTTCCAGCCGGTTTTGAGACCGCGGCCAGCCAGGCACACAGCGGCTGCCAAGCCGACGATGAGCCCGAGCTGCACCTTGTGGGTACTGCGGTGCCCGGCAGTAACCCAGACATGGGCCGCTGCCGCCCCGAACAGCCATACCAGCGTCAGTCCATTGCCGCCGCCGGCGGCGGCATTCCAGGCTGCGACCGGCAGGGCAATGGCTCCCAGCACGAGGCCAGCCAGCAGGTTGATGCGCTCCCGCGCCATCAAGCCGAAGAAGCCGAGCCCAAACACGACATAGATCCAAAACTCGATCGACACGGTCCAGAACGGCTCGGCACCGTTGTATGGGCGGACATACAGCGCGTCGCCGACGACATGGCTGGCGGCTTGGAACAACGGGTAGTCTTGCAGGAGGAGCAAGTTGCCCAGGAAGGCGACCGGGCCGGTTGCGATGCCGGCCTGCCCCCACTGGCCGAGATCGATGACCGCGTTGACGATGGCGACGAAGATGAGGGCGGGGACGTAGGCGGTGAAGATGCGGGCGAAACGGTCGATTATGTATGGCGCAAAATAAGGCCCGGGCCGCTGGAGACGGCTGACGCTGGATTGCAGGATCAGAAATCCGGAAAGAATGAAGAAGATGCTGACGCCGATGATGCCGGTGGGGATGCGCAACCCCGTTCCGAAGATGTTGGAGCCGTGGCCAAACAGGACCAGATTCGCTGCAAACGCACGCAGGATGTCGAGAAAGGCAACGCTGTTGGGACCTAAAGCCTGGGTGGCGCACGGACGGGCAGTGGCAGCGCCCTGTAAGACGACATTTGAATGCGCCAGAGTCATATTATTGGACATGAATCGCCACCGCTCGAACGGTTGGGTCGCTCCAGAAAATTCTGGATTCTCCCATGATTAAGACAGGAGTGGCATTGTGGAGAGCAAAATTCATCAAAAATCTGTTAACTCCTGCTGCGAAAACGGTCAATCGCTAGCAGGGTTCGTCTTTCACCGGATAATCTCGGCTTGTTGAGCGCAGATTTTCAGCCCTGCCCGGGGTAAGCGGGAGGTGAGCCGGGCAGCGGCGGAGATGAATGTTGCGGGATTAAATTCGTGCCTGCGGCGTGGCGTGGCTGCTGAGTCGCTGGCCATTGAACGATGCTCGAAGCCAGTTGGTCATTGGCATCTCGACATACTGGTAGACCAGCAGAGAAAGGGCAGTGCTGGCAACCAGGCACGCTGGGACGAGCGCCAGGCCTGTGGCGAGTGGCAGCAGGTGAGCACTGCCGATGACGGCTCCTATGACCGGCAGCACGAAGCCATGCGTGAGATATAGGGAATAGGATGCTTCCCCGATGCTGATCAGCGGCTTCGGAATGGCGCGGCCGGCCCAGGTCTCCACCGCCAATGCGGCCCATAAAGTGGCAGCTGCGGCGACGCCCCAGATCAGCACCCGCTCCCAACGGTCGTGCGTGGGCATCAGGATCATGATAGCCAAGCCGGCGATGCCGACCAGGATCGCCAATGACTTGTGCGTTTGGCGCAAGTCGCCCGCCAGGGCCAGGTGGCCAATAAGCAGGCCAAAGACAAACTCCAGGACGATCGGGTCAGCAAGGGTCGCGGCCGCTGGCCAGTATGCCTGCTTTGCGACAGACAACGCCGCGAGCCCGATCATGGCGGGCGTTACGACGGCGAGCGGGTTGAGCGACAGGTAGAGCGCTGCCGCGAACGTCGCGTAGAACAGCATCTCGAACGAGAGCGTCCAACCTACGCCAAGGACTGGAATAACGGCGCCGGTTGCGTCCACGGATGGAAGGAACAGCAGCGAGGCAACAGCATTCCACGCATTGGGGTAAGTATGCAGCGCCACGGCAGGAACGGCCAGGACGACAGCGAGCTTGACAGCCGTTGCAAGCCAGTAGAGCGGCACCAGGCGCACCAGCCGAAGCCGGATGAACTTGAGCCAGCCGTCCTGTTGCCGCCGTAAACGTTGTGACGACACCATCATGATGAAGCCACTGATGACGAAGAACAGGTCAACGCCTGAATTGCCGTTATTCCAGGCTCCAACAGACTCCAGAGGCGATTTGTCACGCCAAAGTATAGTGCTGTGATAGGTGACAACGAAAAGGGCAGCAATCGCTCGCAGCGCTTGAACTGAGCGTATCTGCTGCGATCCTTGGCTTGCACCCAACGCAAGATGCTGCGGCGTCATGGGTGTTCCCTACAAGAGTCAGAGCTTTCCGACAAGGCTAGTAGCTTTTTTGGGTTAATCGATAGACAACCTAGCATAAGGTTTTGCGTCATAGCAGTAAAATGCGAACGCAATGCGGGAGAGCGCCTATGCCGCTGAGGACATCCGGCCTGTGCCAGCCCGTTGCCGTAAAGATTTTTTCTGGCGCACTTCAGTGCAGCAAGCCGACGATCGCCGCGCCGGCCAGCGCCGGGGACAGCATGGCTTGCACCTTGGCCTGGCCGCGCCGGCCCATCTCGCGGGCGGCTTGCGGATGATCGAACACCCAGCGCAGGCAGCGCGCGGCGTCGTCCACGTCGGCCTCCGCCCAGAGCTGGCCTTCCACGCCCGGGTAGCCGGACGCAGGCACGGGCACCAGATCGTAGCCCACCATGCATGCGCAGCCCGCATCCGCGAAATCGTTGGTTCCGGAGTAGCCGGTCAGGACGACTGGGATGCCCAACGCCATGGCTTCGGCAGGGCCCCGGCCAAAACCCTCGGAGCGATGCAGCGACACGAAGGCGTCCGCCGCCGCCAGCAGGCCGACCAGGTCGGCGCGGTCGAGCTGCTCATCGCGCAGGATGACCCGGCGATCCGTGGCCAACTCCTGCAAACCTGTCCACAAGGCCGGCTGCAACGCCGCATTCTGGCTCTTGATCAGCAATTGCACCGGTTCGTCGCCGGCGGGAAAGGCTCGGCCGAACGCCTCGATGACAGCCTGTGGGTTCTTGCGGGTGGCATATGACGCGACATCGAACATGAACAGGAAGACGGTGGCTTCCATGTCCAGCCCGAAACGCGACCGGGCGGGCGCCGCAGAGGCCTGCGGCAGGTCCACCGCGGGATGCAGCAGGCGCACAAGCCGCCTTGCCTCGGCCGCGAAGCAGTCCAGCACGAAGCGGGAGGACGCCCACACCTCGTCGCAGAACGAGAAGGCGCTGAGCCAGGTGGACGGAAGCCGCTCCAGCTCCCACTGCCAATGCGCTGCCGTGCGCCCTGCCGAAATGCCGAGGCGGCGCAGCGCGATCCAATCCCTCATCGCCGTGTCAGCGTTGTGGAAGATGATGTTCCAGGCCACTTGCACTGGCGTCCCACGCGGCAACTCGGCGCCGTCGGCTGTCAGCACGGCGCCATCCGGCAGGTTGACGATGATGTAATCGGTGAAGCCGCAAGCGCCGAGCGCCCGGGCCGTGCTGCGCAAATCCTCGCCGATGCCGGACGGGACCGCCCAGTCCCCGGTCAGCGCCAGCCGGACCGATACTGGCGGGAGCGGCAGCAGCGGCATGGGCGGGTCGAGCGGCAGTTGCAGGGCAGCCTGCCCCGATGCTTGCAAATGGTCTGCCAGGCCGGGCCGGCTCCACTCCAGCAGGCGAACCACGTCGGTGGGGCGGGTGAGGTCGAAAGCCTGCTGCAAATCCTCGCGCTGGGCATGGACGTAGCGCAGCAGGCGGCTGAGTCGCGGGTGCTCCGGGCAGGGGCTGGCCAGGAACTCCCGCAGGCCGGGGCACAGATCGGTGATGCATAGCCGATACTCGCGCGCACCTTGCCCGAGCAGCCAGCCGAGGTATTGCCAGCAAGAGGCCTCGTTGTGCAGGGGGAAGGCCGCCTGGAGGTCGTCGCGCACCTCCCACGGCACCATCATGCCCCGGGTGAAGCGGTATTGCCCGAGCACAAAGTCGGAAGGAGCATCGAAATACGCCCTGACAGGGGCGGTGACCGCGTCCGGCCAGCCAAATTGACGGGGAGCGATGCAGGCGAACCACCAGGCGTGCTCCATCCGGCCACGCCGGCCCGTCGGGAACTCCGGCCATGCCTGCAAGCCGTCCCGGGCATGGCTGCTCTTGCGGGTCGCCACCATGCCTTGCGTGACCGGGACGTCGCCGTATCCAGCGCCCGCTGCGGCTGGTTGCGCGAGCCAGGCCAGGAAGGCGGGGGTGAACAGGTCGGCCTGGATGATGCCTTCCGCCATGCCGTCCGTCAGCACCCAGAGCTGGTAGTCACCGAGCTGCTCGTGGGTTTGCAACGGGAAGCAGCGCCGCAAGTCGTCGCGCAGCTCCCACAGCAGGGCGGCCTGGCGCTCGATGCGGGCGGGCGCCCCTTCCAGGGTGAACGCGACGCTGCCGGTCAGCCAATCGGATGCGTCCCGCGCTGGGCCGTCCCAGGACTGGGTGGCGAGGCGCGGCCAGGGCGGCGGAAAACCCTGGTGGCGCAGCCGGCGAGCGGCCTGCGCGTTGCGCCGCTCCACGCCGCCCTGCTCCGCCGCCCCGAGGCAGAGCCAGTCCAGATAGCCCTCGCAGCCCTCGGCCGTCGCAAGGTCGAAAGCGTTGCGCAGATCAGCCCGGTCCCGCCAGAGCTGGTGGGAGAAGCGGGTGAGCCGGCCGCCGCCGACCGGGGAGTCGTCCTCGGCGTCGAAGAAGGTGCTGGCCAGGGTCAACTGCACACCGGGGGGCAGGTGGCCGTCGTCAAGGGCGCGGAGCAGCCAATGGCGCATGGCGTCCGCGACAGGGCGGCCATCGGCGAAGGCGGCGTGGCCGTAAGGGATGCGGCTGGTGCGACGCCAGCCGTTGCGCAGCACCGCCGCCCGGTATTCGTCGCAAAGCTTGGCCACCGGGCCGAGCTGGCTGACGGCGAAGCGGTCCTGATGTCGGGAGAACACCGCCGGGTCGTCGGGCTGGATGCCGCTGAAATGAAAGAACTTGAGCGGCAGGCCGTTCACCGTCCAGCCGGCTTCGTCTAGGCGCACCCGGCGGTGGGCAAGATTCCAGTAGGCGACGTTGTAGCCAGGGTGGCGCAGCAGCTTGCACCGCTCGACAAAAAGGGGGGCTAGGTCCATCCAGCGCTGGTCGGTAAACATGTGGCCGGGCACATCGATCCGGCCGTGCGCAAACAGCCGCTCACCCCACCAGCGCAGCATCGCAAGGCCGTCCGCGTCGTTGCTGACGGCGGCGAAGCCCAGGTTGTAGAGGCCGGATTTCAGAATGGCGAGATCGGATGGGTGCTTGCCGTCCTGCAACGGCTCGGTGATGTGCGGTGTCAGCACCAGGCTGTGGCTGGGGAGCGCGTCCAATACGTCGTCCAGCGGCGCGTAGAGCCGGATGTCCGGGTCCAGGTAGATCGCCGCAGCAAGTCTGCGCCGTTCCAGGAGATGCTGGAATACGAACGGTTTGAGGGCCGTGTTAAACTCTACGACGGAGTACCAGAGCGCCATGTTGCCCAGCAGGGGGACATCTAGGTCGCTGCACGGTATCAGTTCGGCCGCGAGGTCGAGGCCATCAAGCATGGCTGGCGCGTCGGACAGCACGATGAAGCGCGGCAATTCCGGGTGGAAATCGCGGACCGACTGCATCAAGGTGGCGGCAAGGGAAATGTAGTTCGCCGAGGCGATGGTGAAAACGGCGGCCGGCCCGGAAGCGCTCACGTGATGGCTTTCTACATGGGGCAGGACGGCATGCCCGGCAGGGCCGACCACCCTAGCTCAGGGTGGCCCTGATACAAGACGGAGGTTAACGCATTGATGCCAAACGGAGGCTGCATGGACGGGAACGGCCGTCCCGTGTACTGCGTCGCCAATCGGCTCCGTTGACAGACACCGCCTATTCGGGAAGATGAAAGTCTTGTCGGGCAAGGCAGCCGAAGAAGCAGGGAGTGCTGGCCGAGACCAAGTCCGGTGACATTCCCTCTTGCCATGGTGCCGGCGCGCGGAATTGAACCGCGGACCTACTGATTACGAATCAGTTGCTCTACCCCTGAGCTACGCCGGCGCGCGGCTAGGGTATATCGATCACTCCGATGGGCTGCAATGCCGGGGTTCGACCCTGCAAGGACGCTTTCGAGGGGCTCATGCCATGGTTCGCACTTCCGCGCGTACATTCGCAAATAGTCTAGAAGCTGCCGCGCGGTTCAGACATTTTCCTTCGCCATGACCAGCTCCCTCCAAGATTCTGCCGCGGATCGCGCTCAGGATCGTCAGCGCGAATGCCCGGACTGCGGCCTGATCCAGGCCGTCCCGAGCCTGCCGCCCAACGCCGAGGCCAACTGCCTGCGCTGCGACGCGACCTTGCGGCGGACCCGGTCGCATGGGCTGACGCGGTGCCTGTCGCTTACGCTCACCTCCCTGGTGATCTACCTAGTCGCCGTGACGTCGCCCTTCCTGACGGTGAACATCATCGGCCAGCAGCGCCAGACCACCATGCTTTCGCTGCCGGGTGCGCTCTGGACGGACGGCGCCTGGGAGCTGGCCGGCATCGTCATCGTTACAGCCATCATGGCCCCGCTTGCCAAGATTTGTGTCGTGCTCACGGTCGTGCTCGGGCTGCGGACGGCGAACCCACCCCGTTGGCTGGCGCCGCTGTTTAAGGGTTACCGGGTGATCGGCCCGTGGGCGATGGTCGAGGTGTTCCTGCTCGGCGTGTTCGTGGCCTTCACCCGGCTTGGCGCCATCGCCAGCGTCGAGACGGGGATGGCGCTCTATGCCGTGGTCGCACTCATGATGACCATGGTGACGGCTGACTACCTGCTCGACCCCGATGAGGTTTGGGAGGCCATGGAAGCTCGCGGCATCGTGCCGGCCGCCAGGGCGGGGGGTGCCGGCCTCCAGCTCGGCTGCGATGTATGCGGACTGGTGAGCCACGCCATGGAGGGCAATGCCTGCCCGCGCTGCGCCGCCACGCTGCACGTGCGCAAACGCCATAGCCTGTCCAACACCTGGGCGTTCCTGTTCGCCGCCGCCATCCTGTATATCCCAGCCAATTATTACCCTGTACTGACCACGACCCGGCTGGGAGCGGGCACGCCTTCGACCATCATCGGCGGTGCGCAGGAGCTGCTTAAGGCAGGCATGTGGCCGCTCGCCCTGCTGGTGTTCGTCGCCAGCATCATGGTGCCGCTGTTTAAGCTGATCAGCTTATCTTTTATGTTGGTGCTGACGCATCGCGGCTCGTCGTGGCGACTCGCAGACCGCACCCGGCTCTATCGCCTGATCGATTTCATCGGCCGCTGGTCGATGATCGACGTGTTCATGCTGGCCACCCTGGTCAGCCTGGTGCGGGCAGGGAAGGTGGCAACGATCCTGCCGGGGCTCGGCGCGGTGTGCTTTGGCACCGTCGTGGTCTTGACCATGGTCGCCACCGCGTGCTTCGACCCCCGGGCGATGTGGGATGCAGCCGCCGTGGCTGCGCCCGGCAAGCCGGCTGCCTCGCCTCGGAGGCGGCTGCCCGGCATGACAGCACGATCGAGAACTGCATGAATGACGCTCCACCTGTGGCCGGTCATGGCCGGGACCAGCCCGGTGTGCCCGAAGCCAATGTGCGCCGCAGGTCGGCGTTCTCCTTCGTTTGGATTCTGCCGATCGTCGCCGCGGTCATTGGCGCCTACCTGGCCTACACCACCCTGTCGCAGCGCGGCTCGGAAATCGTGCTTACTTTCAAAAGCGCGGATGGGCTGACGGCGGGGCAGACCAAGGTCAAGCACAAGGCGGTCGAACTGGGCACCGTGGGCAGCATCCGCTTGGCGCCGGACATGAGCCACGTCATCGTCACTGTGCGAATGACAAGCGAGGCTGATCCATACCTCACGGACCGGGCACGCTTCTGGGTAGTGCGGCCGCGTCTGTCCGGCAGCAACGTGTCTGGCCTGGAGACGCTCATCTCCGGCGGCTACATCGAAATGGACCCGGGCCAGAAAGGCGGCAAGTCGAAACAAGATTTCACTGGCCTGGAGGACCCTCCCGGCGTGCGGTCGGACGAGCCTGGGACGACGTTCGTGTTGAAAACCAGCCGCATCGGCTCGCTCGGCTCTGGCTCGCCGGTGTTCTACCGCGACATCGTGGTGGGCGAGGTGCTCGGCTACCAGTTGCCGGAGGGCAATGGCGACATCACAGTGCGCGTGTTCGTCAAGGCTCCCTACGACAAGTGGGTGCGCACCGCATCGCGGTTCTGGAACGCCTCGGGCGTGACGCTCTCGTTCGGCGGCAAGGGCTTGCACGTCGAGCTGCAATCCTTGCAGGCAATCCTCTCGGGCGGCGTCACCTTCAGCACGTCTGAGGACGAGCGCAACACGCCGAGCGCCAAGCAGGATACATCCTTTGATCTATATCCGGACGAGACGTCCGCGGACGCCGCGGGCTTTAAGCAGCGCATCCCTTACGTGCTGTATTTCGAGTCGTCCACGGCCGGCTTGGCCGGCGGATCGCCGGTACTGATCTACGGCCAGCAAGTGGGCAACGTCACCGACATCCGCCTAGAGTTGGATCCGGCAAAGGCCACCGCGCGGGTCCGAGTCGCCATCGAAGTGCAGCCGGAACGGCTCAGTGCCGTTGGGGGCGACACGGTTGACGATGCGCTGTCGGTCAGCAAGCGCCTGGTGGCGCACGGGATGCGGGCGCAGTTGGAAACGACCAGCTACGTCACTGGGGCACTGGCGGTGTCATTCAATTTCTTGCCCAACCCGCCGCCGGCCCAGCTCACGCTCGAAGGCACCGACATGGTGCTGCCAACCCTCGGTGGCGGCGTGGGCTCGTTGGTGACTTCGGCGACGCAAATCCTGCAGAGCGTGAACGCCATCCCATTTGCTCAGATCGGCAACAACGCCAGCGCGTTACTGGGTACTCTGAACACGACGCTGGGCGGCCCCGAGTTGAAGCAGGCTGTGACCGCAGCCACCGGCACGCTGATTGACCTGCAAGGCCTCATCAAGCGGACGGATGCTGGGCTAAGCCCGCTGATGCGGCGGTTACCCGAGATTAGCACCGACCTGGAGCAGACCCTGGGCCGCGCCAACCAACTCGTGGGCTCGGTGGACACCGGGTATGGCAGCAACTCGCAATTTTCCCGCGACCTGGAGCGTCTGATGTCGCAATTCAACGACGCTGCCCGATCCATCCGGCTGCTGACCGACTTTCTTGATCGCCATCCGGAGGCGCTGATCCGGGGCCGCACCAACCAGGGAGCGGAGCGGTGAGGCTGCACTTGGCCTGGTCGGCTTTGCTGGTGCTGGCCGTGGCAGCTTGCACCTCGGCGGACCCGGCGCAGTACACGATCAGGGCGGTGCCGGGTCAGCCGATGCCAGGCGGTCCCTCGGCGGTCAAGGTCGCACGGCCCGGGCTAGCCGGCTACCTGGACCGTCCAGAGATCGTGCGCGACAGCTCCTCCAGCCGGCTGGAGCTGAAAAGCGGCGAGCGGTGGGGCGAGCCGCTGGGCGATATGTTTGGCCGGGTACTGGCATTGGATTTGGCGCAACGCCTACCCGGCAGCAGCGTGTTCACCGAGGCAGGCACCATCTCGGTCGATGCGGCGGCCACGGTTGAGCTCGACATCCAGCGCTTCGATCTGGACCCGTCCGGGGTCGTCGTGCTGCTGGCGCAAGTGGCGGTCGAACAGGGCCGCAGCCACGATCCATCCGGCACCCGTTCGATCCGAGTGACGGTGCAGCCCGCTAGCCCGGGCACGCCGGAATTGGTCTCCGCCATGGGCGACGCACTGGGGCAGATGGCGGACCAGGTTGCAGCTGCGCTGCGGGGTGCTGTGCCGTTGGACCTAACCGGACGGACTGCCCAGCACTGAGTCGCAAAGCCCCGATGCTAACGGCCAGTCAGGATGCGCTCGACCAGTTCCTTTACTGAAGGAATGAAGCCGTTGGAGTAGAACGGGTCCGATGCGAAGCGGTAGGCGTTGTGCCCGCTGAACATCAGGTTGTTCTCTATTGTCGCTGGGTCGCCTGCGTCAGCGCGGACCGCCTGCAACGTCTTCTGGATGCAAAAGCTGCGTGGGTCGGCTTTCTTGCCGGTGCTGTAGCCAGCATCGTGCTGCGACCAGTTGGAAAAGCGGCACTGGCTCAGGCAACCCATGCAATCGGTCTGGTCCTGTAGAATTTCGTTGGCGCGCTCCGGCGTCACGAACGTCAGTGTCGCGTCCGGCGTGCGCAGCGCTTCGGTGAAGCCAGCACGCACCCACCGTTCCGCTCGTCCCAGGTCCATGGGGGTGAGATAGACGATGCGCTTGCGTGGGCCGACGCCGAACGCGGCGGAGTGGTCGGCGACTGCCTCGGTGCTGTAGGCGACTTGGTGCTCGGTGCGCTCGCGCAGCTCCTGGATGAAGCCGTTGTTGACGGCTGAGGAGTAGAATCCGGTTGGGCTGAACTTGTTGAGGAACACGTCGCCGGGCTTCAACGTCAGCAACCGCTGCTTCCAGGCGTCGCCGATCGGGCTCTCGCGGGTTAACAGGGGACGAGTGCCGAACTGGAACGCGATCGGCCCCAAATCCGGGTTGTCGATCCAGTCCTCCCACTCTTCCAGCCACCAGACGCCGCCGGCCATGATGATGGGAGTGTCGCCCAGCCCGAAGCTGCGCATCATCTGGCGCAGGGCGAGCACGCGGGGGAAGGGGTCCTCGGGGCGTTCCGGATCCTCGCCGTTGGACAAGCCGTTATGGCCGCCAGCAAGCCAAGGGTCCTCATAGACAACTCCGCCGAGCAAGGTGGCGGCCTTGGAGTAGGCGCGCTTCCACAGGGCGTTGAATGCGCGGGCGGACGACACGATCGGATAATAATGCACGCCGAAGCGGGCGGCGATGTCGCTGAGACGGTAGGGCATCCCGGCACCGCAGGTCAGGCCATGGATCAGCCCTTTGGCACCTTCCAACACCCCGCTGATGACACGTTCAGCGCCGCCCATCTCCCACAGCAAGTTGGCGTGGATGCGCCCACGCCCGCCGGACAGCTCATGCGCCTGCTGCGCCTGGGCGATCCCGCCGCGGATGCCGTACTCGACCAGTTCCTCGTGGCGCTCACGCCGGGTGCGGCCGTAATAGTGCTGCGGGTGGGGAACCCTGTTCTCATCGTAGCTGTCCGCGTTCACGGCGCTGAAGGTGCCTGCGCCCCCGCTCTGCGCCCAGTGCCCAGAGGAGACGCCGGTGGAGACAGACACACCCTTGCCACCCTCGACGAGCGGCAAGACATCGACTCCACCCATGCGGATCGCGTTTATCGCTTTCATTGCCGTCGGGTTCCCCAGGACTGAAACAAACTGCAATATGCCAATGAGAAGCAGCCGACGCTAGAGGCAGGGCGGACCCATTCGTCCGCCTCTCCCCGGGCAGGAGGTCACAATCTCCTCCCCGGGTTAATAAGCAGTCAGCTCAGGCGGCGTCGGCTTCGCGCGGCCGGCCGCCCTTGGCGCCCACTTTCTCGGAGATGTCCTCGCCCGTGGCCTGATCGACCACGCGCATGGACAGCTTGACCTTGCCGCGGTCGTCGAAGCCAAGACACTTTACCTTCACAGCATCGCCCTGGTTGACCACATCGGTCGTCTTGTTGACCCGGCCTTGCGTCAGCTCGCTGATGTGCACCAGCCCGTCGCGCGAGCCGAGGAAGTTCACGAAGGCGCCAAACTCGGCTGTCTTGACCACCTTGCCGTTGTAGATCGCACCGATCTCCGGCTCCGCCACGATGCCGCGGATGCGGTCAATGGCGGCCTGGCTCGCCTCCTCCGTGGTGGCGGCGATCTTGATGGTGCCATCGTCGTCGATGTCGATCTTGCAGCCGGTGATCTCGACGATCTCACGGATCACCTTGCCGCCAGTGCCGATGATCTCGCGAATCTTGTCCTTCGGCACGCTGATCATCGTGATGCGCGGCGCGGTCGCCGCCACCTCGCCGCGTGCCCCGGACAGGCCGCGCGCCATCTCGCCCAGGATATGCAACCGGCCCTCACGGGCCTGCTCCAGCGCCGTGCGCATGATGTCGAAGGTGATGGACGTGATCTTGATGTCCATCTGCAAGCTGGTGATGCCTTGCTCGGTGCCGGCCACCTTGAAATCCATGTCGCCGAGATGATCCTCGTCGCCCAGGATGTCGGATAGCACGGCGAAGCCGCGGTCCTCCTTGATGAGTCCCATGGCGATGCCCGCCACCGGGCGTAGCAACGGCACGCCCGCATCCATCAGGGACAGGGAGGTGCCGCAGACGGTCGCCATGGACGACGAGCCGTTGCTCTCGGTGATTTCGCTCACCACCCGCAGCGTGTACGGGAAATCAGTCTTGCTTGGCAGCAACGGCCGGACGGCGCGGAACGCCAGCTTGCCATGGCCGATCTCGCGGCGGCCCGGGCTGCCCATGCGGCCGGCCTCGCCCACGGAGTAGGGAGGGAAGTTGTAGTGTAGCATGAAGTGCGCCCGACTCTCTCCCTCCAGCGAGTCGACGATCTGCTCGTCCTGCCCGGTGCCGAGGGTTGCCACGCACAGCGCCTGCGTCTCGCCGCGGGTGAACAGGGCGGAGCCGTGGGCGCGGGGGAGGATGCCAACCTCGGCCACGATTGGGCGCACCGTCTTGGTGTCGCGCCCGTCAATGCGCAGCCCCGTATCCAGGATGGCGTTGCGGACGATATCGGCCTCAAGCTCCTTGAACATGCCCTTGGCCTTGTCGGCATCGCGGCCTTCCTCGGTGAGCTTGGCGGTGGCGGCCTTCTTGGCCGCGGCCACCTTCTCCTGGCGCACCTGCTTGACGCGCTCCTGGTAGGCCTCGGCAATCGGGGCGCGGGCCAGCTCGCCTATGCGCGTGCTCAGCGTCGCCAGCTCAGGTGCCGGCTCCGGCAGGTTCCACGGCTCCTTGGCGGCGTGCTCGGCCAACTCGATGATCGCCTGGATCACCGGCTGGAAGTGCGCATGGCCGAACTCAACGGCGCCGAGCATCACGTCCTCGGACAGCTCATGCGCCTCGCTCTCCACCATCAGCACGCCCTCGGTGGTGCCGGCGAGCACCAGGTCGAGCTTGAAGCCCTTCATCTGGTCAAGCGTCGGATTCAGCACGTAGGCGCCTTCGATGAAGCCGACACGGGCGGCGGCGACCGGGCCGAAGAACGGGATGCCCGACAGCGTCAGCGCGGCCGAGCAACCAATCATGGCCACGATGTCCGGGTCGTTCTCCATATCGTGGCTTAGGACGGTGGCGACGACCTGGACCTCGTTGCGGAAGCCTTGCGGGAACAGCGGGCGAATCGGGCGGTCGATTAAGCGGCTGACCAGCGTCTCCTTCTCGGAGGGGCGGCCCTCGCGCTTGAAGAAGCCACCTGGAATCTTGCCGGCGGCGAACGCCTTCTCCTGGTAGTTGACCGTGAGCGGGAAGAAGTCCTGGCCCGGTTTGGCGTTGCGGACGCCCACGGCGGTGCACAGCACGATGGTGTCGCCGTAGCGGGCCAGCACGGCACCGTCAGCCTGGCGAGCGATCTTGCCGGTTTCGAGCACGAGCTTGCGCCCGCCCCAATCGAGTTCCTTACGGAAGTGATTAAACATGCGAGTATTCCTCAAATCGCGCGGGCGACAGAGAGGCAGCCGGTGCGGGTGCGGCGTCTCGGGCGGCATGGCGGCGCGGGATGAGCCGCGACCATGTGGCCGAAAGCGCCGTCGCAATCCGGATGCCTTGGCGTCCCTGCGCGGCAGTGCCCGGCGCCACCATTGGCGCCGGCTTGATGATCGGGCTAGCGACGCAAAGACAGACGCCCGATTAGGGTCTGGTAGCGATCCTTGTCCTTGTTCTTGAGGTAGTCCAGCAAGCGGCGGCGGCGGCCGACCAGCATGAGCAACCCACGCCGGCTGTGGAAGTCCTTGGCGTGAGTCTTGAGGTGCTCGGTCAGGTTGCCGATCCGCTCGGAGATAAGGGCCACTTGGACCTCCGGACTGCCGGTATCAGCGGCCTGGCGAGCGTAATCGGTCATGAGCGCGGTGCGGCGCTCGGTTGTGATTGACATCGGATATCCTCCGGAGGGGTTACAAAAGGCGTTCCGGCCGGAGCATACCTTCAGAAAGGCGGCACAGGCCGATAACGCGCGTCCCCGCCATGGCACGGGCCAACCCACCGTCGGGATCGGCCGTCCCTGGAATGCGCCCCATCAATTCCACCAGGCTGATCGCCTGGCCGCGTGACAGGAAGAAGGCCTCCGCCTCGGTCAAGGCCAGCGCCGGGATGTCGGCCAGCGCGGTCAGAACCGGGAGCAGGAGGTCCGGGGAAGCTGGCGCGGTATCCTCCGCGCCCGTGCATTTGTCCAGAGAAATCGCCTGCGCCTCGGTGAACGGCCCGACCCGCAGGCGGCGCAGCGCCGCGACATGGCCGAGCGCGCCGCAGGCCGCGGCCAGGTCGCGCGCCAGGGAACGCATGTACACGCCCTTGCCGGACTGCACGGCGAAGACAGCGGTGTCCGCATCCGGCCGGCCGATCAACTCGAAACGGTCGATCCGGGCGGGGCGGGGCTCCAGCACGGGGGCGCGGCCTTCGCGGGCCATGTCATAGGCACGCTCGCCCGCGACCTTGATGGCGGAGTAGGCCGGCGGCACTTGCATGATGGTGCCGCGGAAGGCGGGCAGGGCGGCTTCCAGCTCGGCATCCGTGGGCCGTGACGCGGATGCCGAGGTGACTGCGCCATCCGCATCATCGGTGTCGCGTGCCTCGCCCAGCCGGAGGGTGAAGTGGTAGAGTTTGGTGCCGTCCATGACATAGGGCACTGTCTTGGTGGCCGCGCCAAACGCGATGGGCAGCACGCCAGTGGCCAGCGGGTCGAGCGTGCCGCCATGTCCAGCCTTTTGCGCGTCAAAGCCGCGACGCACGCGGTTGACCACGTCCGTGCTGGTCATGCCGGGCGGCTTGTCGATGATGAGCCAACCGTCGAGCGGGCGGCCACGGCGTCGGCGCATAGGGTAGGGCCTTAGAGAACGGATTCGGTGATGAGTGTTACCGGCCGTTCCGGCCGGTTGGCGGCTCATCCGCTAAATCCCGCGCCACTTCGGGCTGCCGCAGCAACGCGTCCACGTGCATCGCGTATTCCAGCGCCGCGTCTGGCTGGAAGCTGAGCTGCGGCACCACGCGCAGCCGCATGCCCTTAGCCAACTCGCCGCGCAAGTAGGGGGCCGCCCGCTTCAGCGCCGGCAGCACAGCTTCCACATCGCTCCGCCCCAACCGAGAGACGAAGGCGGTGGCGTTCTTCAGATCGGGGCTGATCCGCACTTCGGCCACCGTGATCGGCTCGCCAGCCAACTCCGGATCGCGGAACTCGCCCCGCACGAACAGCGCAGAAAGCAGGTGGCGAATCTCTTCGCCGACCCGCAACTGCCGCTGCGTCGGAGCCTTGCTGGCCCGGGAGTTCTTGCGCTTGGCCGCTGGCCGGCCAGCACTGTCGCGTTCAGCCCCTCTCTTCTCAGCCTGGGACATACTCCACCTCGAAGCATTCCACCTGGTCCAACTCGCGCAAGTCGCTGAACCCGGCGAACGACAAGCCGCACTCGTAGCCGCGAGCCACCTCGCGCACATCATCCTTGAACCGCTTGAGCTGGCTCAGCTCGCCGTTGTGGACCACCACGCCGTCACGCAGCAATCGCACGCCGGCGCCACGCTTGACCAACCCTTCCGTCACCATGCAGCCGGCGACCTTGCCGGTCTTGGTGATGTCGAACACCTTGCGAATCTCGGCGTAGCCCAGGAACCGCTCGCGCGCCTTCGGGGCCACCTTGCCGCGCACCATCTTCTCGATGTCGTCGGCAACCTCGTAGATGATCGAATAGTAGCGGATATCCACGCCTTCGCGCAGCGCCAGGTCACGCGCCTGGCTGGTGGCGCGCACGTTGAACGCCACGACCATCGCGTTGGACGCTTTGGCCAGCTGGATGTCGCTCTCAGTGATCTGCCCCACGCCGGACAGCAGCACCCGCACCCGGACCTCCTCGTGCGCCAGCTTGAGCACGGTGACGTTGATCGCCTCCGCTGACCCTTGCACGTCGGCCTTCACGACAACGGCCACCTCTTTCTGCTCACCGGCCTGGATGCGGGCCAGCATCTCGTCGAGCGTGCCACGGGCGGCCGTCTGCACGCCGCTCGCTGTATCCTTCAGCTTGCGCTGACGGAACTCGCTGATCTCGCGGGCGCGGCTCTCGTTCTCCACCACCACGAACGGCTCGCCGGCGCGAGGCACGCTGGATAGGCCTTGCAGCTCCACCGGCTCGGACGGGCCGGCAGATTTCACCGGCTTGCCCTTATCATCCGTCATGGCGCGGATACGGCCCCACTCCGCGCCGGCCACCACGATGTCGCCGGCGCGCAACGTGCCCTTCTGCACCAGCACTGTCGCCACCGGGCCACGCCCGCGGTCGAGCCGGCTCTCGATCACCGAACCTTCGGCGCCGCGGTCCGGGTTGGCCTTGAGGTCCAGCAGCTCGGCTTGCAGCAGGATCGCCTCCTCCAGCTTGTCGAGCCCCGTCTTCTTGGTGGCGCTCACCTCCACGTCCTGCGTCTCGCCGCCCATGTCCTCGACCACGACCTCGTGGCTGAGCAATTCCTGGCGCACGCGGGCTGGGTTTGCGTCCGGCTTATCCATCTTGTTGATGGCGACGATGATCGGCGCACCTGACGCCTTGGCGTGGCGAATGGCCTCGATGGTCTGCGGCATCACGCCGTCATCGGCGGCCACCACCAGCACCACGATGTCCGTCACCGATGCACCGCGGGAGCGCATGGCGGTGAATGCCTCGTGACCCGGCGTGTCGATGAAGGTGATCTTGTTGCCGGTCGGCGTGGTGACTTGGTAGGCGCCGATGTGCTGGGTAATGCCGCCAGCCTCACCACGTACCACGTCCGTTGAACGCAGCGCGTCGAGCAGGCTGGTCTTGCCGTGGTCCACGTGGCCCATCACCGTCACTACGGGCGAGCGAACCGCCAGGTCGGTGTCAATGTCGGTCTCGCCCTCGATGCCGAGCTCAACGTCGCTCTCCGACACCCGGCGGGCGCGGTGGCCGAACTCCTGCACCACCAGCTCCGCGGTGTCGGCATCCAGGGATTGCGTGACAGTCGCCATCACGCCCATCCGCATCAGAGACTTCACCACGTCGTTTGCGCGGGCGGCCATGCGGGCAGCCAGCTCGGACACCGTGATGGTATCCGGCAGGATCACGTCGCGCGTCACCCTCAAGCCGTCCGAGCGCAGCAGCTCCAGCTCCTGCTGGCGGCGCTCGCGGTCGCGCTGGCGGCGTACGCTGGCCAGCGAGCGGGTCTTCTCGTCCTCGCCTTCGATGGCGGCTTGCACGTCGATGCGGCCATCCCGGCGGCCGAGCGCACCCTTCTTGGCGATGGTGGCTGGAATCTTGCGCACCGGGATTGCCATGCCGAGGCGGCGGCGCGGGGCCTCCTCTTCCTCGCCGGGTCGCGTAGGCTTCAGGCGCAACGTCTCGAGTGGCGTTGCTGGCGCGGCTGTGGCGGGCATCACCGCCGCAGGCGCGGCGACTGCGGCGGTGGGTTGTGCCGCCGCGGGCACTGCTGCATCGGCTGCCCGGCTGGCTTCTTCGTCGGATGTGCGCTTCGCTTCCGCCTCCGCCACGGCAGCCTCACGGGCCGCCTGCTCAGCGGCACGTGCAGCCTCGTCGTCACGGCGACGCGCCTCTTCGGCGGCGGACAGAATGGATATCTTTTCCTGTTCCCGCCGCTCGATATCGCGGCGGGCCGCATCCTTCTTCTGCTCCTCCAGCACACGTTGCCGGGTGGCAAGCTCACCGGCGGTCAGCGCACGCCCGGCGCCCGGGCTGGGGCGTGTGGGCGCAGCCGGCGCGCGTGGCACGCCCGGCACGGCCGGCGCTGGCGCGGTAACAGGGGCGGCGAAGGGCTGGCGCTTCTTGCGCACCTCCACCTGGACTTCTTTGGATCGGCCGTGACTGAAGCTCTGCCGCACTGACCCGGCGTCCACTGTGCGGCCCAGCTCCAGCCGTCCTGCGGGACGCAGCGAGAGCCGCGCCTTGGCCGTGTCCTGATCGTTATTCTCGCTCATTCACCTGTCCGTTCGCTCGACCCATGCCGTTGCTGCGGCGCTGGGATGTTCTTCAAACCATTCTTTGGAGCATCGGGGCTGGTCATGGAGGCCAGCCGGAACGCTTCCGCGATCAACGTCTCCGCCAGGCGGCCCGATGCCACGGCCACGTGCACCACATGGTCACGACCGAACACCGCGCCCAGGGCCGAGGCGGGCAGGGGCCGCACCACGGGCACGTCCCGCGCGCCTGACAACAGCCGATGGCACTCCTCATTGCTGCCATCCAAGGCTTGCACCACCACGCCGGCCCGGCCGCCCAGCAGGGCTTCACGCGCCTTGGCATATCCTCCGACAGCTTGCCCGGCCCGACGCGCCAGCCCGAGGAGGTCGGTGACTCGCCGGGTCAGCCCCACCTGGATCGTGGCCACGAGAGCGGGCGGCACAGCGACCGAGCCGCGGGCGGCGCGCGCGAACGCACCCCGAAACGTGGCGGCTTCTACCACATCGGCCCGTGGGCTCAACCAAAATCCCCGTCCAGGCAGCCTTGCAAGCAGGTCGGGCACGACTGCCCGGTCCGGCCCGAGCACGAAGCGCAGCATGCGGGCGCGCTCGCCATGCTCACGGGTGACAAGACAGCGCCGCATTGGGCCGCGCTCCTCATCCTCCGCCAGGGAACCCAGGTCAGACGTTGCCGTCCTCCTGAACAGCCGGGGCGGCATCGTCAAACCAGTGGGCGCGCGCGGCCATGATGATGGCATTGGCAGCCTCTTCGTCGATCGCCTCCGCGCCTACGATTTCGACCAATTCATCGCCGGCCAGGTCTGCCAGATCGTCCAGCGTCTTTACTCCTTTCTCGCCCAGTTGCACCAGCATCGCGGGGCTCAGCGAGTCCAGGGCGGCGATGTCGTCGCCAACGCCCAGCTCGCGGCGGCGATCATCCAGCTCGACGTCGCGGCGTTGCAGGAACAGTTCCGCGCGGTTGATCAGCTCACCCGCCACGCTCTCGTCGAAACCCTCGATGTCGGCCAGCTCGTCGGCCGGCGTGAAGGCCAGTTCCTCGACGGAAGTGAAGCCTTCCGTCACCAGCAGGCCGGCGATCATATCATCCACGTCGAGCGCTTCCACGAAAATGCCGGTGCGGCGGCGATACTCCTCCTGGCGACGCTCGCTTTCCTCCGCCTCGGTCAGGATATCAATGTCCCACCGAGTCAGCTGGCTGGCGAGGCGGACATTCTGGCCGCGCCGGCCGATGGCAAGCGACAGTTGCTCGTCCGGCACCACGACCTCGACGCGCCCGGCTTCCTCGTCCATCACCACTTTGGTGACCTCAGCCGGCGCCAGCGCGTTGACCACGAAGGTGGGTGCCTGGGAGGACCAAGGAATAATGTCGATCTTCTCGCCTTGCAGCTCCTGCACGACCGCCTGCACCCGGCTGCCCCGCATGCCGACGCAGGCGCCGACTGGGTCGATCGAGCTGTCCCGGCTGATGACGGCCATCTTGGCGCGGCTGCCGGGATCCCGGCTCACGGCCTTGATCTCGATGATGCCGTCGTAGATTTCCGGCACCTCCTGCGCAAACAGCTTGGCCAGGAAGGCGGGATGGGTGCGGGAGAGGAAGATCTGCGGCCCGCGCGGCTCCTCCCGCACGTCGTAGATGTAGGCCCTGACCCGGTCGCCGTTGCGAAAGCTTTCGCGCGGGATGAGTTCGTCGCGGCGCAGCAGGGCCTCGGCGCGTCCCAACTCCACCATCAGGTTGCCGTACTCGGTGCGCTTGACCAAGCCGTTGATGATCTCGCCCACACGGTCCTTGAACTCGTCGTACTGCTTCTTGCGCTCGTATTCGCGTACCCGTTGCACGATCACCTGCTTGGCGGTCTGCGCGGCGATGCGGCCGAAGTCGATGGGGGGCAGGGGGTCGACTAGATGGCCGCCGATCTCGATATCCGGCTGGAACTTGCGGGCGATGTGGACGGGAATCTGGGTTTCCTCGTTCTCCACCACCTCGACCGCCTCGGTCCAACGCGAGAGGCGGACGTCACCGTTCTTGCGGTCGATGGTGGCGCGGATATCTTTTTCGCTGCCATACTTGGCGCGACCGGCCTTCTGGATGGCTTGCTCCATCGCCTCGATCACTTCCTCACGGTCGATCGACTTCTCCCGCGCAACAGCGTCGGCGACCAGCAGCAGTTCAGGGCGGGAAACGGCGGTGTCCATGATCCGTGGTTCCTCAGTTCAACGTCGGCGGCGCGTCGGCTTTGACCGGCGCAGTCGCAGCGATCAGCGCATCTGTCAGCAACAGCTTGGCCCGGCGCAGGTCAGCCAGCGGCAGCGCCACCTCCGTGTCGTCGTCTAGCCGCAGACGGGCGACGGCCTCGTCAGCACCGAGCACGGTTCCGGTGAAACGCTTGCGGCCGTTGATCGGCATATTGACCTCGGCGCGGGCCTGGTGGCCGGCGAAGCGCACCCAATCCTTCGGCCGGGTCAGCGGCCGGTCAATCCCGGCACTGCTGACTTCCAGCGTCCAGGCCGTTTTGATCAGGTCCGCCACGTCTAGCGCAGCGCTCACCACGTCGTTGATGCGCTCGCAGTCGTCGATGTTGATCAGCGAGCCATCTGCCCGGTCCGCCATCACCTGCACGGTCGGGCGTTCGCGTCCTAGTACGGCAACCCGGACGAGTTCGTAGCCCATGTGGCCCAGGGTCAGCTCGATCTCGGCAGCGATCCGGGTTTCGAGCGTGGCGTGACGGTCTGTTTGTTCGGTGCTGTCGTTGTCCAAAACGCAAAAAGGCGGCCGGTTAGGGCCACCCTCCAGAAGGTCGGAGAATGATCGTGAGAGATCATCCTAGCGGCGAGTGCGCGGGCTTTCAAGCCCGCGCACTCCGTCGAGCCGGATTACTGGCCGTTTACGTGCTGTTGCAGCTGCTGCTGGTTCAGCTTCGCTGTTTCGGCATCGCCCGTCGGGTTGCCGGCGTCGTTCTTATGGTTGACGTGGCTGTGGGGATGCTTGGCGTTGGCGGCGATGGCAGCCGGAGCTGCCAAGACGCTGGCAAGCAAAGTGATCAAGGCGACGTACTTCATGGGATGATACTCTTGAGGTTGCAACGACAGCAGAACGTCGCGACGCACAAAACGGTTGCTTCGCCAGAACTAGGCTAGCGCGCGGATGGTGCTGCCATGCCCGGCGTCGGGGGCGGATTGGTGCCCTGGTAGTTGCTGTTGAGCTGCGCAGCGTTCAGCTGGTCCACCTTGGAGTCGCCCGTGTCGTTGCCAGCATCATTCTTGTGATTGACATTCTTGTACGGCGCCCCGGCGTGGGCGGCGAAGGCGGGATGGATCGATACGCCGGTGGCCAAAGCGAGCGTGGACAGGATCACGGCTGCTTTCATGGTGTCGAACTCCCAAGTCGATACTATCAAGCAACGTCGCCGAGCTGCGCGGGTTGCGCCGGCACGGTGACGCCGATCATGTCCGTGTCCCGGACCAAAGCAGCCAGCTCAGCCTCGCCCCAAGCCTGCGTGCCCGGCGGGCGCAGCGGCAGCACCATCCACCGGTAGTCGGCGGTGCTGTCCACCACGCGGATCGCCGTGCCCGGTGGCAGCGCGGTGCGCCACTCGGCTAGCACGCCCACGGGGTCCCGCACGGCCCGGGCGCGGTAGGCGGCGGACTTGAACCAAAATGGCGGGTAACCCAGCACTGCCCGCGGATAGCAGCTGCACAGGGTGCAAACCACGAGGTGATGTAGGCCCGGCTCGTTCGCCAGCACGCCCAGCGGCGGCATGCCCCGCATTGGAATGCCGGCTTGCTCGGCGGCAGCCGAACCGTCCTCCAGCAGCAGGGTGCGATAAGCCGGGTCCAGCCAGGCGCGGGCCACCATGAGGGCGCCCTGGCCGGGGCTGGCACGGTCGGTCGCGGCCACGCGGTCGGCGATCTCGGCTGGGGAAGCGATGCATTTGGCCTCCAGCAGAGTCTTGACGGCAGCGAGCAGCTGCTCGCTATCAGCGTCCAGCAGAGTCAGGTTGGCAGCAGCCATGGCTCATACACCTCCACGAGCAGCTCGGTGGCTGTGCTGCCGGGCCAAACGGGACTAAACGCGACCTGGTACAACGGCAACCGGGCTGCTGGGCGCGCGAAGGCCAGATCCTCCGGATTGGGGAAATCGCCCAGGTGGCGCACCACCATGCCTGGCCACCCCCGCAGGTAGTGCGGCACGCGGACGTGCGCCGGGCCCCGCGCTTCGGGCCAATCGTCGCGCACCCGCACGGCGGCACCGGGAGCGAAGCGGGTCATGGCAGCGCCGCCGCCAGTTCAGCGGGCGTGATCACGCCGCGAGCCAGCAGGTTGTCGGCGATGGAGCGCATCCAGCGCTGGTAATAGGTGAGCCGGTGGTACTCGGCTTCCGGGATCGCCTCAATGCCACGGCGCAGCTCGTCCACGCTCATGATGCCTTTCGCGCCCAGCAAGCTGCGGATGGCGTCCACCTCACGGTCGAACGGGGTCAGTATATGGACGCCGATATCGACCGGTTCGCACAGGAAGCGGTGTACGCCGCCCAGGTCATGGTGGGCCCGGGCCGGGGCGTCGCCGGGTTCGGCGCGGTGGCTCCCAGGTTCTTGCTCGCTCATTGGATCGCCTCGCCGGGGTAGGCGCCCCAGAACGCGTCGCGCTTCAGCCAGCCATGGTAGTCGCCGACTTGCACCTCGCACCAGGGGGCAGCGGCGTCGCAGGCGCGCAGGCGGCCAATCACACCGGATTTCAGCCGAGCCACGGGGGCAGCACTGTCCTGCGGGCCGGAGCGCACGGTCTGCTCGCCCCCTGCCACGACGAAGCTGCGCCGGCCAGACAGGGTCGCCTGGTGCACCCAGCCCTTGACGCCCTCTTGGTCCGCGACCAGCCGCCAAACCTCGAACTCGCGCTCGATCTGCACTGGCAGGTCACGACGCTTATACACCCACTCAATCGGGTAGCGCAGCCCGGGGCCGGTGCGCAGGTTGACCTCGTCCGTCTTGAGGGAGGCGAAGCGCGGCAACGGCAGGCCGGTGTTGCTGCCCTTGGCGACCTCTGCCGGCACGGCCGCCGCAGCGGGTGGGGGTGGCTCCGGGGCAGGGTGGGTGGCCCGGGAGGCGGCGGGTTTGGCAGGGAGCGGCTTGGCCGGCGCTGGCTTGGTGGCGGGCGGCTTCGCAGCCACCGAGGCATGATGCGCCGGCGTGAACTTGCCAGGCAGGGGGTCGGCGGCCCCGGCCAGCAGCAACGCGGCGAGCAGAAGGCAACGAGCCACCGGCCGCCCTGTCAAGGAATGCCTCAACACGTGATGACGGGACCGCCCCGCACGGCCGCCAGGAAGGTGGCGACGCCGGCGATGGCCACGCCGGGCAGCAGCGCCGCCGGGTCGAGCGCCTCTGCCAGCAACCCGGCCTCACAGGCGAGAAAGTGGATGCAGAGCTCGGCCGCCGCCTCCCGCAGCGTGTCTAGGCCGGCGACGCCGCGAGCCATAACGACCGCGTCCCGGCCGGAGTCATCCAGGCTGCGCCAATCCGCAAGCAAGGCGCGGCAGCCGCCATTGGTGGCGAACAGCGTTACATCCCGCCCCAACGCTGCGGCAGCGGTGGCAAGGACGAAGGCGTAGTGTGCCCGGTCATGCGTGCCGGAAAGCAGCAGCACGCCCAACGGCTCACCTGCCTGTTGCTCAATCATGGTGGGGACAGGCCGGGTCTTGCGGCAGACGGATGGTGCGGAACCGAGCGCCGAGCGCGTCCCAGATCAGCAACCGGCCGGCCAAGCTGTCGCCGATGCCGAGCACCTCCTTCAGCACCTCCGTGGCTTGCAGGGTTCCCATCACGCCGGTGACAGCGCCGAGCACGCCGGCCTCGCCGCATGTGGGGACGGCACCGGGCAAGGGCTCGGTCGGGTAGAGGCAGCGATAGCAGGGACCGCTGCGCTTGAAGGTTGCCAATTGACCGTCGAAGCGCAGCACGGCGGCGGAGATGAGCGTCTTGCCAGCCGCCATGCAGGCGTCGTTCAGCAGGTACCGGGTGGGGAAATTGTCGCTGCCGTCGCAGGCCAGGTCGTAGGCTCCCACCAGGCCCGCGACGTTGGCCGCGGTCAGTCTGGCTTGGTGCAGCTCAAGCTGGGTGCCGGGGTTGAGCGCACCGACGCTGGCGGCCAGCGACATCACCTTGGCCTCGCCGATGCGTGCTGTGGTGTGCGCAACCTGGCGCTGCAGGTTGGACAGCTCCACACTGTCGTCGTCCACCACGCCGATCGTGCCAATGCCCGCAGCTGCGAGATACAGCACCAAGGGGCAGCCGAGGCCGCCGGCACCCACGACCAGAACGCGGGCAGCGCGCAGAGCAGCCTGCCCGGTGCCGCCGATTTCGGCGAGCAGGATGTTTCGCGAGTAGCGAGTCACTTCGTCGTCGGTAAAGTCGAGGTTCATGACCTGAGCCCCGTATAAAGCTAGTGCGCCAAGTGATTCGAGCTGTGATAGGCCGCGAGCACGCTACCGAATGCTGCCCGCTGCCGGTTGGGTCGAATTATGAGGTCCCTTGACACGACCTCAACCGTCTGATTCTGCGAGACGCCCATCGACTTCGTTCCGGAACTTCGGGAAGCATAGCCGCGACAATGTGCTGCTTCCAGGCCCTGAAGCTCAGACCTTCTCGACTTGGCCGTATTCCAGATCGACCGGCGTGGAGCGGCCGAAGATGGAGACAGACACCTTCACGCGGCCTTTTTCCTCGTCGATCTCCTCGACAGTGCCGTTGAACGAGGTGAACGGCCCGTCAGCCACCCGCACTTGCTCGCCGACCTCGAACAGCACGGCGGGGCGGGGACGCTCCACGCCTTCGGCGGACTGCTTGATGATGCGGTCGGCCTCGGCCTCACTGATCGCCTGCGGCTTCATCTTGCTGCCGAGAAACCCGGTGACCTTGGGCGTATCCTTGATGAGGTGCCAAGTGTCGTCGGTCATTTCCATGCGCACCAGCACATAGCCGGGGAAGAACTTGCGCTCCGCCTGGATTTTCTGCCCGCGCTTCAGCTCCACGACGTCTTCGGAAGGGACCAGCACGTCGTCCACCAAGTCGGCCAGACCCTTGCGGGCGGCCTGCTCCTTCACCTGCTCGGCAATCTTCTTTTCGAAGCCCGAGTAAACGTGCACGACATACCAGCGCTTGGCCACAACCTTGAACCCTTTAGACCGACGCGCCGAACAGAATGCGGACGCCGAGCCCGGACAACTGATCGACCACGAAAAAGAATACGGCCGCCGCAGCGGCCATCGCGAACACGAGCCCGGTGGTGACCAGCGTCTCCTTGCGGGACGGCCACGTGACCTTCGCGACTTCGGCGCGAACTTCGCGCACAAATTGAGCCGGAGCGATTGCCACGACCATGTTCCTTTAAAGACGACCTGAACGGATCGGGCTGGCAGGGGCGGAGGGTCTCGAACCCGCAACCTCCGGTTTTGGAGACCGGCGCTCTAGCCAATTGAGCTACACCCCTGCACGGCCCGAGCGGGCAGGGGCGGTATCAAGAGCCCAGCGCGTCCGATGTCAAGTACGCCAGACGATTGCCAGAGGATTTACCGTTGCAAAGAGGTGGAGCGGGTGACGGGGATCGAACCCGCATTGCCAGCTTGGAAGGCTGGAACTCTACCATTGAGTTACACCCGCCTCTCGCGAAGATGGATAGCAAGATGCGGCGGGATTTGCCAAGAGATTGCCAAAGAGCTGCCCGAGCCTGCGTTCGCGGCAGCCAAAGGGCTTGCCTTGGCGGGGCCCGCTTAACCATGCTAAGCGCGCGGCTTGCCTCCCTCCGAGGCGCCCGAAGCCACCACCACCGACATGCTGCCTGCAAGATTGGAAGAGACAATGAGCGAGATCGCCGACAAGGTTAAAAAGATCGTGGTGGAGCATCTCGGGGTTGAGGAGGCCAAGGTGACGCCCGAGGCCTCTTTCATCGACGATCTCGGTGCCGACAGCCTGGACACGGTCGAGCTGGTGATGGCGTTCGAGGAAGCATTTGGCGTAGAGATTCCGGAGGACGCCGCCGAAAAGATCGGCACGGTGAAGGACGCGATCGACTACATCGAGAAGCAAAAGGCGGCTTGAGCAGGCTTTAGGGCCTACCAGGCGGGGAGGCGGCGGATGCGGCGCGTGGTGGTGACGGGAATGGGCATCGCCTGTCCGCTTGGGGTGGGCATAGCCCATGTTTGGAGTCGGCTGACCGAGGGCCATTCCGGCATCGCCGCCATCCAGTCCTTCGACACGGCAGAGTTGACCGCCAAGATCGCGGGCCAAGTGCCCCCAGGCGTACGGGCGGAAGGCGGACTGGACCTGGGCGAGTGGGTTTCGGTCAAAGACCAGAAAAAGATGGACCGCTTCATCCACTTGGCCATGGTCGCGGCCACGGAAGCGGTCGAGGATTCAGGCTGGACGCCCCAGACCGAGGAGGACCGTTGCGCGAGCGGCGTCATGATCGGCTCCGGCATCGGTGGGTTGCAGTCCATCTATGAGGCGTCGATTCTGGTCAGCCAGGGCAAGGCGCGCCGACTGTCGCCGTTTTTTATCCCGTCGGCGCTGATCAACCTCGCGTCCGGCCACGTGTCCATCAAGTATGGCTTCAAGGGCCCCAACCATTCGGTGGTGACCGCTTGCGCCACCGGCGTTCACGCCCTGGGGGACGCAGCGCGGCTTATTATGCTGGGCGACGCGGACGTGATGGTCGCGGGCGGCGCGGAGGGCGCGGTCAATCCGCTGGGCATCGCCGGATTCTGCGCCTCTCGGGCGCTTTCCACCGGCTTCAACGACCGTCCCGCCGAGGCGAGCCGACCCTGGGACAAGGACCGCGACGGCTTCGTCATGGGCGAGGGCGCCGGCATCGTCGTGCTTGAGGAGCTGGAGCACGCCAAGGCGCGTGGGGCCAAGATTTACGCCGAGGTGTCGGGATACGGCATGTCGGGCGACGCGCACCACATCACTGCCCCAGCCGAAGGCCATGAGGGCGCTTTCCGCGCCATGACCGCCGCCCTGCGCAACGGCGGCCTTCAGCCCGGCGACATCCATTACATCAACGCCCATGGCACCTCGACTCCTCTGGGTGATGACTTGGAGCTAGAAGCGGCCGAACGGCTGTTTGGCGACGATTGCACCAAGGTCTGCATGTCATCCACCAAATCGGCCACTGGCCACTTGCTCGGGGCTGCAGGCGCGATCGAGGGCATATTCTCGATCCTGGCGATCCGTGACGGCGTGGCGCCGCCGACCCTGAACCTCGACCATCCGAGCCGCGTCAGCGCGATCGACCGGGTGGCGAAAGAGGCGCAGTCGCGCCGGATCGACGTGGCCCTGTCCAACAGCTTCGGCTTCGGCGGCACCAACGCGAGTATCCTGTTCCGCCGCGCCGCATGAGGCCCCCCGCTGATGCGCCGCCTGCTACCCGCTCTTCTAATCATTCTCCTGGCGGCTGGCGGCGCAGCGGCCTGGCTCGCCACTCGTTATGCAGCACCCGGTCCACTCCCCGCTGCAAGCGCCATCGTCGTGCCGCGCGGCGGCCTGGCGGACCTGGCGGAGGATCTGCAGCGGCAAGGCGTTGTGTCAAATCCTTTGGCGTTCCGCGTGCTGGCTGTGCTTACCGCCGCCAACGGCCCCCTGCATGCCGGCGAGCTGGCGTTTCCTGCTGCGGCCAGCCTGCGCCAGGTGCTGGCCGTCCTGCGCACCGCCCGTCCGGTGCAGCACCGCCTGACCATCCCTGAGGGACTCACCGCAATCCAAGTTACCCGGCTGGTGGAGTCCACGGAGGCGTTGGTCGGCGACATACCAGTTCTGGCAGAAGGGTCTATTTTGCCCGAAACATATCAGTACGAGCGAGGCGCCACACGGGAGCAGGTGCTGGATCGGGCCCGGGCAGCCATGGATAAGGCGTTGCAGCGCGCCTGGGACGCGCGCACGCCGGGCCTGGCGCTGGCGAGCAAGGCGGAGGCGCTGGTACTGGCCAGCTTGGTCGAGCGCGAGACGGCCCGGCCGGAGGAGCGTCCGCTGGTCGCCGCCGTGTTCCTCAACCGGCTGCGGCAAGGCATGAAGCTGCAATCCGACCCGACCGTGGTGTATGGCGCCAGTGGAGGCGTGGGCGTGCTGGACCATCCCATCACCCGCGCCGAACTGGACCGCGACGACCCAACCAACACCTATCGCATCGCCGGGTTGCCGCCTGCGCCCATCTGCATGCCGGGTCTCGCCGCCCTGCGCGCCGCCACGCAGCCGGCGGTCACGGACGCGCTGTACTTCGTGGCGGACGGCTCCGGCGGCCATGCCTTCGCCGGCGCCCTGGGCGAGCACTTGCGCAACGTGGCCCGCTGGCGCGACATCGAGCGAGCGCGGCCATCCGGCGCGGCCGCAAGGGACGGTGTGCATCCATGACAAGCCTGCAACGGCGCGGCGTGTGTCTAGTGGTGTCGGCGCCGTCCGGCGCAGGCAAGGGCGCCATCACCGGCGCGTTGCTGGCGAGCGAGCCGGCGCTGTCCTTTTCGGTCAGCGCCACTACCCGCGCGCCGCGCCCCGGCGAGCAGGAGGGAGTGCATTACCTGTTCCGCTCCCCCGACGCCTTCGCCGCCATGGTTGAGGCCGGCGAGATGCTGGAATGGGCCGAAGTGTTCGGCCGCCGCTACGGCACGCCGCGCGGGCCCGTGGAACAAGCGCTGGCCGCCGGGCGGGACGTGGCGTTCGACGTGGATTGGCAGGGTCACCGCCAGCTGCGCGCCGCCCTGCCGGCCGACGTGGTTGGCGTGTTCGTGCTGCCGCCCTCGCTGGACGCGCTGGACAGCCGGTTGCGCGGCCGCGCTGGGGATGACCCGGCGGAGATCGCCCACCGCATGCGGGCCGCCCGCAGCGAGATCGCGCACTGGCTGGAGTTCGACCATGCTGTGGTGAATGAGCACCTGGCGGACGCTGTGGATGCGGTGCGCAGCGTGCTGCACGCGGCCCGCAGCGCCACGCGGAGGCAGCCGGGCCTCGGCGCGTTCGTGGTGGGGCTAGGATGAGGCGGGTTCCGGAGGGCTCCCTGGCGACCCGCCGCAGCCTTGTCGCATCCGCGTCTGCGGCGGTGGCGTCCGCGGCGCTGCCCCGTCCGGCGCGTGCCGCGTCCGCAGTCCTGCGCATCGGCAACCAGAAGGGCGGCCTGCGCTCGCTGTTCGAGGCTTCAGGGGTCGCAAGCGGTCTGCCTTACGCTATCGATTGGAACGAGTTTGGCGCCGCGCAACCTTTGTTGGAGGCGCTGAACGCGGGTGCGCTCGATCTTGGCCATCAGGGGGATTTTGCCTTCCTGACTGCATATGCGGCCGGGGCGCGGCTGAAGGCGATCGGGGCGAGCAGGGCAATGCCGGCCGGGCAGGCGATCCTGGTGCGTGACCCTGCCATTCGCAGCGTTGCGGATTTGCGGGGCCGCAAGGTGGCTGGCAACCGCGCTGGATGGGGGCAATATCTGATCCACGCCGCCTTGCAGCAGGCGAATATCCCGTTGGCGGCCGTGGACATTAAGCTGCTGTCGCCGGCCGACGCCGCCCTGGCGTTCCGCTCTGGCGGGGTGGATGCCTGGGCGGTGTGGGACCCCTACGTGTCGTTCGAAGTCGTCACGTTCGGCGCGCGGGTGCTGGTCGATGGCAGCGGGCTCTCGCCGTCGATCACCTTTGTCGCCGCCACGGACGATGCCATCGCTGGCAAGCGGGCTCTGCTGGTGGATTTCCTGGGACGCTTCGCCGCAGCATGGCAGTGGGCGCAAGGCCATATCCCGGACTATGCGCGATACAATGCCGTGCTGACCCACTTGCCGCAGCCGGTGCTGGAGCGGGCTTACGGCGAGCAGCAGACTGTCGCGGTCCGGCTCGACAGCGGGCAGATCGCGGACTTCCAGCGCGTGGCGGATCAGTCAGCGGTATTCGGGCTGCTCCGCAGCGGGTTAGAGGTGCGGGACAGCCTTGACCTGACGTTCACGCCAGCTTCGGCCGGATAAGTGGGGGCATCGCCGATCGGGGGCGATCAGGAACGGACGAGCAGGGACTCCAAGGCGGTCAGCATCTGCCTCGATCCAAACGGCTTGCGCAGCAGTAACTCCGTGTCAGACAGCCTGCCCATCCGAGCCATCATATCCGGTCGCCCGGTCATGAACACCACGGGGCGGTTCGGGTGGCGCGCCGTGAAGCTGCGCGCCACGTCGATGCCGTCTGCTTGGCCGGGCATTTGGATGTCCGTCAGCAGCACATCGACTTCGTCCAGCGTATCGAGCAACTGGCAGGCCTCGTCGCCGGACTTTGCCAAGATGACAGTATAGCCGGCTTCCTCCAGCGTCTCGGCCAGGGTGAGGCGGATCAGGCCTTCGTCTTCGACCAGAAGCACACAATGGGGCATCGACGCGGAAACCTCACCGGGCGGAGTGCCGGGTCCTGTTTGTGTTTTAGAGACACGCCACCTGAACTCTTGGTAAGAATCACGAGAGGTTGGCCCTCGCGTAGCACTTTGATGTGAATATGCTGCAAGTCGGCACTTGGCGGCCTTGCGACTTGCCCCGGCGGGCGCGCTTCGGTAGGAGAAGCACCGTGCTGGCACCCCTGGAGGCCGGCTTTTTGCGCTTGCGGCACCGGCTGCGACGCTTGAACGAATGGAGTTGACCATGGCCGGTTTCACCACGATCCAGGCCGAGGCGCGCGAGCTTGCAGGTAAGGGGGCAGCACGCGCGACCCGGCGGGCAGGGAAAGTCCCTGCCGTTATCTATGGCGCAAAGGAAGCGCCGATGCTGATCTCGCTCGACCCGCGCGAGGTCGTGCGCGAACTAGTCCGCGGCGGCTGGCGCTCGCGCCTGTTCGAGGTTTCGGTCGGCGGGCAGACCCAGCGCGCCCTGATGCGCGAGGTGCAGTTCCACCCGGTCAGCGACAAGCCGGAACACGTGGACTTCCAGCGCCTGGCCGCCGGGCAGCCGATCCGCGTCGCCGTGAAGGTGACCTTCACCAACGAGGTGACATCCCCCGGAATCAAGCGCGGCGGGATGCTGAACGTGGTGCGCCACAGCGTGGACGTGCTGTGCGACCCGGATCAGGTTCCGGAAGCCTTCGAAGCAGACCTTGGAGCGCTTGACATCAACGACAACATCCGTTTCTCCGACCTGACGGGCGTGGCAGGGGCGAAGCCCACCATCGCCGACCGGGACTTCGTAATCGCCACCTTGGTGGCGCCCACCAAGTCGGCCGAGGCCCCCGTGGCTGACGCTGCTCCGGCCGCCGCCAAGGCCCCGGCCAAGGGGGCCGCTCCGGCCAAGGCTGCTGCTGCTCCGGTCAAGGCCGCTGCAAAGCCTGCCGCCAAGAAGTAACGCGTGCAGCTCTGGGTCGGGCTCGGTAATCCGGAGCCTGGCATGGCCCGGCAGCGGCACAACATCGGCTTCATGGCCGTAGATCGCATCGCCGAGCGCCACGGGTTCTCCCCGTGGCGCAACCGCTTCAAGGGCCTGGTGGCTGATGGCAGCGTCGGCGGCGAGAAGGTGATGGCGCTGAAGCCGCTCACCTACATGAACGATAGCGGCGCCGCTGTGCAGCCAGCCGCGGCGTTCTTCAAGTTGCTGCCGGGCGACATCACGGCGTTCCATGACGAGCTGGACCTCGCTCCTGGCCGGGTGCGGGTCAAGCAGGGTGGTGGGGCAGCGGGGCATAACGGCTTGCGCAGCATGGACCGGCTGCTGGGCAGCCCAGACTACTGGCGGGTGCGGCTCGGCATCGGCCATCCCGGGCATAAGGATCACGTGACCGGCCACGTGCTGGGGGATTTCGCCAAGGTGGATGGCGAATGGCTGGCGGCGCTGCTGGCCGCCGTGGCGGACGCCGCAGCCTTGCTGGCCGCCGGGCAGCCGGAAGCGTTCATGACCAAGGTCGCGCTGCAAGCGCGGGAGGGCTAGATGGGGTTCAACTGCGGCATCGTGGGCTTGCCCAATGTCGGCAAATCGACGCTGTTCAACGCGCTCACCGCGACTGCCGCGGCGCAGGCTGCCAACTACCCGTTCTGCACCATAGAGCCCAATGTCGGCCGCGTAGCGGTGCCGGACCCGCGCCTGGCCGCACTCGCCGCGATCGGCAAGTCGGCCAAGATCGTGCCGACCAGCCTGGAGTTCGTGGACATCGCCGGCCTGGTGCGGGGCGCCAGCCAGGGGGAGGGTCTGGGCAACCAGTTCCTGGGCAACATCCGCGAGGTGGACGCCATCATCCATGTGCTGCGCTGTTTCGACGATGACGACGTGACCCACGTGGAAGGCAGCATCGACCCACTCCGGGACGCTGAGACGGTGGAAATCGAGCTGATGCTGTCCGACCTGGACAGCCTGGAAAAGCGGCTGCTGCCAGCACAGAAAAAGGCGCGCGGCGGCGACCGGGACAGCGTAGCGGCCCTGGCGGTGATGGAGCCGCTGATCGCGGCGTTGCAGGCCGGTCGCCCCGCCCGCAGCGCGATCCCGCCCGACGAGGCGGAGGCGGTGCGCCGGCTGCAGCTGCTGACCTCCAAGCCAGTGCTGTACGTGTGCAACGTGGCCGAGGCGGACGCGGCGGATGGCAATGCCCGCTCCGCCGCGGTGGCTGCCATGGCGCAGGCGACGGGTGCGGCCAGCGTGGTGGTCTCGGCCGCGATTGAGGCCGAGGTCAGCCAGCTGCCAGAGCAGGATCGGGCGGAGTTCCTCGCCGGGCTGGGGCTGGCGGATAGTGGGCTGGACCGGGTGATTCGCGCCGGCTACGGGCTGCTGGGGCTCAGCACATACTTCACGGTCGGCCCGAAGGAGACGCGGGCCTGGACCATCACGGCGCACACTAAGGCACCGCAGGCCGCTGCGGTGATCCACAACGATTTCGAGCGAGGCTTCATCGCCTGCGAGACCATCGCCTACGACGACTTCGTGACGCTGCGTGGCGAGGCTGGCGCCAAGGAGGCCGGGCGGATGCGCGTGGAGGGTCGCGACTACGTGGTGCGCGACGGCGACGTGCTGCTGTTCCGGTTCAACGTTTAGGAGGACGCGCCATGAGCATCATCGGCTGGGTCGTGTTCGGGCTGATCGCCGGGTTCATCGCCAGCAAGATCGTCAACAAGTCGGGCTCGGGCCTGGTGCTGGACATCGGGCTCGGCATCGTGGGCGCGGTGGTGGGGGGCTACCTGGTGTCCTTCTTCACGGGCGACTCATGGGAAAGCCATTTCGACATCCCGAGCATGATCGTGGCGGTGCTGGGCGCGGTCGTAGTGCTGGTGGTCTATCATGCGGTGTTCGGACGTCGGGTAAGGTAAGCCGCCCGGAATGGTTTCTCAGTGATGGCCAAGATTAGGGTTACAAGCCAGCCCCTACACCAATGCCCGCTGGAAACATGCCAATTACCTGGAGCGTGACCTAGGTCCGGTTGGCACGCATTTGCTCGATCCTTAGTTCATGTTCAGCGCCGGCCTGATATGCCTTCTTGGATTGGACGCCCGCAGTGCCAATCAGTTCAGTCTCACACCGTGAACTGCTCCATGATGATGCGTTCGGACAGCGCCATCTCCGGGTCGAACAGCACCGTCCAGAAGATCGAGCGGTCCTCGCTCACCGCGACGGAGGCGACGTTGCGGACCTCGAAGGCATCCGCCACCGCGGCCACCGGGCGCTTGTCCGGCTCCAGCACCTCGAACAGCACGTCTGCCGTGCTTGGCAGCAGCGCGCCGCGCCAGCGCCGGGGGCGGAAGGCGCTGATTGGGGTGAGCGGCAGCAGGTTGGCCGAAAGCGGCACGATCGGGCCGTGCGCCGACAGGTTGTAGGCCGTCGAGCCAGCGGGCGTGGCGATCAGCACGCCGTCGCAGATCAGTTCGGGCAAACGTACCCGGCCATCCACTGAGATGCGGATCTTGGCCGCCTGGCGCAGTTGGCGCAGCAGACTGACCTCGTTCAGCGCCACGGCTTCCTCCACCGCGCCGGTCTGCGTCACTGCATGCATCCGCAGCGGGTGCAACACCGCGGCTTGGGCGTTCCCCAGCCGCCGCGGCAGGTCCTCCTCGTTGAACGGGTTCATCATGAAGCCGACCGAGCCGCAGTTCATGCCGTAGATTGGGGTCGCCCGGCCGGTGAACGCATGCAGCGTCTCCAGCAGGTGGCCGTCGCCACCCAGCGCCACGACCACTTGCGCGTCCGCCAGCGGCCATTCTCCGTAGCGCTGGGCTAGCCGGGCGCGGCTTTGCTCGGCAACCTCCGTTCGGGCAGCGACGAAGCTGATGCGCTCGACCGCGCCTGCCGTCAGGTTGGGCGCTGAAGACGCGCTCACGCTTGGGTCAGCTCAAGCGTGTCCACGTCCAGGTCAACCCGGGTCGAATCGCGGCTCGGACCGGCTGCGGCGGCTGGCTGCCGTGTTGGGGCCGGCAGCGCGTGGCGGGATGGGCGGCAGGCGATCCGGCTGCGCCCAGCGGCGGCGCTCGTCCCCGTCGCTCTCATACTCGACCCGGCCCGGTTCCGGCAGGCGCAGGGCGAGGCTGCGGATTTCTCCCTGAATCTCGTCCAGTCGCGCCTCTACGCCCTCCAGCCGGCCCTTGAGCCCGAACACGCTGAACGGCATCAGCAGGAATGCCAGCAGGAACAATGCGGCGACCACGACGAGGGCAAAGCTCACCCAGGCGGGCACCCAGTCGGGCAGCATGAACGGTATCGTCATGCCCCGACCGTAGCCGAGTGGAGCAGGGTCGCCTAGCGGCCCGTCTCTATCACGGTTGAGCCATTGCGCTTGATCTCTCCCGGCAAACCGGCCAAGGCGATGGGCGTGATGAAGCTGCTGATCCCAGGCCCGGTTTCCACCCATCCCTCGGTCCGCGCAGCGGCCGCGCAGGACTACGCGCCCTGGGACGATGATTTCCGCCCCCTGAACGAGGATGTGCGCGCCCGCGTGCTGCGGGTGGCGCAGGCTCGCCCTGGCGTGCACGCCGCCCTGCCGCTGCAAGGCTGCGGTCACTTCGTGCTGGAAGCCGCGATCCGCACCTTCGTACCGCGCAACGGCCGGGTACTGGTGCCCGCCACTGGCGCCTACGCCACCCGCGCCGTGCGCCTGGCCCGCGAGGCCGGCTACGAGGCGAGCGTGCTGCCTGTGCCGGACGATGAGCGGGTGGACCCGGCGGCCTTGGAAGCCGCCTTGCGCGCCGACCGCACGATTAGCCACGTGGTGCTGGTCTATAGCGAGACCAGCACCGGCATCTGCCACGACGTCCCTGCGCTGGCCGAAGCCGCTGCGCGGGCAGGCTGCCGGGTGATCGTGGACGCCGTGTCCGCCTTCGGGGCGCTGCCGCTCGATCTTCACGCGCTGCCCGCCGTGGATGCCGTCGTCTTCACTGCAAACAAGTGCCTGGAGGGCCTGCCCGGGCTTGCCTTCGCTGTGGCGCGGGTGGACCGGCTGATCGAGTGCCAGGGCCGCGCCGGCAGCTGGTCGCTCGACCTGGCCGACGTGTACCAGCACAGCCTGCGCATGGGCTGGGGCTGCTTCCGCTTCACCCCGCCCGCCCAAATTCTGGCAGCGTTCGGGGCGGCGCTGGACCTGTTCGAGGCGGAGGGCGGCCGTGCGGCCCGCCTGGCGCGCTACACAGCCAACCAGCGCACGCTGGTTGACGGCGTGCAACGGCTTGGCCTGCGCCCCTGGCTGCAGGAGGCGGTGCAAGGGCCGGTCGTGGTGAACGTGCGGGCACCGGCCCACTCCGCCTGGTCCTTGCTGGGTTTCGTGGAGGGGCTGAAGCTGCGCGGGTTCCTTATCAGCAACTTCTACGACACGCCCGAGCCTTCGTTCCGCGTCGGCTGCATCGGCGCCCTCACGCCGCAGGACATGGTGGATGCCGTCGCGGCGATGGGCGATGTGCTGCGCGCGATGAGCATCACGACGGCACGCGCAGCCTGATGCGCAGCGACATCGACATCGCGGATGCGGCGGTCCTTCGTCCGATTGCGGACATCGCGGCCGCAATCGGCATCCCTGTCGAGGCATTGGAGCCATACGGCCGGTTCAAGGCCAAAATTGGCTTTTCGTTCATCGACAGCTTGGCCAACCGGCCTGACGGCGCGCTGGTGCTGGTCACCGGCATTAGCCCCACCCCGGCGGGCGAGGGCAAGACCACCACCACCATCGGGTTGGGGGACGCGCTGCGCCGCATCGGGCGGCGGGCCGTGATCTGCCTGCGCGAGCCCTCGCTTGGGCCGTGCTTTGGCGTGAAGGGCGGCGCCACCGGCGGCGGCATGGCGCAGGTGGCGCCAATGGCCGAGATCAACCTGCACTTTACTGGTGACTTCCACGCCATCACGGCGGCGAACAACCTGCTGTCGGCCATGCTGGACAACCATGTCCATTGGGGCAACGCGCTTGGCATCGACACGCGCCGGGTCAGCTGGCGGCGGGCGCTCGACATGAACGACCGGGCGTTGCGCGACGTGGTGGTGGGACTCGGTGGACCTGGCAACGGCATCCCCAGGCAGGACGCGTTCGACATCACGGTCGCCTCCGAGGTGATGGCGGTGTTCTGCCTGGCGCGAAACCTGGCCGATTTGCAGGACCGGCTCGGACGCATGATCGCCGGCCCCGGGCGGGATGGGCCGGTGACGGCGCGGGACCTGAAGGCCGATGGCGCCATGGCGGCGCTGCTGCGAGACGCATTGCAGCCCAACCTGGTGCAGACGCTGGAAGGCTCCCCCGCCCTGGTCCATGGCGGGCCGTTCGCCAACATCGCTCATGGCTGCAACTCAGTGATGGCGACGCGGCTCGGGCTGAAGCTAGCCGACATCGTGGTCACGGAGGCCGGGTTCGGCGCCGACCTGGGTGGTGAAAAGTTCCTGGACATCAAATGCCGGGCGGCGGGACTGCGACCGGTCTGTTGCGTCGTGGTCGCCACCGTTCGCGCGCTCAAGATGCACGGCGGGGTAGCACGGTCCGAGCTTGCGCAGGAGGACGCCGCTGCAGTGGCGCGGGGCGGGGTCAACCTGGCTCGCCACGTCGAGAACATGGCTAAGTTCGGCGTGCCTGTCGTGGTCGCGATCAACCACTTTACCGGTGACACTCCGGCGGAGTACGAAGCGGTCGCCGCCGCCGTGCCTGGCGTCGAGGTCGTGGCCTGTTCCCATTGGGCCGACGGCGCTGCCGGGGCGGAGGCCCTGGCTCATGCCGTAGTGCGCCGGATTGAGGACGGACTGGCCGATTTCCGGCTGCTCTACCCGGACGGCATGGCACTGACGGACAAGCTGCGCATGGTAGCGCAGGAGATCTATCGGGCGTCGGACATTGTGGTGGCGCCATCGGCCGCCAAGCGGCTAGCGGCGTTCGAGAGCGCCGGGTTCGGCCATTTGCCTGTGTGCATCGCCAAGACCCAGTACAGCTTTACGACTAACCCGGCGGTGCTGGGTGCCCCGGAAGGGCACATTCTATCGATTCGGGAAGTTAGGCTATCGGCTGGAGCCGGCTTCGTGGTGGCAGTCTGTGGCGATATCATGACTATGCCGGGACTGCCCCGCCATCCGGCGGCCGAGGTGATTGGCCTGGGACTGGATGGACGAGTGAGGGGACTGTTCTAGTGGGCTGCTGGAATCACGGGACCTTGCGAGGCTGACGCTTGGCCGGTGGGTAGCAACAAGTCGGCCAACGCTTGCGGCAACTGCTCCTTAACGGCCTGGTGCCTAGCGGCAAGGCTTAACCGCAACCATTGGACCAACATGTGGCCATCGTCGGGGCATGTGCCTGTCGTGTCTATTCTGCGCAGCGCTGGGTCAGCCTTCATGGTCTTCAAATGCGAAGCCACGATGACAGTTTCGTTGCCTCAGCGTTTAGTGTAGGTTGAGAAGGACCTCACGCATCACGTCTATGTAAGCCACGTGCTTAGGGCGGCATGTGCACGGAGGCGAGCACCATGTCGGCCAGCCGCGCGCCCAAGCACGCATGCAGCGCCTCCACCGTGCTTGCGCGCTGCGCCTTTGGGGTCCGCTCAAGATCGATCTGACCTTCGCCGACCCAGTAACGCATCAGTTCGAAACGATGGAACAGGATTGTGTCGGGCTGGGCCGCGATCTCCTGCATGCTCTGCGTGTAGGGATCAAGGTCGGTGTTGGCATGCAGAAAGCGGCTGAACTGCGGGTCCACCAGGATCAAGTCCGCCCCGGATTGCGTGATCGCTGCAGAACCGTCGGCCAGCGTCTCGTAGAACGCGCCGGAGGGGATGTTGCGCACGGCCTCCACTGTACCCGTTTGCCAGATCACCAACTGGTAGGAGTGCGCGGCCACCTCGGTGCGGATGATGTCCAGCATCTCGGTCGCCAGCATCCCTCGGCCGCCCCTCACCGTGACGTTGACGGCCAAGTTCGGCACGGCGGCTTGCAATGCCTTGGCCATCTGCATCGGAAAGGCAGCGTCGGTCGGCATCAGCGCTTGCTTGGAGGGCGTTGCCGGGCCGAGCCCAAGGCTTTGGCCGGTGATCGTGCCCGGCTGCAGTGCTTCCAATGGGCTGAACACGGTGGCGGACCCAACCGTCAGCACATTGAGCATGCCGCCGGGCTTCAGCGCCGCCAACGCCGCCGGTAGGGGGGCAATGTTGCTGGTGATGGTGGCGGGCGCCGCACATCGGTCCTCAGCCGCAGCCTGGCGCGTCCAGCACAGCAGAACGAGGCCTGTGGCAATGGCGCCGGAGCACCATCCGGTTCTGAGAAAGGTCATCATCAAGATGTCACACCTTTGGATAGCCGTTGCGGGCTCGGCCGGCCTTTTTCTTTGTAATACGCCGCGAGCGCACCCACGCCCACCAGCAGCAGAGCGCCCGCCAGATTGACCACGACCTGCGTCCACCACCCATCGGTCTCCTCCATCAGGAGGCGGCCGAGGAAGGCCAGGAAAATCCCCGCGCAGAACACTGGCAGGGAGTGCTGGCCGCACAGCACAAACGGCGATACCCAGCGCGACGATATCCAGCGCGCGTGAGCAGGAATCAGGCGGGACACGAGCCAGGCCAGGGCAAGAATCGAGATCAGCCGGAACGGATGCAGCCCTTCCTTGTCCACCGAAAGCAGCGCGTGCGCCACGCGGGCCGGCAGGTGGATGGTGATCTCGGGATGCACCCAAACGACCCATTGCATGAGGAGGCCGAACAGCGCCACCGCACCCGCCACGACATCCACCGCGATCCTGACGGCGCGGCTTGGCACATCGGCAGGCGCATAAGCCATGATCGCGCCCAGCATAAAGAGCAGCTGCCACGTCAATGGGTTGAAATACCAGCCGCTGCCTGTGACAGAAGGAAGATTAAACCCCGCCAGCCGAGCCGTCGCGTAGAGCGCGAAGGATAGGCCGGCCAGCACCATCGGCCACCGCAGCAGCGGCATCACCGCGGCGAACAGAAGCAGCAGGACCACGTACATGGGCAGGATGTCGAGGTAGGCCGGCTGGAAATGCAGGATGAGCGCGTCCAGCATCGCCCGGTATGGTTCCTCGCCCAGCACGTCCAGATGAATCTCATCGAGGTAGTCCGCCCGGTCCAGCAGTGTCGCGGAGTAGGACACCTGGGCGGCGAACACGACGAACAGGAAGATGTGTGCGATGTAGAGGGTCCAGGCGCGCTTGATCGCGTCGGCAGCCGAGTATACCCAGCCGTTGCGGTCCATGGAGCGGCCATAGGCGAGTCCGGCGCCGTAGCCTGCCAGCAGCACGAACACCTCGGCGGAGTCGCAAATGGCAAAGTTGCGCAGGCTGGCCTGGTTCATCCAGTCGCCTGGAATGTGGTCGGTGAAAATCCACCACAGGGCCAATCCGCGAAAGAAGTCCACCCGCGAGTCGCGGCCGGCCCGTACAAGCTTCATGCGGCCCTCTTCTCGCCGAGCGCACGCCCCGGCGCATCGGCGGCAGATAAGGCCCGCTGGACTTCCGGCGCAAGCGACGCCGGGTCACCTAGCTGAGCAAGCCGGCTGCGAGTGCCTCCACATCCTGCACCGCCGGCGTGTTCGGGTGACGCACCTGGGTGAGTGTCTGACGGCGGATCGCGTCGCGCACGTGGTCGTCCCGCCGGATGATACCCGCCAGCGGCGCCTCACGGCCAAGGAAGGTGGCGCTGGCGCGCGCCAAGGTCGCGTAGGTCTTGCGCCCGGCAGCAGCGCTGCTGGCCTGGTTGACCACCAGCCGCACGTCTCCGCCCGGTTTGTCGGCGGCGGCCAGCTTGAGCACCGCGTAGGCGTCTGTCAGGCTGGTCGGCTCCTCTGTCGCCACCACCAGCAGAGTGTGGGAGGCGGCGGCCATGCGGCGCACGGCATGGTCCAGCCCGGCGCTCAAATCGAGCACGACCTCATCGACGGACGGCTCGACTGCAAGCGCCGCCAGCAGGCGGTCCAACACGGCTGGTTCCATGGCGGAGAGCGCTCCAGAACCGGAGCGGCCGGCGAGCACGCTGAAGCCGCCCGGAGGATACGCCGTAGTGCTGTCCGCCAAGCTTCGCCGCCCGGCGATCACCGCTGCCAAGTCATGCTCGGGCATCAGCCCGAGCTGGATGTCCATGTTGGCCAGCCCGAGGTCGCCGTCGAACAGCAGCACGCTGCGGCCAGCCTGCACCAGGGCACGGGCAAGGGTGGCGGACAGCCAGGTTTTGCCGACACCGCCCTTGCCGGAAGCGACGGCAATCAGCCGGGGGCGGGGCGAGCCCAGGGAGGGCGCGAAGGAGGAGGACAGTGAAGTGCTCATGAACAGGACTCCGCGGGCGCTGGCGACGGCCTGGTGCAGCTCAGGCGCTCGGCCAGCAGCGCGGGAGTGAGCGCCAGCAAGCCATCCGCCGCACCAGGCCCGACGCCGGCCTCGGTCAAGATAAGCTGGCCGGCCTCGGCGGCTGCCAGCAAGCCGCCCAAGCGGCGGGCAAGGTCCAGCCGGGTGCCAATCAGCAGAGTAGCGCCGGCCGCTGCGAAGGCAGCGCCGAAATCGGCCGACTCCGCTGGGTCGAGTCCGGCGGGCAGCACCAGTGCGACGTCCGCCTCTGCCGTGGCGATCAGGCTGGTCAGCTCGTCCCGCTGGCTGGAATCGAACGGGTTGGTGCCCGGTGCATCGATTAGCACGGCAGCGCCGGGCTGCCGCCGCGTTAAGGCGCGGGCCAGCGTTGCGGGATGGCTTGCCACAATCAACGTCAATCCTAGAAGGCGGGTAAACGCGGCCAGCTGCTCCGTAGCGCCGGCGCGATGACCGTCCGTGGTGATGATCAGCGGCGCTGCGCCCGCCATTACCAGCCGCGTCGCGAGCCTCGCCACCGTCAGCGTTTTGCCCGCACCCGGTGGGCCTGCGAACAGCAGAGGGCTAGGCTCCCGCCGCTCCAGCCCAAGGCCGCCGAAGCGCAGCCGACGGGCGAGCGCTTGCTCCAGGGGCCCGGCGGCGAGTTGCGCAGCCAGGAACGCGGGGATGCCATGCCACGCTAGCAGCTGTTCCCGCTCCGGGGAGGCGAGCGGCGGCGGCCCATCATCGTGGTCCAGCGCCGCCGTGACCTCCACGCCGTCCGCGACCCGGCGCGTGGCCAGGATCAATGCGTCCGACCCAAGTTCAGCCCGAACCTGCGCCATAGCCTCTGTGACGCCAAGCGCCCGATACAGCTTCAACCGCATGCCAAGATGTTAATGCGCGAAGATTGCCAGAACATTGAGATCGGCTAAAACCATGCCATGACTTCCCTTCGCGCCGTCCTGTTCGACACGTTCGGCACCGTCGTGGACTGGCGTTCCAGCCTGATCGCCGAGCTGGCCGCGTTCGGCGAGTCGCGGGAGATCATGACGGATTGGGCGGCGCTGGTTGATGCCTGGCGCGGCGCCTACAAGCCCTCCATGGACAGGGTGCGCCGGGGCGAGCTTCCTTGGACCAAGCTCGATGACCTGCATTATCAGTCGCTCAACAAACTGCTGCAGGAGAGCGGCATCACCGGGCTGAGCGAGGCGGACAAGCGGCAGCTCACCATGGCCTGGCATCGGCTGCGTGCCTGGCCAGACGCGGTGGAAGGCATAGTGCAGCTGCATCTCCGCTACATCACGGCGCCGCTCTCGAATGGGAACGTGTCGCTTCTAGTTGATCTGGCGCGGTTCAACGGCCTGCCGTGGGACATGATCTTCGGCGCCGACACTTCGGGCCATTACAAGCCGGACCCGGAAACCTACCTTGGCGCTTGCCGCATGCTGTCCCTGGCGCCGGCCGAGGTGATGTTTTGCGCTGCCCACAACGACGATTTGCAAGCGGCGCAACGCTACGGGATGCGGACCGCTTTCGTGGCCCGCCCGACCGAGTACGGGTCGCACCAGAAACAGGATTTCGTAGCGACTGGAACTTGGGACTACGTGGTGGACGGGATCGACGAGCTAGCGGAGCGGCTCGCCTAGCAGCCTGCGCAGAGCCATCAGAGGCTGGCGGTTAGACCCGCTCGATCAGCGCCGCGATGCCCTGGCCCACTCCGATGCACATCGTCGCCACCGCCAGTTTCTGGCCGCGCTGCTCCAGCGCGTGCACCGCCGTCAGCGCCAAGCGCGCGCCGGACATACCAAGCGGGTGGCCAAGGGCAATGGCACCACCGTGCGGGTTGACCATTTCGGCATCGTCCGGCAGGCCCAGCTGCCGCATCACCGCCAGGCCTTGTGCCGCAAATGCCTCATTTAGCTCGATCAGGTCGATGTCCGCCAGAGTCAGCCCAGTGCGCTCCAGCAGCTTGCGGGTGGCAGGCTCTGGCCCCATGCCCATGATCCGCGGCGGCACCCCGGCCGTCGCCATGGCCACCACGCGGGCCCGTGGCGTGAGGCCGTGACGCCGGGCGGCGGCTTCGGTGGCGAGAATGAGCGCCGCAGCGCCATCGTTTACGCCGGAAGCATTGCCGGCGGTAACGCTGCCGCCCTCACGAAACGGCGCCTTCAGCTTGGCTAATGCATCCAGGCTGGTTTCGCGGGGATGCTCGTCGCGGTCCACCACGACCTCGCCCTTGCGGGTGCGGACCGTGACGGCCGTGATCTCCCTTGCAAAGAACCCGGCAGCTTGCGCGGCAGCGGCGCGTTGCTGGCTACGCAGGGCAAAACCGTCCTGGTCGGCGCGGCTGACCTGAAAGTCCTGTGCCACGTTCTCCGCGGTTTCTGGCATGGACTCGACGCCGTATTGCGCTTTCAGCAGCGGGTTGACGAAGCGCCAGCCAATGGTGGTGTCGTGGATTTCGGCCGAGCGGCTGAACGCCTCCGCGGCCTTGCCCTGGACGAAGGGCGCGCGGGTCATGCTTTCCACCCCGCCGGCGATGACCAATTCGGCATCGCCCGAGCGGATGGCGCGTGCCGCGGTTCCCACGGCGTCCAGCCCGGAGCCGCATAGCCGGTTGATGGTGGCGGCCGGCACGCTGGCCGGCAACCCGGCCAGCAACAGCGCCATGCGGCCGACATTGCGATTGTCCTCGCCGGCCTGGTTGGCGCAGCCGTAGTACAGATCGTCCACGGCATCCCAATCCACGCCGGGATTGCGATCCATGAGGGCCCGCAACGGAACAGCGCCGAGATCGTCGGCCCGGATATCTTTCAAGAGTCCGGCGTAGCGGCCAATCGGCGTGCGGACCGCGTCGCAGATGAAAGCTTCCGGCATGGCCGCGCTCCTTCGTGGGGCGCCCATCGCGCCGAGACCTGGCGCGATGCCAGGCCCGTAGTTCAGTCGTTGCTGATCGGTGCTGAGTCCGGCTGTGCGGGTGGCGAGGACGTCGGGGCCGGCGTGCCGGCCGCAGTACCAGGTGCGGAGGTCGACAACTGACCGCCGTTGTCCGATTGCGGCGCAGCGCGCACACCCGCCAGGGCCGAGCTGTTCGCCACGTCCGAACTGCCAGCTGCGCCGGCATTGGGCGCCACGGGCTGGTGCGGCACGGTCACAGGGGCTGGTGCGCTCGCTGCAGCGCCGCTGACGGCGGGCGCGGAGGATGTCTGGCCGGTTGCCGGCACCGCAGCGCCAGGCTGGGACAGCTTGGCGCCGATTGCCGGAGCGGCCTGGCCGGCCGTTCCTGCACCACCGGCGGGGGCGATTCCGCCAGGGGCCGCAGAGCCTGCTGTGCCCGGCGCAGCGCTAGCGCCCGGTGCAATGACGCCGGGTGCTGCCGCCCGACCACCTGCCGCTCCGCCTGTGGCCGCTCCAGCTGGGGCACTGCCCACTGCCGCGCCGCCAATACCGGCTCCGCCTGCCGGACCAGCTCCTGCTGCGCCGCCGGGTGCGGCGACGTCGACGACGGGGGGCAGAGCTTCCGGACTCTGCGCCAGAGTGTGGAGGTAGTCGATGACGTCGGCCCGCTCCTTGTCGTTGCTGATGCCGGCGAAGCCCATTTTAGTGCCCGGCGCATAGCTGCGTGGGTTGCGCAGCCAGGCATTCAACTCGTCAAAGGTCCATGGGCCAGCCTTGGCCTTGATGGCGGCGGAGTAGCTGAAGCCCTCCATGTGACCGTGCGGGCCACCGACCACGCCATACAGGTTGGGGCCGACGCCAGCTTTGCCGCCCTGGTTGAAGCTATGACAAGAGACGCAGAGCTTCTTGGTGTCCTGCTCACCGGCCGCTGGGTCGGCTTTGGCCAGCAACGGCGCGATGGGCGGCAATGGCGCTTCGGCAGCGGCCGCCGTGGCAGCGACGGGAGCTGCGGCCCCCTCGATCTTGATGGCAGATTGGGCGAGCTTCGCCGGATGAACCAAGGTCTCGGCGACCAAACCACTCACCATGAAGGCGATGCCTGCGACCAAGACGGCCGAGGCGAGCTTGTTGATCTCCATACTATCCATCGGCCGGCAAGCTCCCGCTCTAGGCACCGTGACCGGCGCTGCCCTCCTATAATAGATGGCAGCGCCGTCCAGCAACCGACGCGGACGATTATCTCAGGCGATCGCCTCCTCGCCGATCTCCGCGGTTGGGGGATCGATCACGTAAGGGATGCCGCGAGCCTCTGAGTAGGCCTGGTCGAGCACCAACTCGAACAGCAATAGGGAGCGGCCGGTCACCAAGTACTCGGCTTCAAACTCAAAGCGCGAGTCGATGGCGGAGTTTTCCTGGTTGGTATCGACCGAGCAACGCCACGCAAGCCCGCCGGGCACCTCGGGCAAACGGAAGCCGACCCCGCCATGGTAGGAGTTCATGACGACCAGCACCGTGGCGTCCGCACCGCGGCGCCGGATGCCGGAGGCCTGGGCCCGGCCGTCCAGCAGGATGCCAATGCAGCGGGCATTCGTGTCGTCCCACGCGCCCTGGTCCATTTCGTGGCCGTTGGGCTTGAGCCAAGTCACGTCCTTGATGCCCAGTTCCTCGTTCCACTCCGCCGTCAGGAAACGGGAGCGGGTGAGAATCGGCAGGCGTCGGCGCAGGGCGGTGATCTGCGACACGAAGCGGACCAGGGACTCGCCCTTCTCATGCAGGTCCCAGTTCAGCCAGCTGATCTCATTGTCCTGGCAATAGGCGTTATTGTTGCCGCCCTGGGTGCGGCCGAACTCGTCGCCGGCCAGAAGCATGGGCGTGCCGCGAGACAGCAGAAGAGTAGCCAGCATGTTCTTGATCTGGCGTTCGCGGATGCCTGTCACCTCCGGGTCGTCCGTGGGGCCTTCGGCGCCGCAGTTCCAGCTCTCGTTGTTGCTATTGCCGTCCTTGTTGTCCTCGCCGTTATCCTCATTGTGCTTCTCGTTGTACGAGGCCCAATCGTTCAGCGTGAAGCCGTCATGGGCGGTGAGGAAATTGACGGAGGACCAGGCGGGGCGACCGCGGCGGTTGAAGAAATCGCTGCTGCCGGTGAAACGGGTGGCCAAGTCCTTGGTCTTGCCCGCATCGCCTTTCCAATAGGCGCGCACGTTGTCGCGGTAGCGGTCGTTCCACTCGGCCCAGCCAGGGGGGAAGCCGCCAACCTGGTAGCCGCCGGGGCCGCAATCCCACGGCTCGGTGATCATCTTGACTTGGCTCAGGATCGGGTCCTGGCCCACGGCGCGCAGGAAGCCGCTCTCCACGTCGAAGCCGGAATCCTCGCGCGCCAGAATGGTGCCGAGGTCGAAGCGGAAACCGTCCACGTGCATCTCGGTCACCCAGTAGCGCAGGCTGTCCATCACCATCTGGATGACGCGGGCGTTGGATAGATTGACCGTGTTCCCCGTGCCGGTGTCGTTGATGTAGTAACGCTTCTGGTCCGGCAGCAGGCGGTAGTAGCTGGCGTTGTCGATGCCCTTGAACGACAGGGTGGGGCCTTTCTCGTTGCCCTCGCAGGTGTGGTTGTACACCACGTCCAGGATCACCTCGATGCCGGCGGCGTGGAAGCGGCTGATCATCTCCTTGAACTCGGAGAAAGCGAAGTCCGGCACGCTGGCGTAGCGGCGGCTGGGAGCGAAGAAGGCGAGGGTGGAGTAGCCCCAGTAGTTCACCAGGCCCTTCTCGAGCAGGTAGCTGTCATCGGCGAACATATGGATCGGCAGCAGTTCGACGCAGGTTACGCCGAGGTCGCGGATATAGCGGACCACTTCGGGGCTCGCCAGGCCGCGGAAGGTGCCACGCAGCTCCTCCGGCACGCCCGGGTGCAGCTTGGTGTAGCCCTTGACGTGGGTTTCGTAGATCACCGTCTGGTCCCATGGCACGCGGGGCGCCCGGTCCTCGCCCCAGGTGAACGCCGGGTCGATGACGCGGCCCTTGGGCATGAACTTGGCGCTGTCGCGCTCGTCGTACGTCGTATCGTCCTCGCCGAGCACGTAACCGAACACCTCAGGCGCCCAGGTGATCTGGCCGATGACTGCCTTGGCGTAGGGGTCAAGTACGAGCTTGTTCGGGTTGAAGCGATGGCCGTTCTCGGGCTCATATGGGCCATGGACGCGGTAGCCATAGACGGTGCCAGGGCGCGCGTCGGGCAGGAAGCCGTGCCAAATCTCGTTGGTGTACTCCGGCAGTGCGACACGGGCGATCTCGGTCTCGCCGGTGTCGTCGAACAGGCACAGCTCCACCTTGGTCGCATTGGCCGAGAATAGGGAAAAGTTCACGCCGAGGCCGTTCCAGGTAGCGCCTTGGGGGAAAGGGCGGCCTTCCTGGATCGAGGGAGTGGTTGACTGGCTCATGCGGGGTCCTGTGCTGGGCTGAACCCTTCAAGCGTTCGGGCGGCAAGCCGGTTGCAAAGCCAGCGCATCATGTCGCCTGTGCCCGCAACGAATTTACTCCCGCCGTCGCCTGCGGATGCTGCGCCGTCGTCTTGGCCCATGGGCTGTCCGGCCCGGCCAGCAACAGCGCGATGCAACCGGTCCATCCGGTCTGGTGCGCCGCCCCCAGGCCGCGGCCGGTGTCGCCGTGGAAATACTCGTTGAACACCAAGTTATCTTGGAAATACGGGTCGCTTTGCGCGATCTCGTCGTCGCCGAAGCAGGCCCGGCGGCCCTGGGCGTCACGCAGGAACAGCGACTTGAGCCGCTCGGCCAGCTGATCCGCCACCTCCCGCAACGGCACCATTTGGCCTGACCCAACCGGGCACTCCACCTGGAAGTCGTCGCCGTAGTAGCGCTGGAACTCGCGCAAGCTATCGACCAGCAGTATGTTCACCGGCATCCACACCGGGCCACGCCAGTTGGAGTTGCCGCCGAACGAGCGGGACGTGCCCTCGCCGGGTTCATAGCCGATGCTGAAGCTGCGGCCGTTCACCTGCAGCACGTAGGGGTGCGCCTCGTGCACCTTGGACAGGGCGCGGACGCCGTGGGGGGACAGGAACTCCGCCGGGTCCAGCATCCGACGCAGCAGCATCTTGACTCGGTGGCCGCGCAGCAAGGACAGCAGGTGGCGCTCGCCGGTGCCGGGCTCCCCCCAGCGAGAGATGAGCGCGGCAAGGTCTGGCCGGTTGTCCAGGAAGAACTGCAGCCGCTCGCTGAACTCAGGCAGCGCCTCGAAGGCGCGGCTGCCAATCACCTCCACGGCGAACAGCGGGATCAGGCCGACGATGGTGCGGACGCGCAGCGGGATGGTCTCGGCGTCCGGCAGGTGCAGCACGTCATAGAAGAACTGGTCCTGTTGGTCCCACAGGCCGATGCCGCCGGTGCTGGTCATGGCTTCCGCGATGTAGAGGAAATGCTCGAAGAACTTGGTCGCCATGTCCTGGTAGGCGTCATCGGCCAGCGCGAGCTCCAGGGCGATGCGCATCATGTTGAGCGCGAACATCGCCATCCAGGCGGTGCCGTCGGCCTGGTTGATGACGCCGCCGGTGGGCAGCGGCTCGGAGCGGTCGAAGATGGCGATGTTGTCCAGGCCGAGGAAACCGCCCTGGAAGATATTCTGCCCATCCGCATCCTTGCGGTTGACCCACCAAGTAAAATTCAACAGCAGCTTGTGGAACGCCATTTCCAGGAACTTGCGGTCCGCCACTCCCGTCATCACCCGGTCCATCTGAAACACCCGCAGCACCGCCCAGGCGTGCACCGGCGGGTTAACGTCGCCGAACGCCCACTCATAGGCGGGCAACTGGCCGTTCGGGTGCATGTAGCGTTCGCGCATCAGCAACAGCAGCTGCGCCTTGGCGAACTCCGGATCGACCATGGCGAAGGTGACAGTGTGAAAAGCAAGGTCCCAGGCAGCGTACCATGGATATTCCCAGGCGTCCGGCATGGAGACGATGTCGAGATTGTCGATGTGCCGCCAGTCCGCGTCGCGCCCTTGCTTGCGGCCTGGCGGCGGGGTGGGCTGGCCGGGGTCGCCCTGCAGCCAGCGGCGTACGTCCAAGCCGTAAAACTGCTTGGACCACAGCATTCCCGCCAGCGCCTGGCGCTGCACCAGCCGGGCGTCCGGATCGGGCATGTCGCGTTGCAGGGCGGCATAGAACGCGTCGGCCTCGGCCCGCCGGCCATCCATCAGCGGGTCGAACCAGGCGAACGCGTCGTCTGTCGCTTCCGGGCGGAAGCGCAGGCGCAGTGTGGCCTGGCCGCCAGGCGGGATCTCGAACAGGATGTGGGCGGCGCACTTGGTGCCGCGGCGGAGACTGCTGACGGCGTCGCGACGGCCATGCACCACGCAATCGTTGATGCCGTCCTTGAACGGGCCGGGCAGGGATGCGCCATACAACGCGTTGACGTTGGTCTCGTTCTCGCAAAACAGCCACTCGGCATCGGGCGCGTCCACCTCGCAGGTGCGGACCCGCCCCAACGACGGGTGGCTGGCCCGTACCCGGCTACCCTGCTGGGAGAGCACCGGCTTCGGCTGGCCCGGCATCCAGCTCCAGCTGTTGCGGGACCAAAGCTGCGGCAGCACGTGCAGCGCCGCCGGGTCCGGCCCGCGGTTGTGCAGCGTGACTTGCATCAGGATGTCGTCGGTGGAGGCCTTGGCGTATTCGACAGCGACGTCGAAGTAGCGGCGCTCGTTGAAGATGCCGGTATCGACCAACTCGAACTCGCGTTCCTGTGCCGTGCGGGCGGCGTTCTCCTGGATCAGCCGATCATAGGGAAAAGCAGCTTGCGGGTATTTGTAAAGCATTCGCATGTACGAATGCGTGGGGGTGCCGTCCAGGAAGTAGTATAGCTCCTTCACGTCCTCGCCGTGGTTGCCCTGGGCGTTGGTGAGGCCGAACAGCCGTTCCTTCAGAATGGGATCGGCGCCATTCCACAGCGCCAGGCCAAGGCACCAGCGCAGCTTGTCGTCGGCGAACCCGGCCAGCCCGTCCTCGCCCCAGCGGTAGGCGCGGCTGCGGGCGTGGTCGTGCGGGAAGTATTCCCAGGCGGTGCCGCCGGGGCTGTAGTCCTCGCGCACCGTGCCCCATTGGCGCTCGCTGAGGTACGGCCCCCAGCGCCGCCAGTCCTCGCCGCGCGCCACGGCCAGCAGGCGCTTGCCCTCGGCGGTGTCGAAGATCGGGTCAGCGTCCATCAGCGACTCCCAGTATGGCTTCAATCCGGATCAACTCGCCCAGCGACCACGCCTGGAACGGGCAACCGCCCGGCGCGTGCGGCGCGTCGCCGTCCGCCACCTCCGACACGTGGCCCAGCCCGGCGACGCCCAGGTGCGCGTACAGCGGCGGCAGGAAGCGCGCGCGGCCCTCCGCCTTCGCCTCCGCCGTGCCGCCGCGGGTCGCGAGCCAGGCGGCGACGAACGATCCCAGCAGCCAAGGCCACGCGGTGCCCTGATGGTAAGCAGCATCTCGCGCGGCCGGACCGCCGCGGTACTGGGGGCAGTAGGCCGGGTCGTCCGGCGCCAGGGTGCGCAGGCCAAGCGGCGTCAGCAGCGTGCGCTCCGCCAGCACCACCACGCCGGCCACCTGGCGCGGGGTCAGCACGGGAATCGGTAGGCCACCCGCCGCCAGCACTTGGTTCGGCCGCACCCGGCGGTCACGCGCGCCAGGCACGCCATCCGCGTCCAGCACGTCGATCAGCCCGCCAGTGTCGCGGTCTGAGAACAGGGTGGTCACGCTGTCCCGCGCTCGCAGCGCCGCGCCCACCCACCGGCTGCCGCCTGGCCAGCGCCCGGCGATGGCCAGCGCGTTGACCCAGAGCGCCTGCAGCTCCACGGGCTTGCCGATGCGCGGGGTGACAACGTGGTCCCCTGTCTTCGCATCCATCCAGGTGAGCTGCACGCCGGGCACGCCGGCCCGCAACAGCCCATCCCCAGGATCGGCGGCGATGCCGTAGCGGGTGCCGGCGGTGTAGCCCTCCAGGATGGTGATGGCGGCGGCGCGCAGGCGCTCCGCGACGCCAGCGGCCGTGCCGGCCTCAATCAGCTCGTGCGCCGCCACAATGAACCAGAGCGAGGCGTCGGCCGCGTTGTACTCGGGCGGGCCGTCGCCGTCGGGGAAGCGGTTTGGCAGCATTCCCTCGCTGACATGCCCGGCCCAGGCTAGCAGGATGTCTGCCGCCTCCAGCAGCCGGCCACGGGCGATCAGCAGGCCACGCAGGGCGATGAAAGTGTCGCGGCCCCAGTCGGTGAACCATGGGAACCCGGCCAGCACGGTTTGCCTGTCGCCACGGGTGCAGAGATAGGCATCAGCCGCCACGTCCTGGGCTGGGCGGGCGCGGCGGCTGCGCTCCCCCGCTTCCAGCGCCGCGACCTCTGCCGTGCCGGCGGACCCGGCGCGCAGCACCAGCACGGCCGGCCCGCCGCCTTCCCAGGTGAAGGTGCCGGGGGAGAGCAGGTCCTCGCCGTCGTTCAGGCCGCGGGCGACCTCGGCGGCGTAGGTGAAGGAGCGATACCAGTCGGGGCCGTCCGCCCAGGTGAAGTTGCCGCGGGCGGTGATGGCGGGCACGCCAGGATACGGCCGCCAGGCAAGCGCGCCGCCCTCGTGCCGGGTCGTGGCGTCGAACGCCGGGTTCTCGCGGTGCAGGGCGTGGTAATCGCGGCCAGACAGCAGGGGGCGGACGGACAGCCGCACCGGACGGTCGGCCTGCCAGCGCAGCACCGTCTCGGCAGAGCCCCGGGCGACGAACAGCTCCTGGGTCACGCAAGTGCCGTTTGGCAAGATGAAGTGCCAGCAGGGCCAGGGCTGAGCGGTGAAGCGGGTGATGTGCCAGCGCCCGTCCGGGAATACGGAGTCGGGCGCATAGGCCTGGCTGCTGAGCGCAAATCGGCCACCCGGTGTCTCCACCCAGGCCTCCAAGCCGTTGATCAGCACGAAGCGGCGCGACGGGGAGGGGTCAGCGGCCAGCAGCAGCGCGTGGTAGCGCCGGGTGCGGACCAGCCCGGCCATGCCGGAAGCGAACCCGCCCTGGCCGTCCGCTTCCAGCCATTCGGCATCAGGATCGAAGTCCAGAACGTGCGACCTCCTCGGCATATCCGATCAGCTCCGCCGCGCGGTGCCGCCCGGTGTGGCTTTGCAACACGCGTGCCCGCGCTCGTTCGGCCATGGCCGCCCGCGCTGCCTCCGGCACGTCGCGCAAGGCATGCAGCACGTCGGCCGCGTCGTGCGCCACCACGATTTCGGTTCCCGGCTCGAACAACGTGTCGAGCCCCGGCCACCAGTCGCTGATGATGGGCGTGCCGCAAGCCGCGGCCTCGAACAGGCGGACGCTGGGGCTGTAGCCGGCGCGGACCATGTCGGCGCGGGTGACGTTCAGGGTGTAGCGCTGGGAGGCGTAGAACAGCCGGTGCAGGTCCGGCGGCGCGTGCTCGCCCCGCGCCACGTTGGCGGGCCAGTCGATCGGCGGATATTGCGGCCCGGTGACGTCGAACCGGCCTTGCGGCCAGGCGCGAGCGGGTTCGCACAGCAGCCGCTCCAGCGTGGGTTGCCGGTCGGACGAGTAGGTGCCGAGGTAGCCCAGGTCGTACGCGTGGCGTACCGCCGGGTCGGGGGCGTTCAGCGCCGGGTCGGCAGAGCAGTATAGCGCGCGAGCGGCGGGCGCGCCGTATCTCTGCTCGATGTGGCGGAGGGTCGGGCCGCCGGTGAAAGACAGGTAAAGCGGGAAGCCGCGCACCAGCTCAGGCGTGATGTAATCGCAGCGGCCGTCCGCGAGGGCCGCGAGGGTGATGGGGGTGTCGATGTCGTAGAACGCCGCCACCCCGCGCGCGGCCCGCTGTACTAGGCGGCAGACGTCCTGCCCGTCCGCGACGTAGGATCCAACCACCACCAAGTCTGCCTCCGCGATCGGCTCGGCGTAACAGGACGTCAACTCGACCGTGCTGGCGTACAGCGCGGTGCGGCAATAGGGTGGGTACGGCAAGTCGCGGTGGTCGCGATACCAGGGCTGGTCCTGTTCCAGGAACAGCACCTCATGGCCGGCCTGGGCAAGGCCAGAGATCAGCGAGCGGTAGGTCGTCGCATGCCCGTTGCCCCAAGACGACGTTATGGACAGGCCGATGAAAATGACCCTCACGGTGGGTCGGTAGCTGGATTGCGAGCGCGGTGGTTGGTCATGGTGGCAAACTGCCCAGCGCAGCGCCGCTGTCAAATCCTGGGAGCCAGTCCTGACGACTTGGCATGAAAACCCAGCCGTCATGCGTGGTTGAAGCGGCCGCGACCCGGTTCTCCGGCGAGTCGGAGAAGCCAAGTAGGACGTGCGCCTCAGTTGCTGGTACTCAGGCGTCTGTCCAGAAGCTGCGGGCCATGGCATCACCCGCACGGTGCGGCACGTTATGGTATAACGCGTCCACGAACGCCCTGTTGCCCAAGCCACGGCATAGCCCGGCGAACTCGTTGCTCCAGGTAAACCCGGCCGCGTCGTAGAGCGGCGTTTTGCCATTGTCCGGCAGTCTAGACCACGCATGTCCGGCGTGCGGCTGAAGCAAACTCAGTTCGACGCGGCATGGCGCGTTCCGCAACCAACGTGACCTGAAGGCATGGCCGGGCCCTGCGCAGCCACTTAGCGAAACAAACACCGATTGCGTCCCGTCATCAGCCACGATCGGCTTGGAGCTACCGTCGCCGTTGATGTCCAGCAACACGGTAGCCTATGGATAGCTGTTGGCTGGGACAGTAGTCCGAGAGGATCGAACAGCTATGGTGCGGCTCAACGCTTGCTATGTTGTTGCTTTTGCAGGCCAATGTTTACAGAGACATCAACAAGGTAGTGCTTTATCCCTCGCTGTAGGATGATCCACGTAGTCAAAAGCGGGCCATCTTGGGGTCATCTCGCAAGGACGCCGAATCAACTTATGACAGGCGATGCCAGCTTCTACGCGTAAGGGGCTAGTCTGGTGCCGATGTACGGTGTCCTGACACGTGCTGCTCTCGGCTAATATAAAACAGTACAGCAGTAAGTGCGCTGCGGCCGAGATGAAGCGATAGTAGAGCGCTTCATCTCGCTTCTTCTAGACCTTCTCAACAGCTATTTTCTAGTTTGAAGCCTGTTGCAACAAAATAGGGTAGCTGCCTCCACAGTAAAAACAGCGGTCAGTCTATTTTGGGCGCGCGCACCTTAGCCGTTTGGCCAAGCCACCACTTGACTGGCTTAGGCTCTCGCGGCGCACGCGCAGTAGCTGACTTGCGCGGTTTACCGGGTCCCCGCTTGGGCTTCGGCGGAATTTCGGATAGGAACTGGGTCCGTGCTGCTGGAATCGGCGGAGTGACGCGCAAACCCGCCAGTTCTGCCTCTAGTCGGGCTGCGCGATTAGCCTGTTCCGCCAGTCGGGCATCAGTGTCCACAAGCCGAGCCTCAGCGGCCTGGCGCTCGGCAACGGCTGCTTGCAGCTCTTCTTGGTGAGCAAGCTCCCCATGGCGCTGCTTGGTTTGTAAATCCTGCAAAGTGGCCAGGGCTGCTTGAAGAGAACGCTCGACCTTGGTGCGGGCTGTCCGCTCGGTCGCCAGCGCAGATTCTGAGGCAGCGAGTCGGCTTTGCGACACCGGGCCAGGCTCGCCCTGGCGTGGTCGGCTGACCAGGGTGACTGGCACTTCGCCATCCTGCACAAAACGCTGCCGAGGGCGGGTGGCTGGGCCACGAGATTGGAAGTTATCAAAGGCTGTGCTGGGTTGCGGCCGCACTGCCGGTTGAGGGCCGCCGGCACGCTCAAGGGAGCGCCGCATGCGTGCTTCATCCGCCTCCAAGTTTGAGGTTTCGGGATCGCTTGGGATCGATAAAGGGGCCATGAGCACTTTTCAGGTGAGCAACGCGGCTACTATCCTCGAATTGAAGCCTCGCTGCGACTTTGGAGCAGCTGCGCCGGGCATTACCGATCCCAGCTGACGAGTCTCATACACCAAACAAAGCTAGACGCCAATATTCGCCTGAGCCCTACTATCATAGGGCGCGAGAGGACATGAACTGCTTCGGTTGCGGGTGCACCGTGGGCCGTAAGCCAGGCTTTCACCCTTTGTTATGGCAGCTGCCCGAGACTGCCCCGCAACCAGGAGCTTGCATGAGTCCACTATCCGTCCTGCTGCCGCAGACTTGCCTTCTATAACGTGATTACGGGAATTGCGTATGACTAGATTAGGTGCAGCCTTTGTATGACCTATAGCTCCATGGCAGTCGGAGTGGCTGCGGAAGCCAGTTTGGTGGAGGGTGACTACACCCTGGCTGCCACCGACTTTGAGGCGCTCGCGGCCATGTTGCGCAATGAGGCAGGAATTGCGCTCGGGCCAGGTAAAGCAGGGCTGCTGTATTTGCGCCTGGCCAAACGATTGCGCGCGCTTAACCTATCGGACTTCTCGCAATATCGTGACCTGCTCGAATCCGCTCATGGCGGCGAGGAACGGGGCCGCATGGTGGCCGCGCTCACCACCAATTTCACGCGGTTCTTTAGGGAGCCGCATCACTTCGACCATTTACGCGCCACCGTGCTGCCACGCCTGCTGCAAGCGGCCCAGAGCGGTCGCCGCGTGCGCATTTGGTCGGCTGGTTGCTCGACCGGGCAGGAACCCTACTCGATCGCGTTCACCATTCTGCAACTGGCCCCCAACGCGGCGCGGCTGGATGTGCGGGTGATCGCGACGGACATCGATCCCGACGCGCTCGCTCGGGCGGCAGCCGGTGGCTACGGCTTGGAATGCCTCAATCACATACCAGGCGCCATGCGGGCGCGGTGGTTTGACCCGGCGGCGGACGGTACGTTCACCCTGAACGAGACGGTGCGGCGACTCGTTGTGTTCCGACCGCTTAACCTGATCGGCAACTGGCCGGTGCGCGGCCCATTCGACATTATCATGTGCCGCAACGTCGCCATCTATTTTGACGCTGCGACGCAGGCAGCAATGTGGCAGCGTTTTCCGCCCTACTTGGCCAACCAAGGCTTGCTGTACATAGGACGCTCCGAACAGCTTAGCGGACCTGCGATGGCGCGCTTTGACGTCGTCGGCATCACGACCTACCAGCGCCGGAGTGCACCATGACTCACCTGACGCCGGGCGGGGCCTCGATCCGTGTCGTCGTCGTCGATGACTCCGCTGCCATGCGCAGCATAATCAGCCGAGCACTGAGTCAGGACAATGACATTATTGTGGTGGGCAAAGCTGCCAACGCAGTCGAGGCGCAAGCTCTGATCCGGGTGATGGAACCCGACGTGATCACCCTCGATATCGAGATGCCCGGCATGGACGGCTTGGAGTTCCTGGGCCATCTGATGCGAACTCATCCAATGCCCGTTGTGATGGTTTCCATGCTGACTGCCAGAGGCGCTAAGAAGACACTGCAGGCATTGGAGTTGGGCGCGGTGGAGTGCGTGGCCAAGCCGGGTTTGGACAATGGCTTCACCAGCTTGCCGGAGATTATACGTGCGGCGGCGTTGGCCAACGTACGCGCCTCGGGTCTCCGCCAGCGAAGTGCTGCTGACGGGTGCGTCCGCGCTGCAGCACCGGGTTCATCCCCGCTGTTGTTCGAACCGAATGGCCGCTTGGTGGCAGTCGGTGCGTCAACGGGCGGGGTGGAGGCGTTGCTAGCCATCGTTTCCCGCTTTCCTGCAAATTGTCCTCCGACCGTCATCACTCAGCACATGCCGGAAGGTTTCACCCGCAGCTTCGCGCTCCGGTTGGACCAGTGTAGCGCGGCCCGCGTTGCCGAGGCGGAGGAAGGAGCTCCGCTGCTGCCGGGCCAAGTGCTCTTGGCGCCTGGCGGGCGTCACTTGGCCATATCAGGCAGCAGCGGACAGTGGCACTGCACCCTGCCAGAGCAGAGCCCAGTTAATGGTCACCGCCCCTCGGTAGACGTGCTGTTCGCGTCGGTGGCCAAGGTGGCGGGCCCCCGCGGGGTTGGTGTTATCTTGACGGGCATGGGTCGAGACGGCGCTAGCGGCTTGCTTGCCATGCGGCAGGCCGGGGCGCGCACATTCGGCCAGGACGCGGTCAGCAGCGTGGTGTACGGTATGCCGAAGGTGGCATTCGAGATGCTGGCGGTGGAGCGCCAGGCCGCGTTGGACGACTTGCCGGGGGAAATCCTGGCGACCTGCAATGCCGCTCCGCATGATCTGTTCTGGCCTGCGCCTTGAGGCTGCGAGAGAGGTATAGCCAGCGGGTGCCAACGTGGCCGCTTTCCAACCGTTCGCACCTCGCGCAAAGGATTTCCGGATGGCCGTGTCAAATGGCAGACTGGCTTGCCGCTCCAGTCCAGCCCGATCCAGAATAGCGATCCTGTCGTAGCGGCACACGCCCAAGTTGTTCGATAGTGTTTGATGCTTGATGCACAAATCGGGTCCGTAAACTCGATCATCGGCTATCAGCAGCCAGTGGACGAAGCATTCGGCCACGCTGTTGCACGCATCACAGGCAGCTATCTGCATTGCCTGGCAGAGCAGAGCATCTGCCACTTTCGGGCAAGCTCCGGCCAACGCCGGGCATGATTGGGTTAGGCGTTGCATGGGATTGCCCCGGTTTTGTGGACATCCTGAGGCTTTCACCAGAGGTATTCCTGA
>CAXSAX010000003.1:0-121994 GCA_964235495.1 uncultured Acetobacteraceae bacterium | reverse complement strand
ACTATGCCCGCATGTCGGATGCCGAGCTGCTGCGCATCATCAACGAACCGCCGCCCGATAGCGGGTGAGGCGGCAGGACTCCGGATAGCGTTCCGCAGAGCGGTTGCGGGGCACGGTCGTCCCCTGGACGCCTGGCTGGGCTACAGAAGCGCCTTGGCCAGCAGCATGTGGATGCCCTTGTTGCCGTCCACCAGCTGCGTCACCCGCAGGTTGCCGGCCAGCGAGCACAGCATGTAGGCCTGGTTGCGCGTCAGCGACGTGCGCCGGCACACGTGCTGCACCATCTCGCGCACTGCCTGCTTGGCCGCGTCGTCCAGGTCCTCGTCGAGGCCGATCGACATGAGGTGGGTTGCCGTCTCCGCGAACGGGAACTGCACCGCCAGGTCCTTGCGCACCGTCAGCCGGAAGGTGCCGGTCAGCCCGATCTCAAGCGCCGTGATGCACACCTCGCCGTCGCCCTGCATGCCGTGGCCGTCGCCGGCCATGAACAGCGCGCCCTCGTTGAACACCGGCAGGTACAGCGTGGTGCCGGCCTTCAGCTCCTTGTTGTCCATGTTGCCGCCGAAGGCGCGCGGCACGGCTGAGCCGCAGCGGCCCCAGGCGGGCGGCGGCGCCACGCCGATGATGCCGAAGAACGGCTCGATGGCCAGCTGCGTGCCCCAGGGCAGCGTGGCCATGCCGCGGGCGTGGTCCACCACCGGGTGGATCGTCTCGTACTCGGTGAACTCCTCCGGCAGCGTGCCCAGCAACGGCAGGATGGCGACGAAGCCCCAATCCATCCGCAGCTTGGCGTCCAGGATGTCGATCTGCAGCGTGTCCCCGGGCTGCGCGCCGCGCACGAACACCGGGCCGGTGATGAAGTGCGGCCCCGGACCCGGCGGCAGCGCGTCCAACGCCGCCAGGTAGTCGGCCGGCACGGGCAGGTGGGTGGGCAGGCTGTCCCGCCCGCCGGCGGGGAAGGAGTGCAGCGTCACCGTGTCGCCGGACTCCACCTCCAGCACCGGCGGCGTGCGCGAATCCAGGTAGCCGAGCACCATCTTGTCCGGGGTGGCGGCGATCTCGTGGTGGGCCATGGGCGTGCTCCGCTAGAGCATCGTCCGAGCAAACGGGGTCACCCGTCGGACAAAGATGCTCGTGAAAACATGAGCCTAGAGTATTTTGCGTGCGCCTATCAGCACGGAAAACGCTCTAGAGTTGGACGCCGCGGGTCAGCGCGCCGTCCACGACGAGGTTGGTGCCGGTGACGAAGCTGGCGGCGGGGCTGGCAAGGAACACCACCGCCCGCGCGATCTCCTCGGGCTTGCCCATGCGGCCGGTGGGGTTGAGGGCCAGCGACTCTGCGAACAGCGCCGGGTTCTCCTGCTCGATCCGCGCCCACACGCCGCCGGGGAAATAGGTGTTGCCTGGCGAGACGCTGTTGGCGCGGATGGCTTTGGCCGCCAGTTGGTAGGCGAGTCCCTGGGCGTAATGGATCAGCGCCGCCTTGACCGCGCCGTAAGGCCCGGCGGCGAAGTCGATCTCCCGGCCGGATACGCTGCTGATGACGACGATGCTGCCCACGCCGGAGGCTTCGAGCCACGGCATCGCTGCCGCGACGGTGCGCACGCTGCCCATGATGTCGGTCTGGAACCCGGCGTTCCACGCCTCCTCGGACCCGCCGGCGGCCAGCGCGCTCACGTTCGGCACCACGATGTCCAGCCCGCCCAGCTCGGCCGCGGCCTCCGCCACGAACCCGGCCAACGCCGGGCCGTCCGCCACGTCCACCGCCCGGCCGAAGACCTTGCGGCCGGGCCTGGCCAGCGCCGCGGCGGCGGCTTCCACCTCGGCCGCATTGCGGGCGCAGAACGCCACGTGCGCCCCCTCGGCCGCGAGCAGCTCCACGATGGCGCGGCCGATGCCTTTGGTGCCGCCTGTCACCAGGGCGCGACGTCCGTCCAGTCCCAGGTCCATCGGCGACTCCCAAAGTCAGATCGAAAGAAAGCGGCTGAGGTCGTCCCGTCGCATGTCCGCGCCCGTGCCGGCCGCGGCCACCGCGCCGCGGCTGAGCACCACGTAACGATCGGCGAGCGAGCGGGCGAAGTCAAAGTACTGCTCCACCAGCAGGATGGACATGCGGCCCTTGAGCGCGGCGATGACGGCCTCGATGGATTTCACCACGGAGGGCTGGATGCCCTCGGTCGGCTCGTCCAGCAGCAGCAGGCGGGGCCGGCCCATCAGCGCGCGGCCGATCGCCAGCTGCTGCTGCTGCCCGCCGGACAGGTCGCCGCCGCGCCGCCGCCACATCGCGCGCAGCACCGGGAACAGGCTGCACACCTCGTCCAGCACGGCGTCGTCCCGCTGGCCCTGCGCCTTGGCGCTGACCAGGAGGTTCTCGCCCACCGACAGGTCGGCGAAGATCTCCCGCCCCTGCGGCACGTAGCCCATGCCGCCCTGCGCCCGCCGGAACGACGGCCAGGCGGTGATGGCCGCGCCCTCCAGCCGGATGTGCCCAGCACTCGGCGGCAGCAGTCCGGCGATGCAACGCAGCAGCGTCGTCTTGCCCGCCCCGTTGCGCCCCAGCAGCGCCAGGCACTCGCCCTGCGCCATGGCGAGGGACACGCCGCGCAGGCTCTGCGCGCTGCCGTAATGATGGTCGAGGCCGTCGATGCGGAGGTGGTCCGTCATCGGCCGATGTAAACCTCGATCACCCGGTGGTCCGCGCGCGCCTCGGTCATGCTGCCCTCGAACAGGGTGCGGCCCTCGTGCAGCACCGTCACCGTGTCCGCCACCCGCTCCACGAAGTCCATGTCGTGCTCCACCACCACGATGCTGCGGCCGGGTGCGCGCAGCGCGTGCAGCAGGGCGGCGGTGCGCGCCGTCTCCTCGTCGCTCATGCCCGCCACCGGCTCGTCCAGCAGCAGCACCTTGGGCTGCCCCACCAGCACCATGCCGATCTCCAGCCATTGCTTCTGCCCGTGCGACAGCGTCCCGGCCAGCGCGTCCCGCTGCGCGGCCATGCCGACCGTGTCCAGCAGGCGGCCGATCGCGTCCTGCTTGCCGGCGCGGGACGCGAACACCTCGCGCAGCAGCGAGCCGGGGTGCTGGCGCAGCGCCAAGTCCAGGTTCTCCGCCACCGTCAGCGCCTCGAACACGCTGGGCTTCTGGAACTTGCGGCCGATGCCGGCCAGCGCCCGCTGCACCTCGTTCAGCGGGCGCAGGTCCGCGCCGTCCAGCCGGATGCTGCCGCTGCGCGGGACGGCCTTGCCGGTCAGCACGTCCAGCAGCGTGGTCTTGCCGGCGCCGTTGGGGCCGATCACGCCGTGCACCTGGCCGTAGCGCGCCTCGAAGTCCAGGCCGTGCAGCGCCACGAAGCTGCCGAACGCCACGGTGAGCCCGGCGGTGGCGACCGCGACGCTCACCGCCGGGAGCCCGTCGGCAGCAGCCCGCCCATCCAGGCGCGCGAGCGGTTGCGCAGGTCCAGCAGCCCGTTCGGCAGCGCCAGCACCACCGCCAGCACCAGCAGGCTGAGGATGAACGGCCACAGCAGCGGGGCAGACACGGCCATCCAGTCACGCAGCCCGTTGACCAGCGCCGCCCCCAGCACCGCGCCGCACAGCCCGCCGCGACCGCCCACCGCGACCCAGACGGCGACCTCCAGCGAGAGCGCCGGGTCCAGCAGCGAGGGGTTGATGATGCCGACCTGCGGCACGTACAGCGCCCCGCCGACCGCGGCGACGCTGGCCGACAGGCACCAGGCGGCGAGCTTGAGCCACAGCGTGTCGTAGCCCAGGAAGCGCAGCCGGGTCTCGTCGTCGCGGATGGCGGCCAGCAGGCGGCCGAAGCGGCTAGCCAGCAGCGCGCGGCCGCCGAGCAGGCAGGCGAGTGCCGCGGCCGTGGACAGCGTGGCCAGCAGCGCCGCCGCCTGCGGCCCGCCGGCAGGCCGCCCAGCCACGGCATGGAACCCGGTCATGCCGTTGTTGCCGCCGAACCCGGTGTCGTTGCGGAACATCAGCAGCATGGCGGTGTAGGTCAGCGCCTGAGTGATGATGGAGAAGTACACCCCGTTCACGCGGGAACGGAACGACACGTAGCCGAACGCGAACGCCACCGCGGCAGGCACGAGCAGCACGGCCAGCCCCGTCAGCACGGGGGAGTCGAACGCCGCCCACCAGGGGGGGAAGCCGCCATGGCCCATGAATAGCAGGAAGTCCGGCAGCACGCCGGTGGCCGCCGCGGCGGTGCGCAGCAGGTGCATGGCCGCGATGTAGCCGCCCAGGGCGAAGAACAGCCCGTGCCCCAGGCTGAGCACGCCCGCGCCGCCCCACATCAGGTCCACCGCCATGGCCAGCAGCACGAAGCACATCACCTGCCCGACGAGGTTCACCAGGTAGGTCGGCAGGGCCGCGCTCCAGAGCAGGGCGAGCGTGGCCAGCAGCGCCGCCGCCAGCACCCCGGCCGTGCGGTCCAGCATCCTCACCGGCGGCCCCGCAGCGCCACCAGCCCCTCCGGCCGCCACTGGATCAGCCCGATCACCAGCAGCAGCGCCGCGACCTTGGCCGCCACCGCGCCGTAGAACGGCTCGACGCCCACGTTCACCAGGCCGATGCCCAGCGCCGCCACCGCGGTGCCGAGCAGGCTGCCGACGCCGCCCAGCACCACCACCATGAAGCTGTCGATGATGAAGCCGGTCCCCATGGCCGGGTTCACGTTGTAGATCGGCGACAGCGCCAGCCCGGCCAGGCCCGCCAGCCCGGCGCCGAAGCCGAATGCCGCCCGGTCCACTCGCCGGGTGGAGATGCCGACGCAGCCGGCCATGGCGCGGTTCTGCGTCACGGCGCGGATGAACAGGCCGAGGTCGGTCAGCCGCAGCAGCGCCAGCGACCCGGCGAACGCCGCGGCCGCGAACCCGATGGCGGCCAGGTGATTCCACGTCACCAGGAAATCCCCCACCACCCGCACGCCGCCGGTGAGGTAGGGCGGCGTCTGGAACTGCAGGTTCTGCGTGCCGAAACCGACCCGCAGCAGGTTGACCAGCAGCAGGCTGATGGCCCAAGTCGCCAGCAGCGTCATCAGCGGGCAGCGGTACAGGTGGCGGATCACCAGCGCCTCCATCGCCACCCCCACCAGGCCGGCCGAGGCAAACGCCACGGGCATGGCGGCCACGGGATACCAGTCGATCCAGCCCGGCGCCCAGGCGCGGATCGCCTGCTGCACGCAGAAGGCCGCGTAGGCGCCGACGGTGATCAGCTCGCCCTGCGCCAGGTTGATGACGCCCATCAGCCCGAAGATGATCGCCAGCCCGGCGGAGGACAGGAACAGCACGGAGCCGACGCTGACCCCGTTATAGGCCAGCGACAGCGCGTCCCCGAGCCGCACCCACCGGCGCGCCCGGGCCAGCGCCGCATCCAGCGCGGGCGCCATGCCGGGCTGGCCGGCGTAGGCGGCATCGGCGCGCAAGCCCGCCAGGGTGGCCACGGCCTGGGAAGTGGGGTCCTGCGCCAGGGCCTCCACGGCGGCCAGCCGCTCGCCTGCGTCGGCGGCGTGCAGCCCGGCCGCGACCACCGCGCCGCGCAGCGCCGCCGCCACCGCCGGGTCGCGCTCCGCATCCAGCGCCTGGCGCAGCAGGCCGGGGGGCAGCCCGTCCGGCCGGCGCGCCAGGGTGCGAATGGCGGCCAGGCGCTGGGCCGGAGCGGCGGCGAACAGGTCTAGCGCCGCGCCGGCCTGCTCCAGCAGCCCGCGGCTGCGCAGGCTGGGCACGGGCGCGCGCAGCCCGTCCGGCAAGGGGGCGGGCAGCAGGGTGGCGGCGTCCAGCGCGCCGCCGGGTGCGGCAAGGAAGGCCTGCCCGTCCTCGCCGCAGCGCAACCGCCGGGCCGCAAAGGCCTGCACCACCGCCTGCGACCACGCCCGGTCCGCCGGGTCCGCCGCGCCGGCGATCACGGATTGCAGCGCCGCAGGGGGGTCGGCGCCGCACAGCCCGGCCAGGATGCCGGGCCGGGGCGGCGCGTCCTGCGCGCGGGCGGGCAAGGCCAGCAGCACGCCGCAGGCGAGGACGCGCCGCAGCGATGCGGGCATCAGGCCGGGCTGAACGGGACGGGCTTGGGCGTGCCTTGCGACTGCCACAGCACGTCGAAGCCCTGCTTCTCGTTCACCGAGCCGATGAACACGCCACGGCTGACGTAGTTGTTGTCGCTCGACATGGTCAGTGTATAGCCGGACGGGTCGGCGAAGCTCAGCCCGCCGAACGCGCGGCGCACCTCCGGCACGTCGAAGCTGCCGGCTTTCTGCACCGCCATCGCCCAGAGGTGCACGCCGTCATAGGCGGACACCATCGGGTCGATCGCCACGTCCGGGCGGTAGGGCGCCCCGGACTGCTTCACGAAGGCCGCCCAGTCGGCCAGGAACTTCACGTTGCGCGGCCCCGGGGCGTTCTGCAGGTAGGCCCAGCAGTTCAGGCTGCCGACCAGGCCGGCGGTGTCCAGCCCTTCCAGGTCGGCCTCCACCATGTCCAGCCCCAGCACGGGGATGTCGGTGGGCTTGAGGCCCTGGTTGACGTACTCGCGCAGGAAGTCCGGGATGGAGCTGCCCACCACCGTCAGCACGATGATCGGCTGGCCGCCGCCGGCGCTGGCGAAGCTGCGGATCTCGTTGACCAGGTTCTGGAAGTTGCTGAAGCCGAACGGCACGTACTCCTCGCGCCAGGCGGCGGGCTCGATGCCCTTGGTGCCCCAATACGCCTTGAGAATCTTGTTGATGGTGCGCGGCCAGACGTAGTCGCTGCCCAGCATGAAGAACCGCTTGGCCGAGCCGCCATCCGGCCCCATCAGGTAATCGACCGCCGGCAGCACGGAGCTGGAGGGCGGCGAGTTCAGGTATACGACATTCTTGGAGTTCTCCTCGCCCTCGAAGTGCAGCGGGTAGAACAGCAGCCCGTCCGCCTGTTCCACCACCGGCAGCACCGACTTGCGGGACACCGAGGTCCAGCAGCCGAACAGGGCGGCGACCTTCTGCTCCTGCAACAGCTGGCGGCCCATCTGGGCGTAGGTCGGCCAGTCGGAGGCCGGGTTGGTGGTCACCACCTCCACGTGCCGGCCCAGCACTCCGCCGGCCGCGTTCAGCTCGTCGGCGGCCATCTGCACGACGGTGTTCATGCGTCCTTCGAGGTTGGCCATGGTGCCGGAGGAGGAGAACAGGCAGCCGAGCTTGACGGCGTCGGCGGCCCAGGCCGGGCGGATGATGGCCGGCATGGCCAGCGCCGCGCCGGCTGCGGCGAGGGCGGAACGCCGGGTCAGGTCACGCATGAGGGTTCTCCTGGGGATCGCTCTGTCCCGCATCTGGCCGGCACGTTCCCGCCGGGGCGCCGGCGGGTCCATAAGTGAAACGACGTATTGGCACTGCGCCCCCTGTTAGTTTATTCCTACGAACTCGCGCATCGTCTCCCGGTCCCGCGCGATTTCCGGCGGCACTTCCCGGGTGACGAGGCCCTTCTGCAAAATCAGCACCCGGTCGGAGAGCGCCGAGATGAAGTTGAGGTTCTGCTCCACCAGCACCATCGTCACCGCCCGGCGGCGGCGCACGCCGTGCAGCGTGTCGATCATTTCCTCGATGATGGAGGGCTGGATGCCCTCCGTCGGCTCGTCCAGCAGGATCAGCTTGGGCTCGGCGCACAGGCAGCGCGCCAGGGCCAGCAATTGCTGCTCCCCGCCCGACAGCGTGCCGCCCGCCCGGTCCAGCAGCCGGGCCAGCCGGGGGAAATCCTCCAGGATGGCGCTGATGGTCCGCTTCGGGTCGGCGCGGCGCAGGCAGCCCATGCGCAGGTTCTCGGCCACGGTGAGGGTGGCGAAGATGTCCCGGCCTTGCGGCACGTAGCCCAGGCCCAGCCGGGCGCGCGCCGTGGGGGACAGGGCCGTGACATCCCGCCCGTCGAACTGCACCCGGCCCGCCGTCGCCGGCAGGAAGCCCATCAGCGTGCGCAGCAGGGTGGTCTTGCCCATGCCGTTATGGCCGAGGATGCCGACCACCTCGCCCGCTGCCGCCGCCAGCGTCACCCCGGCCAGGATCGGGATGCGCCCGTAGCCGGAGCGCAGCCCGGCGACGGCGAGCATGGTCACGCCGCCTTTCCCAAGTACACGTCCCGCACGCGGGGGTCGGCCAGCACCTGCTCCACCGAGTCCTCCATCAGCACCGCGCCGCGGTTGAACACGGTCACGGTGGTGGCGATCATGCGGATGAACTGCATGTCGTGCTCGACCACCACGAGCGCCTGGGTGCGGTTGATCTCGCGGATCAGCCCGGCGGTGCGCGCCACCTCGGCATGGTTCATGCCGGCGGCCGGCTCGTCCAGCAGGATCAGCTGCGGCTCCTGCGCCAGCACGGTGGCGATCTCCACCCATTGCCGCTGGCCATGGGCGAGCTGGCCCACGACGCGCTCCGCGATGGCCTCTAATTGCAGCCGGGCCAGGGTGCGCTCCACCACCGCCCGCGCCTGCCGGGCGGAGCGGCGGCGGGCGGCGGCGATGAACACGTTCTCCCGCACCGACAGGCCGTTGAACACGTTGGGCACCTGCGTCTTGATGCCGACACCGAGCCGGGCGATCTCGTGCGGGTTGGCCCCCGCCACGTCGCGGCCGCGCAGCCGGACGCTGCCTTCCGTCGGGGTGAGCTGGCCGGTCAGCACCTTGAAGAACGTGCTCTTGCCCGCGCCGTTGGGGCCGATCAGGCAGCGCAGCTCGCCCTCGCGCAGCGTGAGATCGACCGACTGCACGGCGGTCACGCCGCCGAAGCGCATGGTGACGCCCCGCGCCTCCAGCAGCGGCGCGCTCACTGCGGCACCTGCGCGACCTCGGCCGGCGCACGCCTTCCCGATGCGCGGCGCAGCGGCAGCAGCCGGTCGCGGATCACCGGCACCACGCCCTGCGGCACCAGCAGCACAAAGGCCACCAGCACCACGCCGAGCCCCAAGTTCGGATCGACCGTGCCCTGCGACCCGGCGAGGATGATGAGGTATTGAATCCCCACCGCGCCCAGCATCGGCCCGATCAGGGTGCCCAGTCCGCCCACCAGCACGAAGATGATGACCTGCGCCGACATGGTGAGGCCGAACACGGTGGGGCTGATGAAGCCGCCCCAGTTGGTGAACAGGCAGCCCGCCAGCCCGCCCACCCCGGCGGCGATCATGAAGGTGAGCAGCTTGTAGAGCCGCGGGTCGTAGCCCAGCAGCATGGCGCGCGTCTCGTTCTCGCGGATGGCCACCACCACCCGGCCGAAGCGGCTGGCGAGGATGGCCCGCAGCAGCGCATAGACCGCGATCAGCGAGCCCATGGCGGCGTACCATACCTGCTCGGGGCTGAGCGGGTCGGCAGCGTCGCCGGGCATGTTGAGCGGCGGCACTCCCGGCATGCCGTTGAAGCCGCCCAGCTCGGCGCTGCCGATGCGGTAGGCGCTGCCGGAGGTGGAGTTGACCAGCTCGAACAGGATGACCGACACGGTGAGCGTGATCACGCCGATGTAGGCGTCGCTGATGCGGCCGTAGAACATGAAGTAGCCGAGCAGGGCGGCGAACAGCATCGGCACCGCCACGGCGATCAGCACCGGCAGCGTGCTCTCGCCCAGGTTGATGGCCGCCACGGCGTAGGCGTAGCCGCCGAGCCCGAGGAACGCCGCCTGGCCGAACGACATGATGCCGCCGTAGCCCCACAGGAAGCCCTGGCTGAGCGCGAACATCGCCATGGCGGCGAACACGGTGACCTGCACGACGCCGAACAGGTCCAGCACCTGCGGCAGGCCGAACATCAGCGCGAGCCCGGCCGCCACCACCGCCGCGAAGCCGGGCCAGCCGGTCATAGGCTGCGCCTCAGGAAGCGACCGGTGATGCCTTGAGGCAGGATGCGGATCATCAGCACGGCGGCGGCCAGCAGCGCCACGTCGCCGAGGATGGGCGTGGTCTGGAACGACACCAGCTCGTCGATCACGCCGAACAGCGAGGAGGCGAGGCCGGTGCCGGTGATGATGGCCGGCCCGCCGCCCAGCACGGTGATGAAGGCGCGTGCGATGTAGGCGCTGCCCATGCCCGGCGAGACGCCCGAGATCGGCGCCAGCACGCCGCCCGCGAGCCCGGCCAGGGCGGAGCCGAGCGCGAACGCCGCCATGTAGATGGCCGGCGGCGACACGCCGAGCGCCGCCGCCATGGTCGGGTTCTGCATGGTGGCGCGCAGCACCAGGCCGAACTTGGTGGCGCGCAGCAGCAGCAGCATGCCGGCCAGCCCGGCCAGCGCCGCCGCCACGATGACCAGGCCATACAGGCTCGCGCCGTAGCGCCCAATGCCGAAACCGCCGACCGGCATGGGGGCGGCGCGCACCACGTTGCCGAACAGCGTCGACATCAGGCCGATCAGCGCCAGGCTGACGCCCCACGTGGCGAGCATAGTGTCGATGATGCGGCCGTACAGGAAGCGGATCAGCGTACGCTCCAGCGCGAGGCCCGCCAGGCCCACCACCAACGGCGGCAGCACCAGCATGGACAGCCAGATGTTCACCCCGTTCTGGCTGGCGATGACGGCGGTGTAGGCGCCCAGCATCATGAACTCGCCGTGGGCGAGGTTGATGATGCGCATCATGCCGTAGATCACCCCCAGGCCGAGCGTGATCAGCACCAGCGTGGCGACGGCGGTGAGCACGTTAAAGGCGAGCAGGCCGGCGAGGTCCATGGCGCCGCGGCCCTAGATGCTGGGCACAAACTGCTTGTTGGTGGCGGGCGCCTTGAGCAGGTCGCACGCGCCGCCGGTGTCGCCGGGGAACTGGTCGGGGTAGGTCGCCATGATCTCCCAGCGGCGCGCCTTGGGCTGGGCAAGGTAGGCGTTGCGGATCGTGTGGTGGGTCGCCGGGTCCATGCTGACATGGCCGGAGGGGCCCTGGATGCTGACGCCGCCCTCCAGCGCCGCGATCACCTTGTCCCGTTCCACCGAGCCGGCCTTCCTCACGCCCTCGGCCCAGAGCATGATGCCCTCGTAGGTGGCGGAGTCGAGTTCGCCGAGGTCGGTGACGCCGGCGCCGTACTTGGCTTGCATCCCGTGGACGAAGGCCTGGCTCTCCGCCGTGTCGAGGTCGTTGTACCAGCCGAAGCTGGTGACGATGCCGTCCGTGGTGGATGGGTCCATGCTGGTCAGCTCGTTGCCCAGGCCGAACACGGTGGAGCCCAGCGGAATCTTAGGCTTCATGCCCGCAGCGTCCCACTGGCGGTAGAAGCCGGAGTGGTTGGCGCCGACCAGGGCGGACAGCACGAAGTCCGGCGAGGCCTGCTGGATGCGGCTAATGGCGGAGGAGAAGTTGGTCACGTCCAGCGGGAAGAAGTCGGTCTGCGCGATGCTGCCGCCGCCGTCCTGCACGAACTTGGTCATCCACTTGGCGGTGATCTGGCCGTAGTTGTAGTCGGCGGCGACGATGTAGCCCTTCTTGCCCCAGGTCTTCAGCGCGTAGGCGGTGACGTGGTTGACGGTCTGCGCCGGAGTGGTGCCGGTGCAGAACACGTTGCGGTCGCACACGCCGCCCTCGTACTGGGTGTTGTAGAAATACAGCGTCTTGTAGCGGTCAAGCGTCGGCCGGATCGCCTCGCGGGAGGCCGAGGTGATGCCGCCCTGGATCACGTCCACCCGGTCCTTCAGCACCAGCTGCTGCGCGAACTGCGAGTAGAGCTGCATGGAGGATTGCGTGTCGTACTGGATCAGCTGGATGGGCCGCCCCAGCAGCCCACCGGCCTCGTTCAGCACGCCGACCGCGTACTCGGTGGTCTGGATCATGCGCGAGCCCTCGAGGCCGATGGCGCCCGAGCCATCCAGCAGGCTGCCGAGCTTGATCGGGTCGGCAGCGCGGGCAGTGCGCGCGAGGAACGGCGTCGGCAACGCACCCGTTGCGAGGGCCGCTCCGAACCGCAATGCGCCGCGCCGCGTGAGTCCGGTAAGCGCCATGCGTCAGCTCCTTCTGGTCGCGCCGCGCCGCGATGCTGCATGGGCCTGCAAGACCGATGCCAGAGCCGCCCGCCTTGCGCCCCAGCTCAGGCCGGGCTGGTGCTCAACTCCGCGCCACCCACGCCTGCACCTGCCCCAATCGCCGCCATGAGGCGGCGCGCGGTGTCAGCCCTCGCTGAGCGTGGGCGCCCGGCGGTGCTTGGTGGCCGTCTCATAGTCGTAGGCCAGGGCGAGCAGGCTGGCCTCGCTCCACAGGGGCCCCACGAACACCAGGCCGAACGGCGCGCCGGACTCGTAGTAGCCGGCGGGCACGGTGACGGCGGGCAGCCCGGCGATGTTGATCTCGCTCACCACCGTCTCCTGGATCGTTTGGGTCCCGTGCAGCGGCGGCAACGCGCCGCGCATCTGCGGATAGGCCAGCGCATCCAGCCGGTGCTGCGCCATCACCGCTCCGAAGATGTCGAGATAGGCTTCCTTGGCCGCGATGAACTCCGACAGATCAGGCGGGCGGGCCGGGTCGGCAAGGCAGGCGGCGAACTGCGGCAGCGCCGTCATGAACCCCAGCACGCCGCCCGGGCCGAACGCGTCCTGCGCGGCCGTGGCGGCGGCGAAGGCGGCGAAGCTGCGCAGGGCGGCATCCGGACCCAGGCGCTCAAGGTATTTCTGCAGGTCGTACGGCACGGATTCCAGCCCCCGCGCGTCGAACGCGACCGTGGCCGACACGGGCTGCCGCAGCGCCGCGAAGCCGGACCCGGCGAACGGGTCCTCCACCAGCACCGCCCCGCGCGCCTCCAGCTCCTGCCGGGCGCGGCCGTACAGGCGGCCGGCCTCCTCGGACAACGGCTGGTCGCGCCAGCCTGGGCCGTAGAGCCCGATGCGCTTGCCCGCCAGCGCGTCGTCGCGCAGCAGCGAGGCATAGCCGCCCCTGGGCCGGTGGCCGACGCCGGCGATGGTCTTCGGGTCCTCCGCTGTGTAGCCCGCCAGCACGTCCAGCGTGAGCGCCGCGTCCCGCACGCAGCGGGCAATCGGCCCCACCACGTCGCGGTTGGCCGAAAGCGGCATCACCCCGGCGTTGGGCACCAGGGCGAAGCTCGGCTTGAGGCCGACCAGCGCCTGCGCGGAGGCCGGGTTCTGGATGGAGCCGCCGGTCTCCTCCGCCAGCCCCAGCACGGCCAGGCTGGCGGCCACGGCGGTCGCGGTGCCGGCGCTGCTGCCGCCGGGCAGAAAGCCGCGCCCAGCGGCGTTGTAGGTGGGGCCGGCCCAGCTGTCGTTGGCGTGGCTGCCGGTGTGGCTCAGCACGGGCACGTTGGTCTTGCCGAGGATCACCGCGCCGGCCGCCCGCATCCGCGCCACCACGGGGGAGTCGGTGGCGGGCATCAGGTCCACCCCGCCCGCGCCGCTGTGCAACGGCGCCCAGCCGGCGGTGGTGGGAAAGCCCACCATGTCCATCGGGTCCTTCACCACCACCGGCACGCCGGCCAGCGGCCCGAGCGCCTCCCCGGCGGCCCGGCGGCGGTCGATCTCCGCCGCGTCCGCCAGGGCGTCCGGATTGTGGAAGATGATGGCGTTGTAGGATGGGTTGAACGTGGCGATCCGGTCGATGAACGCCTGCGTCAGCTCGGCGGCGGTGAACGTGCCGCGCGCGAACCCGGCCTGGACCGCCTCGACGGTGAGTTCAAGGATGTCGATCCCGTGCGGATGGTCCATCGCTGCGCCGCCTTCCTGTGCGTAGGCGCCAGACTGGCGCAAGCCGTTCCCCCTGCGCAAGCCCGCTTCCCGGCCGCGTCCCGATCCGCCTCAGGCCGGCGCGGCATCTGGCGGGCCTGCCGGATGCCGCGCCGGGCCAGTCCACCGCTTGATGGCGCGCTGCGCCGGGCGCTCCACGAAGCGGTTGAGCAAAGCGGCGGCAGCGATCATGCAGGCCAAGACGAGAACCCAGGCCAGCGCAGAGGCCTGCATGATGCCGACCTGGCCCAGCGCATCCATCGCGACGCGGCGCAACCCAAGCATGGGGTAATGCACCAGGTAGAGCGCGTAGGACCACACGCCGAGCTGGTGCATCGGCCGGGAGGCCAGGGCTCGGACGACGGCGGAGCGTTCCGTGACGAGGCAGCCGATCAGCACAGGCATCAGCATCAGCGCGACCAAATCCGTGCTGCGCAGGAACAGCAGGCCCAGCAGCAGCATGCTGGTCGCCCAGCAGAGCAGGCCGCTCGATGCGACCCGGCGCCAGCGCGCGTCCTGCATCGCGCGCCAGGTCAGGAGGCCGAGCGTGAACCCGGCGACGCAGCGCACGACGGGCCCAAGGGTCCGAGTTTCTGAGATGTTCAACCCGCCATGGCGCCAGCCAACTTCCTGAAAAGCTTCGTCGGACAGCGAGGCGAGCACGACGTAGGCGGCCAACACGGCGCAAACCGTTCCGACGATGACGATGCGGCGCTGGGACAGGGACGCGGCAAGCAGTAGCGGAAACAGCAAGTAGGCCGCGGCTTCGGTGCTGAGCGACCATCCTGGAGGATCGATGCCGAGGTCCAAGCCCCAGCCCTGGATCAGCAACGCATTCTCGGCAATCTTTTCGATGGACAGCGGCGTCTTGAACGGGAGCAGACGACCGAGCGCCAGGGGGATGCAGGCCAGCGTCAGGACGATGTAGAGCGGATAGATCCGGCCCGCCCGCTGCATGAGGAAGCCGCGGAGCACGCCAGACTCGCCCCACCGTCCGTTGCGGCCGTGGTGGACGTAAGCCATCACGAACCCGCTCAGGACAAAGAAGGCGTCAACGCCCAAATAGCCATGCTGGCTGAACGAATTCAGCAACATAAAGCGGTCCGTGGGCCTGAAATGGTGCAGCACAACGAGCATCGCAGCCATGCCGCGCAAGCCGGTCAGGCAACGAATCTCCCCTTTTTGCGGCACGGTCGTCCCTCATGGAGCTTCAGGAGCATCGGCCGAAACGAGGGCGATCGTATGCACCAAACTCCATAATTCCAGTGATGGTCAACTTCATAGGCCACATTGGGGATCGTTTATGCCAGGCGAGTGATGCCGCCTGGGCCGAGTTTCGATTAGTGTTCGCTTTATTCGCTTGATGTGCGATTTCCGTCGCGATAGCGTGGCGCGGCAAGCCGAGCCGACATCGGCCCTCAAGGGAACGCACCAAGCCATGCCTGCCCCCAGTATCTACGACCTCGCCATCATCGGCGGCGGCATCAACGGCAGCGGCATCGCGCGCGATGCCGCCGGGCGCGGCTGGTCGGTGACGCTGTGCGAAGCCAAAGACCTGGCCTCCGCCACTTCCTCCTCTTCCACCAAGCTGGTGCATGGCGGATTGCGCTACTTGGAGCACAAGAAGTTCCGCCTGGTGCGCGAGGCGCTGATGGAGCGAGAGGTGCTGTGGGGCATCGCCCCGCACATCATCTGGCCGCTGCGCTTCGTGCTGCCGCACCACAAGGGCCTGCGCCCGGCCTGGCTGCTGCGGCTCGGCCTGCTGATGTATGACCATCTCGGCGGCCGCAAGCGCTTGCCCGCCACCCGCACCATGCGCCTGCGGCATGATCCGGTAGGCGCACCGCTGAAGCCCGAGTTCACCCTCGGCTTCGAGTACTCCGACTGCTGGGTGGAGGATTCGCGCCTGGTGGTGCTCAACGCGATGGACGCCGCCGCCCGCGGCGCCGCCGTCGCCCTGCGCACCCGCTGCGTCAGCGCCGACCGGGCGGACGGGGTCTGGACCTTGCAGATGCTGGACGTCGCCAGCGGGGAGCGCCGCACCGTGCGCGCCCGCGCCGTGGTGAACGCGGCCGGCCCTTGGGTGGGCGACGTGCTGCGCGGCGTGGTGCGCGCCAACACGTCCGCACGCGTGCGCATGGTCAAAGGCAGCCACATCGTCGTCCGCAAGCTGTATGACGGCGATCAATGCTACATCTTCCAAAACGCCGACAACCGCATCTTCTTCGTGATCCCCTACGAGCGCGACTTCTCCCTCATCGGCACCACGGACGGCGACTACCAAGGCGACCCGGCGCTCGCCGAGGCCTCTGCGGACGAGATCGCCTATCTCTGCCGTTGCGCCACCGAGTACCTGAAGCAGCCGGTCACGCCCGACCAAGTTGTGTGGACCTACTCCGGCGTTCGGCCGCTCTACGACGACGGCGCCTCAGCGGCGCAGGAAGCGACCCGGGACTACGTGCTGGACCTGGACGCGCCGGAGGGCAGCCCCGCGCTGCTTTCCGTGTTCGGCGGCAAGATCACCACCTACCGTCGCCTGGCAGAAGCGGCATTGGCCAAGCTGGCGTCCCACTTGCCTGCCCCGCCGGGCCTGCCCGCTGGCTGGACCGGCAAGGCCGCGCTGCCCGGCGGGGATTTCCCGATCGACGGATTCGATCAGGAACTCGGCAAGCTGCGCGGGCAATATCCCTTTCTGGCCCCTGCCACGCTGCACCGGCTGTTGCGCGCCTACGGCACCCGCACGTACGATTTGCTCGGCGCGGCGGACTCGGCCGAGGCGCTCGGCACGGTGTTCGGCGCGGATCTGACGGAAGCGGAGGTGCGATACCTCATGCGGGCCGAGTGGGCGACCGCCGCCGCCGACGTCGTATGGCGCCGCAGCAAGCTCGGCCTGCGCATGACGCCCGAGCAGGTGGCGAAGCTGGATGCCGCCATGCACGACATCACCCATCCAGGCCAGGCCCGCGTCGCTTGAGCCTGGCGCTGCAAGGGGTGGGGCTGCAATCCGGCGCGGATTGGCTGCTGCGCGACGTGTCTCTGGTGCTGCAGCGCGGCGGGCTGCACGTGCTGCTGGGGCCGACGCTGGCCGGCAAGACGACGCTGATGCGGCTCATGGCCGGCTTGGAGAAGCCCACCGCCGGCCGCATCTTGCTGGACGGCCGGGACGTGACGGGTGTTGCAGTGCGCCGCCGGTCGGTGGCGATGGTGTACCAGCAATTCGTCAACTACCCGACGCTGAGCGTGTACGAGAACATCGCCTCGCCGCTGCGCGTGGCCGGGGTGAAGCGGGCCGAGATCGAACGCCGGGTGCAGCACGCGGCGCGGCTGCTGCGGCTGGAGTCGATGCTGCAGCGCATGCCGGCGCAGCTCTCCGGCGGGCAGCAGCAGCGCACCGCTATCGCCCGCGCCCTGGTCAAGCAGGCCGAATTGGTGCTGCTGGACGAGCCGCTCGGCAACCTCGACTACAAGCTGCGCGAGGAACTGCGCGAGGAACTGCCCCGCCTGTTCGCCGAGAGCGGCGCCATCCTGGTCTATGCCACCACGGAGCCGACCGAGGCGCTGCTGCTGGGCGGTGTCACGATCGCGCTCAGCGAAGGCCACGTGGTGCAGACCGGCCCGGCCGCGCAGGTGTACCGCCAGCCAGAAACCGTCGCCGCCGCCCGCGTGTGCTCCGACCCGCCGCTGAACGAGCTGGCGTTCGAGATTCGCGGCGCACGCCTGCTGCTGGGAACGGAGGCCGGCCCTTGCCCGCCGCCGCTGCGCGGCCTGGCGGACGGCCTCTACCGCCTCGGGTGCCGCGCCGAGGATATTGCGATCGGCGCCGCCCCGCCGAGCGCCCTCAGCTTGCCGGGATCGGTCGAAGTGACCGAGATCAACGGCTCCGAGAGCTTCGTCCACGTCCGCACGCCGCACGGCACGCTGGTCTGCCTCGTGCCCGGCGTGCACGACCTGCCGATCGGCCAAGCGGTCCAAGTGCACGTGGACACCGGCCGCAGCTTCGTGTTCGCCGCCACGGGCGCGCGGGTGATCCCGCGGCAGATGGCCGAGGCGTCCTGATGGCCACCATCACGCTCGACGGCATTGGCCACGCCTACGCCGCCCCCCGCAGCGAGGCCGACTACGCGCTCAAGCCGATGACCCATGTCTGGCAGCAAGGTCGCGCCTACGCCCTGCTCGGCCCGTCCGGCTGCGGCAAGACGACGCTGCTGAACATCATCTCCGGCTTGGTCATCCCCTCGCACGGCCGCCTGCTGTTCGACGGCGCCGACGTGACCCGGCTGCCGACGGAGCGGCGCAACATCGCCCAGGTGTTCCAGTTCCCCGTGATCTACGACACCATGACGGTGGCCGAGAACCTCGCCTTTCCCTTGCGCAACCGCGGCGTGCCACGCCGCCAGGCGGATGCGCGGGTGGCGGAAGTGGCGGCCATGCTGGGTCTCACGCCCGACCTGCGCCGCCGCGCCCGCGGCCTCTCGGCGGACGCCAAGCAGAAGATTTCCCTCGGCCGCGGCCTGGTGCGCGCCGACGTGGCCGCCGTGCTGTTCGACGAGCCGCTCACCGTCATTGACCCGGCGCTGAAGTGGGAGCTGCGCTCCAAGCTCAAGGCGGTGCACCAGGCGCTCGACCTGCTGATGATCTACGTCACCCACGACCAGACGGAGGCACTGACCTTCGCCGACCGCGTAATGGTGATGAACGAGGGCCGCGTCTTGCAGATCGGCACGCCCGCGGAGCTGTTCGATACGCCGGAGCACACCTTCGTCGGCTACTTCATCGGCTCCCCCGGCATGAACCTGCTGCCGGCGGACGTGAGCGGCCGCACCGCCTCGCTCGGCGGCCACCAAGTGGAGCTCGCCGCCGCCTACGACGCGATGGGAGGCGTGCAGCTCGGCATCCGCCCGGAGTTCGCAACCATCGCCGCGGGCGGCCTGCCGGTGCAGGTGCAGCGCGTGGAGGACCTCGGCCGCCGCCGGCTGGCGCGGGCGACCTTCGAAGGCCACCCAATCACCGCCACCCTGCCGCCCGGTGTCAGCATCGCGGGCAGCGAGGCTTGCATGCGGCTGGACCCGGCGCATTGCCACGTGTTCGCCAACGACCGCCGGGTGCCAGGGCAGGCCATGGGGCAGGCGGCATGAACGACAAGCCGGTCAACCAGCGCGCCTGGCTATTCGTCATTCCCGTGCTGTGCTTCGTGATGTTCTCCTCCATTATCCCGATGATGACGGTGGTGAACTACTCGGTGCAGGACTCCATGGGCCAGAACGCGTTCTTCTGGAACGGCGCCGAGTGGTTCCACAACCTGTTCGACCCCACCACCGACATCGGCGGGCGCTTCGCCCGCGCGCTGGTGCGCAACCTGGCCTTCTCCGCCGTCGTGCTGGCGATCGAGGTGCCGCTCGGCATCCTGGTGTCGCTCAGCATTCCCCGCCGCGGCTGGACCGTGGGCCTGACGTTGGTGCTGATCGCGCTGCCGATGCTGATCCCCTGGAACGTGGTGGGCCTGATCTGGCAGGTGTTCGCCCGCCAAGACATCGGCCTGCTGGGGGCGGCGGTGAACGGCCTCGGCATCCACTACAACGACACGCAGGACCCGTTCTCTGCCTGGGCCACCATCGTGGTGATGGACGTGTGGCACTGGACCTCCATGGTGGCGCTGCTGTGCTACGCGGGGCTGAAGGCGATTCCTGACGCGTTCTACCAGGCCGCCCGCATCGACGGCGCGCGCCGTTGGTCAGTGTTCATGAACATCGAACTGCCCAAGCTGCGCCGGGTGCTGATCATCGCCGTGCTGCTGCGCTTCATGGAAAGCTTCATGATCTACACCGAGCCCTCCGTGGTCACCGGCGGCGGACCCGGCGAGGCCACCAGCTTTCTCTCGCTGGACCTGGTGAAGATCGCGCTCGGCCAGGTGGACCTTGGCAACGCGGCAGCGATGTCGCTGACCTACAACCTGATCACGCTCACGCTGTGCTACGTGTTCTTTACCACCATGACGCAGCTGGACGCGAGGAAGGGGGCATGAGCCGCAAGCTCGTGATGGGCGGCTACCTGCTCGTGCTCTTCGTGCCGATCTACTGGCTGTTGAACATGAGCTTCAAGTCCAACGAGGAGATCACCGGCGCACTGACCTTCTGGCCGCACCGCCCGACGCTGGCGCACTACGCTTTTATCTTCGCCGACCCGGCCTGGTACGGCGGCTTCCTGCACTCGCTGGAGTACGTCGCGCTCAACACGGTCATCTCCGTCAGCATCGCGCTGCCGGCGGCGTATGCCTTCAGCCGTTACCGCTTCCTCGGCGACAAGCACATGTTTTTCTGGCTGCTGTCCAACCTGATGGCGCCGCCGGCGGTGTACGCCATGCCGTTCTTCAACCTGTACTCGGCGGTCGGCCTGTTCGACACGGTGTGGGCAGTGGCGCTCGCCCAATGCCTGTTCAACGTGCCGCTGGCGGTATGGATTCTGGAAGGCTTCATGTCCGGCGTGCCGCGCGAGATCGACGAGACGGCGGCACTGGACGGCTACAGCTTCCCGCGCTTCTTCGTCCGCATCTTCCTGCCGCTGGTGGCCAACGGCATCGGCGTGGCGGCGTTCTTCTGCTTCATGTTCTCCTGGGTGGAGCAGCTGCTCGCCACCACGCTGACCACGGTGGACGCCAAGCCATTCGTGGCGGTGATGACACGGACTTATTCCGCGGCCGGCATGGATTGGGGCTTGCTTGCCGCGGCCGGAGTGCTGACGATGCTGCCGGGGGCCGTCGTGATCTGGTTCGTGCGCAACAACATCGCCAAAGGGTTCGCACTTGGCCGCGTTTAGGGGATTGCTGAAGCCCCGCAGGGCTCTGCCCTGCACCCGCAAGGGGACGGTGGTCCCCTTGACCCCTTTATCCAGGTGTCCAGAGGACGACTGTCCTCTGGTGGGGTTCGGGGCGAAGCCCCGACTTCTTCTCAGCAGGACGCGCTGATGGCCTGGATGGCCTGGACCTGGCAGACGGCCGGCTTCTTCGCCGCCATCTCCTGCGCCCTGGTGAGCCTGACGCTGCTCGCCATCTACCGCCCGGAGACGCCGCGGCGCGGCATCCTCGGGTATCCCACCACGCGGGGCGACCGCTTCTTCGTCTCGCTGCTCGGCACCGCCTTCCTGTTCATCCTGTGGATGCGGCTGGGCGGCGATGGGCTGTGGTATCCGCTCGCGGCGGCACTGGCCTTCGCGGCGGCGATGTTCCGGTTCGCCTAAACAAAAATAGGGAGAGAACGCCATGAAACGCCGCGACGTGATGAAGGGCGCCGCCGCAGCGGCCGGCGCCGGGGTACTGATCCGCAGCGGCGTGTCGCACGCGCAGCAGGTGGACGCGGCCAAGAAGTGGGTGGACAGCGAGTTCCAGCCGTCCACGCTTAGCAAGGACGCGCAGATGGCGGAGATGGAGTGGTTCATCAACGCCGCCAAGCCGTTCGTCGGCATGCAGGTCAACACCGTCTCCGAAATCCTCAAGGTGCATGACTACGAGTCGCACACGCTGACGCAGGCCTTCGCCGAGATCACCGGCATCAAGGTCAACCACGATCTGATCGACGAGGGCAACCTGGTGGACAAGATCGAGGTCGAGATGCAGTCCGGCCGGCCGATCTACGACATGTGGATGAACGACTCGGACTTCATCGGCACCCACCCGCGCTACGGCGACATCGTCGGCGGCTCGCTGACCGACTTCATGGCCGGCGAGGGCAAGGACGTGACCAGCCCGACGCTGGACCTGCCGGACTTTATGGGCCTCTCCTTCGGCACCTTCACTGACGGCAAGCTCTATCAGCTGCCGGACCAGCAGTTCGCCAACCTGTACTGGTTCCGACACGACTGGTTCCAGCGCCCCGAACTGAAGGCGGCATTCAAGAAGCAGTTCGGCTACGAATTGGGCGTGCCGGTGAACTGGTCCGCCTACGAGGACATCGCCGACTTCTTCAGCAACACGGTGAAGGAGATCGACGGCGTCCGCGTGTACGGCCACATGGACTACGGCAAGAAAGATCCCTCGCTCGGCTGGCGCTTCACCGACGCTTGGCTGTCCATGGCCGGCGCCGGGGACCGCGGCCTGCCCAACGGCCGGCCGGTGGACGAGTGGGGTATCCGCATGGTGGACAGCATCCCGCGCGGCTCCTCCATCCGCCGCGGCGGCGACGCCAACGGCCCGGCGGCGGTGTACGCGCTGACCAAGTATATCGAGTGGCTCAAGAAATACGCCCCGCCCGAGGCCGCCGGCATGGACTTCCTGGAGTCCGGCCCGGTGCCGGCGCAAGGCCACATCGCGCAGCAGATCTTCTGGTACAGCGCCTTCACCGACAGCCTGACCAAGCCCGGCTTGTCGGTGATGAACGACGACGGCACGCCGAAGTGGCGCATGGCCCCTAGCCCGCACGGCCCGTACTGGAAGGAGGGCATGAAGCTCGGCTACCAGGATGTCGGCTGCTGGACGCTGCTGAAATACGCGCCGATGGAGAAGATCAAGGCAGGCTGGCTCTACGCCCAGTTCTGCACCTCCAAGACCGTCACGCTGAAGAAGGCGCTGGTCTCGCTGCACATCATCCGCGAGAGCGACGTGTGGAGCCAGGCGCTCACCGACCTCGCCCCCAAGGTCGGCGGGCTGGTGGAGTTTTATCGCAGCCCGGCGCGCAAGGAGTGGACGCCCACCGGCGTCAACGTGCCGGACTACGGCAAGATGGCGCAGGTGTGGTGGCAAAACATCTCCAACGCCATCTCCGGCTCCGCCACGCCGCAGCAGGCGATGGATGGGCTGGCGCGCGACCAGGACGCCATCATGACCCGGCTGCAGCGCTCCGGCGTGATGGGCAAGCTTGGCCCGGTGATGAACGAGGAACGGGACCCGGAATACTGGTATGCCCAGGCGGAGAAGGACGGCAACCTGGCCCCGCAGCGCAAGCTGGCTAACGAGAAGCCGCAGGGCGAGACGGTGGACTATGACACCCTGCTCAAGACCTGGGCCGCCTCGCCCCCGAAGCACACCGGCTGACCCGCCGCACCCTTGCCTCCCCCTCTCCCCTTGCGGGAGAGGGCCGGGGTGAGGGGGCCAGCGCACCGCACCCGACATGACCGCTCTCATCCTCGTCATCGACCAGGGCACCACCTCCACCCGGGCCATCGTGTATGGCCCGGACCGGGCACCGCTCGCCGCGGCGCAGCAGGAGTTCCCGCAGCTCTATCCCCGCTCCGGCTGGGTGGAGCACGACCCGGAGGCGCTGTGGTCCACCGCGCTCGCCACCGCCCGCGAGGCCTTGCAGCGCGCCGGCCTGGAGGCGTGCGCCTTGGCGGCCATCGGCATCGCCAACCAGCGCGAGACCACCCTTGTCTGGGACCGCCAGACCGGCCAGCCGATCCACAACGCCATCGTTTGGCAAGACCGCCGCACCGCCCCCGCCTGCGAGGCCCTGCAGCGGGACGGCCACGCCGCAGCAGTCGCCGCCATCACGGGGCTGCGCATCGACCCGTATTTCTCCGCTACCAAAATCGGCTGGGTGCTGGACAACGTGGCCGGCGCCCGCGCCCGGGCCGAAGCCGGCAGGCTCGCCTTCGGCACGGTGGACAGTTTCCTGCTCTGGCGGCTGACCGGCGGCCGGGTGCACGCCACGGACGCCACCAACGCCTCCCGCACCCTGCTGTGCGACATCGCCACGGCCGAGTGGAGCGAGCCGATGTTGCGCCTATTCAACGTACCGCGCGCCATGCTGCCCGCCATCCGCGACAGCGCCGGACTGTTTGGCACGACGGAGCCGGGGCTGCTGGGCGCCGCGGTGCCGGTGCGCGGCATCGCCGGGGACCAGCAGGCCGCCCTGGTGGGCCAGGCCTGCTTCAGCCGCGGCATGGTGAAGGCCACCTACGGCACCGGCGCCTTCGTGCTGCTGAACGTGGGGGAGCAGCCGCTGCCCTCCACCCACCGCATGGTGAGCACCATCGCCTGCCAGTTCCGCGGCCGCCGCACCTACGCCCTGGAAGGCTCCATCTTTTCCGCCGGCGCCGCCGTGCAGTGGCTGCGCGACGGGCTGGGCCTGGTGGCGGACGCGGCGGAAACCGGCGCCCTGGCCGCGCAGGCCGACCCGGCGCAGCCCGTGTACGTGGTGCCCGCCTTCACCGGCCTCGGCGCGCCGCACTGGGACAGCCACGCCCGCGCCGCCATCACCGGCATCTCCCGCGGCACCACCCGCAACGAGCTGGCCCGCGCCGTGCTGGAGGCCGTCGGCTATCAAACCCGGGACCTGCTGCAAGCCATGCTGGACGACGCCGGCTGGACCGGGGAGACCGTGCTGCGCGTCGATGGCGGCATGACCGCGAGCGACTGGACCATGCAGTTCCTGGCCGACATGGCGGGCGTGCCGGTGGAACGCCCCGGCAGCCTGGAAACCACAGCCTTAGGTGCTGCCTACCTCGCCGGGCTGGATGCCGGCCTATACCCGGAGCCGGCCGCGTTCCAGGGCCAATGGACGCCTGCGTCCCGCTTCACCCCTGCGATGGCCGAGCCGGAGCGGGACGCGCGCTATGCCGGTTGGCGCAAGGCCGTGGCGCAGACGCTGCACCAGCCCAGCTGAGGTGCGCGTCATTCTCCGCTGCGACCCGGCGCTGCGCGGCGCCCTGCCGCCGCCCGTTCCGGCGCGGGACGCGCTGCCCGCCTGGGTCCGCGCCATGCCGCGCACCACCCCGTCCGACATGCACGAGGACGCCGTCCGCACTGTCAAGCAATGCCCGCCCTTCGTGGACGCCATGGCGCATGGTTTCGTCATCCCCCTTCCCTGCGACGTGACGGTGCGGGGGGCCACGCTGTCCTGGGACTGGGACGTGCCGCCTCCGGCCGCCGGGCACCATCCCCGCGCCCCGGTCAGCTTCCACGCCCCGGCGCAGGTGGCGGGCACGCCGTTCCACGCGCCGGGCCAGGTGATCGTGAAGTTCAACAGCTTCTGGACGGTTGAGCTGGAGCCGGGCTGGTCCCTGTTCGCCACCCACCCGGTCAACCGCGCCGACCTGCCGTTCCGCCTGCTCAGCGGCCTGGTGGATTGCGACCGCTTTCACGACGTGGGCCTGCTGTTCCCCGCCACCTGGACCGACCCGGCGTGGGAAGGCGTGCTGCCCCGCGGCACTCCCATCGCCCAGTGCTTCCCCGTATCCCGCCAGCCGCTGCAACTGGTGCAGGAGGCGCTGGACCCGGCGGCATACGACGCCCTGGCGGCCAGCCTCATGGCCATGCCGGGGGTGTACCGCAAGGATTACCGCGCCGCCCGCTCAGGCCCGCCCGGCCAACTCGGCCCGCAGGGCGTCGGGATGCAGCCAGACCCGCCCGACCCGGGGTGACGTCAGCGCCTGCGCGATGCGGCCGAATTGTGCCGGGAGCAACCGGAAGGCGGCGGCATAGGCGTCGAGCGCCCCCTCCAGCCCGCCCGCCTCTTGGTGCGCCACGCCAAGGTTGAACGCGGCCTCGTGCCAATCCGGCTTGAGGGCGAGCGCCGCACTGAAGGCCTTGACCGCCCCGGCATGGTCGCGAACATCCTGGCACGCGACGCCGAAGCTGAACCAGATTTGCGCGGACATGGGGTCAAGCGCCGCAGCCTGCGCGAACGCGGCCCGGGCGCCTGGCCAATCCCCAGCCTGCCGCCGCACCCGCCCGAGTTGTGCGAACGGCTGCGCATCCTTGGGCGCCAATGCCTGCGCCGCTTCGCACGCCGCAGCGGCCTCGGCATGGCGGCCGAGCAAAGAGAGCGCCGCCGCTTGGCCGAGCGCCGCCGTCAGGCTCACGCGGGCGGCGTGCGCGCGGCTGAAGGCGACCAACGCGCCCGCGGCTTGCTGCGGCAGCAAGGCTTTGCCTAAGTCCAGCCATCCCTGCTCATAGCCAGGGAATTGCTGCAGGCGGGGCAGCAGCGCGTTGGCCGCCGGGTCCTGCTGCCGCAGCAGCAGGCAGCACTGCTGGAACAGCGGCCCGGGCGCGTCCGGCGCTGCGGCCATTGCTTATCCGCCCGGCGGCACGAACGGCTCGCCGCGCCAGGCGAGGATTTTCCAGATGCCCTCCGCCGTCGCCACGGTGCGCCCGCCCGTTGCCATGACGCCGCGGATGAAGACGAGGCTGCGCGTGGTGCGCGTGATCTCGGCTTGGATGGTGGCGAACTCGCCCAACTGCAATGCGCCGATATACTGCACGCCGAGCTGCACCGTGGCGCTGGGGCGTCCGTCCGCTGCCGCCCAGCTGGCATGACCGAGCGCCACGTCGAACGCGGTGGCCAGCATCCCGCCATGCGCTACCCCGCGCATATTGCCATGACGCTCATCGGCGACGAAGCCGCACAGCAGCATGCCGTCCGCCGCGGGGCGGTAGAACGGGCCGACGTGCGTGCCGAACGCTTGCGTCGGCAGCACCACCCAGCCTTCCGGTATGATCGTCGCCGTCAATTGCTTGTCCTCCGCATTTGCTGAGCCATTCCATGTCAGCCCTCATAGCATCAAGCGCGAGAGCGCGGCGCTGATGAACGCCTCCGTGCCTGCCTTGTCCGTGAACATGCTCAGGCGTCCGTCGATCAGCAGCAGCGCAAGGCCGTGCGCAATGGCCCAAGCCGCCGCGATGTCTGCAAGCCGGCTGGACGCCGCGCCGGTTTGCGCGGCCGCGCGCGGCGCCGAAGACGCATCAGCCGAAGCGCCCGCAGCCTCGGCAAGCGCGCCGTAGGCCGCATTCATGGCCTCAGACAGCGCCGGACGCTGCGTGTCGAGACGTTCGCTGCGGAACATGAGCAGGAACAGGTTGGGATGGTCGCGGGCAAATCGGACATAGCCGCGGCCCATCGCATGCAGCCTGCCTTTTGGCGCGGCGCCTGCGTCTGCCATCTCCGCGAGCAGGGTAGCGCGGAACCGCACGTATCCGATGGAGGCAAGTTCGCTGAGCAGCCCGATCAGATCACCGAAATGGTGCGCAGGGGCAGCATGGGAGACGCCGGCGGCGCGGGCCGCGGCCCGCAGGGTCAGCGCCTGGAAGCCGTCGCGTTCCAAGATGGTTTCGGCGGCGTCCAGCAGCGCCGTGCGCAGCGAGCCGTGGTGGTAGGGCTGCGCGGCATGATGCGAGTCGTGGCCCATGCCTTCCTTATCCTCGGCATTTTGACGTTGGCAAGATTTCCGTTGACGAGGTTCGCCGCGCATGATCTTGTCACCGTCAAGATGCGGGAGTGAGGGCGATGCCGGGCCTGGCGTTCAACCTGATGCTGGCGACCCACGTGGCTGGCGGCACGCTTGCCCTCGTCGCCGGGCCAGTCGCCATGGCAGCCCCCAAGGGCCGGACGCTTCACCGGGCGTCCGGGCGCGCCTATGCCATCGCGATGGCCGGCACCGCCGCGTCCGCACTCATCCTGGCGGTTGCGACGGGCAACCAGTTCCTGCTGGTCATCGCAGTGTTCAGCTTTTTCCTGGTGTTCAACGGCTGGCGGGCGCTCAGCCAGCGGCGTCTGCATGAGGGGCTGGGCGCGCGCTGGTTCGACTGGCTCGTCTCCGGCCTAACGCTCGCGTTCAGCGGCGGGCTGCTGGCCGATGGCCTGGCCGGACGCGGGGATATGACTTCGCTGTTCTTCGGGGTCGTCGGCAGCTTTCTCGCCATGCGCGAGCTGCGCATCCTCAAAGGGCGGATGCTGCCCGGCGCTTGGCTGATCCGGCACGTGATCGGCATGTCGGCCGGCTACATCGCCATCGTGAGCGCCTTCGCCGTCAACGCGCTGGCCTTCCTGCCCAGGCCGGTGGCCTTCATCGCGCCGACCCTGATCGGCACACCGATCATCGCTTGGGTGGTCACACGACTCATAGCCGCTTCGCGCCGCGGTGACGTTCCAGCAACTTACGGCTTGGGTCCAGTCGCGATGAGTTCAACACCGCGTGTTTGATGCTGTGAGCCTCTTGCTTACTGCTCAATCAGCCCGGTGCATGTCTCCATCCGCTCCAACCCCGCATCGATCCGGTCGAGCTTGGTGTGAACACGGCCGAATTCTTCGCTTAGATCGTCCAGCGCGTTGGATGGTCCGGACATGGACGGCATGGGTCAGGTCTCACTCGATCACGCGCGGTGGCACAGTCATTCCTGACGATGCTTTGCCTCCCTCCGCCAGCCCGCTAAGCCGCCCCGCCCCGTGCCAGCCGCATCAGCTCCCCCCGCACGCCCCCCGCATCCGCCACCGGCGCGGACCAGGCCACCCGCAGCACTGTCCCCTCCCGCAGCAGATCGCACCCGTCCACGTCCACCGCCGCCATACGCCACCCGGGGCCGCCGGCCATCCGCTCCACCGCCGCCGCATGGTCGGCGTTCATGTGCGCCATGATGTCCGCTTCCGCCACCGCCACCGCGGCCACCGCGGCTGGGTCGGGCGTCAGCTCGGCCTGGCTGAACCGGTGCGCGCTGGCGAAGCCGCCGATGAACTGGCCGCCGGTGAGCCGCAGCCGCACTAGGCGGAAATCGCTCAGCCCGGCGTAGAACCCGGCGTAAGGGTGCCGCGCGATCCAGCGGGCCTTGAGCGCCGGGTCCGACTCAGCACTCGCCACGCCCATGACCGTCAGCCGCGGCGCGGTCTGCGGGTTGCCGTCGGTCGCCTCGCCCGTCACCATCAGGGCACAGCGCCCGTCGTCGCGCAGGTGCCGCGTGTGGGCGGACAGGCCGGACAGCAGCATCAGCAGGGACAGGTCGGGCGCCGGCGTAGGGGTGACGAGCGCCGCGTACGGCTGCCCACCCTCCTGCGTCGCCAGCGTGCCGGCCCGCGCGTTCCGCAACAGAGTGCGGGCCTGCCACACTGTCGCGCTGCGGTCGGGGGCGCCGCGCTCCGGCTTCGTCGTCTGCGGCTCATCCGCCATGGCCTGTTCCCCGCCCGGTCCGTTTTGCGCCATAATCTGGCGGCACGCTGCCGCATTGCCACCCGAGGCGCCCGCCCATGAAGCACACCATCGCCCTGGTCGACGACGACCGCAACATCCTCACCTCCGTCAGCATGACGCTGGAGGCTGAGGGCTTCCAGGTCCGCACCTACACCGATGGCGAGAGCGCCTTGCAGGGCCTTACCGCCCGCCCGGTGGACCTCGCGGTGCTGGACATCAAGATGCCGCGCATGGACGGCATCGAGCTGCTGCAGCGGCTGCGCCAGCGCTCCTCCATGCCGGTCATCTTTCTCACCTCCAAGGACGAGGAGGTGGACCAGCTGATGGGCCTGCGCCTGGGAGCCGACGACTACATCACCAAGCCGTTTTCCCAGCGCTTGCTGATCGAACGCATCCGCGCCCTGCTGCGGCGCAACGAGAGCAGCCGCGCCGAAGGCTCCGGCGCCGCACCCGGCGGCGTCATGACACGCGGCGACCTGACCCTGGATGAGACCAAGCACCAATGCACCTGGCGGGGTACCGACATCCAGCTGACGGTGACGGAATTCCTGCTCGTCAAGGCCCTTGCCGCCCGCCCCGGCATGGTGAAGTCCCGCGATCAGCTGATCGACGCCGCTTACGGCGAGACCACCTACGTGGATGACCGCACCATCGACAGCCACATCAAGCGGGTGCGCAAGAAGTTCCGCACCGGCAACGACAGCTTCGACCACATCGAGACGCTCTACGGCATCGGCTACCGCTACAAGGAGGGCTGAGGTGCCCGACATCGGCGCCCCCATCTCGCCCATGACGCCGCCGCTGCGCCTGCCGCTGCCGCGCCGCTGGGTGCCGCCGCTGCTGCGCCGTATCTTGCTGGTCAACGCACTGCCGCTGGTGCTGCTGGTGGCAGCCCTGCTCTACCTGGACCAGTACCAGAACGGCCTGCTGGAGAACGAGGTCACCGCGCTGCGCGAGCAGGCCCGCATCTATGCCGGCGCGCTTGGCGAGTCTGCGGTGCGCGAGACGGACCCGGAGAACCCCGTGCTGGTGCCTGAGCTCGCCCGTCCGCTGCTGCGCCGCCTCACCGACCCCACGCCCAACAGCCAGGCCAAGATCTACAGCGCGGACGGCCAGGTGGTGGCGGACAGCCGGATGCGGCAAGGTGAGGGCGGCGACGTCCACACCCAGCCGCTGCCGCCCGCTGCCGACCGCACCCCGTTCGAGGGCACGGTGCAGACGATCTACGACCGGCTGCTGTCGTTCCTGCCGCACGAGCCGATGGCCACCGTGCAGACCGGCCCCGCCGCCGCCGGGCCGGATTGGCAGCCGGACGTGAAGGCTGAGCTGAAGCTCACCTCCGACCAGGGCCGCGAGACGCCACCCTACATCCGCCGCACCGCCGACAACCGCCTGCTGGTGACGGTGGCCGAGCCGATCATGCGCAACCGCCACACCGTCGGCATCGTGCAGCTGACGCGGGACGCGCGGGAGGTGGATGGCAGCCTGGTGGCGATCCGCGGCTCCATCCTGGGCCTGTTCGTCACCGCCCTGGTGCTGACGGTGATGCTGTCCTGGTATCTGTCGCTCACCATCGCGCGCCCCATCCTGCGGCTGAGTCAGGCGGCGCGGGACATGCGGGAGGGCCATGGCCGCGCTGGCGCTGTGCCACCTGCGCTGATGCGCCGCCGCGACGAGATCGCCGAACTGGCCCATGCGCTGCGGGACAGCTCGGCCGCCCTGTGGTCCCGCATGGACGCCACCGAGCGGTTTGCCGCGGACGTGGCGCACGAGATCAAGAACCCGCTCAGCTCCATCCGCAGCGCGATCGAGACGCTGCGCCGGGTCGAGGATCCGGTGGCGCAGCGCCGCCTGCTCGCCATCATCGCCGAGGACGTGACCCGGCTGGACCGCCTGATCAGCGACATCAGCGACGCGAGCCGGGTGGATGCCGAACTGAGTCGCACGGTGGTGGAGCCGGTGAACGTGGTGGCGATCCTGCAACTGCTGGCCGAGATCGACGAGGCGACCCGGCCGGAGGGTGGCGTGCAGCTGCGGGTGGAGGCGCCGGACGGGACCCTGCTGGTGCGGGCGGTGGAGGACCGGCTGGTGCAGGTGCTGCGCAACCTGATCGGCAACGCCCACAGCTTCAGTCCCGCCGGCGGCAGCGTGGTGCTGCGCGCCCGGGATGCCGGCGCCATGGTAGAGGTGAGCGTGGACGACGAAGGCCCCGGCATGCCGGAGGGCCGACTAGAGCATGTGTTCGACCGCTTCTACACCGAGCGCCCGCAAGGAGAGCGGTTCGGCACGCATTCGGGCCTGGGGCTGTCGATCAGCAAGCAGATCGTGGAGGCGTTGAAAGGCCAGATCGCGGCGGAGAACCGGCAGGACCCGGCGGGACGGGTGTTGGGCGCCCGGTTCGTGGTGCTGCTGCCGAAAGCTTGACTCTTCCCGGCTGGCGCGTGACGGGGGAATGCGTCCTTTACGGGTTGACCAACCCGGGCGCTCACCGCTTCGTCGCGCGCCGGTGCAAGATATCCCTCTGCCGTTTGCATTGCGTTGATCGCGGGCTATTCAGTCGGCTGCGATCAATTGGTTCGCTTAACGGAGGTATCTCCATGCTCAAGCAGCTTTTCGCTGGTGTCACGCTTGCCGCCGCTTTCCTTGCTGGCACTGCGGTCGTATCGGTCAACGCCCAGGATGTTCCCGTCACTCTGACCCGCGGCACCATCGCCTCGCTTGATGGGCAGACCCTCGAAGCCAAGACCCGCAACGGCGCCACCATCCCCGTGATGCTCACGGACAAGAGCGCCGTGCTAGGCGCAACCAACGCCACCATCGCGGACGTGAAGCCGGACAGCTACATTGGCGTCGCCGCCGCCCCGCAGCCGGACGGCACGCTCAAAGCCCTGGAAGTCACCATCATCGACCAGAAGCTGCGTGGCATGGGGGACGGCCATTACGGCTGGGACCTTTCTGGCGGCAACACCATGACCAACGGCGCCGTCGGCAGCGTGCAGACCGCCAACGGCCGCACCCTGGTGATCAACTACAAGGGCGGCAGCAAGACCATCACAGTGCCTGAGGACGTGCCCGTCGTCAGCATCGCCCCGGCTGACCGCAGCATCCTGACGCCCGGCGCGCGGATCGTGGTGATCAGCGACAAGGGCGCCTCCAGCGTCACCGCCAACGCCGTGATTGCTGGCGTGAACGGCACCGTCCCGCCCATGTGAGGGCTGCCATGACATGTCCCCGGTCGATGCACGGCCGGGAACGCACCAGATGGATGCGCCATGACCCAGATTGCCCAGCCCGAGCGCCGCCGCGTGGTGGTGATCCACCCGTTCACCATCCGGCTCACCCATTGGCTCAACGCCTTCGCCATCACCTGCATGGTGATGAGCGGCTGGAAGATCTACGACGCCAGCCCGCTCTTCCCGTTCAGCTTCCCCGCCTGGGCCACGCTTGGCGGCTGGCTGGGCGGCGCGCTGGCCTGGCACTTCGCCGCCATGTGGCTGCTCATCGGCAACGGGCTGGTTTACTTGGTGTATGGCCTGGCAAGCCGGCACTTCAGCCGCCACCTGCTGCCCATCAAGCCGCGCGCCGTGTGGCGGGACACGGTGGCCGCACTCACCTTCAAGTTGCAGCACAAGCTCGGCACCTACAACGCCGTGCAGCGCCTGCTCTACGCCGGGGTGCTGCTGCTGATCGCCGCCGCCGCGGCGTCCGGCCTCGCGCTGTGGAAGCCGGTGCAGGTGCAGGTGCTGACCCAGTTGCTGGGCGGCTACGAGGCCACCCGGCGCATCCACTTCCTGGCCATGGCGGGAATTGTGGGCTTCGTCGCTACCCACCTGGCGCTGGTCATCCTGGTGCCGAGCACCCTGTGGGCCATGATCACCGGGCGCGGCCGGGTTCACGTTGAGCCTGGGGCTGAACCCGGCGAGGCGCTGTCATGAAGCGCAAACTCATGACTGATGCCGCACCGGAACTGGCCCGGGTGCAACGCCGCATGCTGCTGCGCTCCGGACTGTCGCTCGGCGCGCTCACCATGCTGACCGGGTGCAACTTGTCGGACGGCGATGCAGTGGACCGCGTGCTGTGGGCCATGTCGAAGTTCAACGACCGGATGCAGGCGCTGCTGTTCGACCCCAACCGGCTGGCCCCCACTTTCTCGCCCGCCGATATCACCGACCCGTTCCCGTTCAACGCCTACTACCCCGAGGACAACGCCCCGGAGGTGGACGGGGACACCTACAAGCTCGAAGTCTCCGGCCTAGTGGCGGACAAGCAGCCCTGGACGCTGGCGAAGCTGCGCGCCCTGCCGCAGGAGAGCCAGATCACCCGGCACATCTGCATCGAGGGGTGGAGCGCCATCGGGCAATGGTCTGGTGTGCCGTTTCACACCTTCCTGGATCGGGTCGGCGCGGACACGAAGGCCAAGTACGTCGGGTTCAAGTGCGCCGACCGCTACTACGGCAGCATTGACATGGCCACCGCGTTGCACCCGCAGACCATCATGGCGCTGGATTTCCGCGGTGAGCCGTTGCCCGACAAGTATGGCTTCCCGATGAAGCTGCGCATACCGACCAAGCTGGGCTTCAAGAACCCCAAGCACATCGTGGCGATGTACGTCACCAACGACTATCCGGGCGGCTGGTGGGAAGACCAGGGCTACAATTGGTATAGCGGGTCGTAGATTGCCTGCTTCGCCATGATCACGGCCTTCATCGCCGCTTAATCCCATGGCGGCAGTCTGGCGTCATGTCCGACGTCATCGCAGACTTGCTCCTCGCCATCACGCATGCCCGCGCCGGCCGCCAGGCCAAGGCCGAGCAGCTGCTGCAAAGCGTGCTCGCGGATGATCCGGACAATGCGCACGCCTTGTTCCTGCTGGGCCAAATCGCGCTCGCGGATGGCCGGGCGGGCGAGGCGGCGCAGCACTTGGCCCGCGCGCTTGCGGGACGGCCGGCGCACCGGGACAGCCGATTGATGCTGGCTCGGGCCCAGCTTGCCATCGGGAAGGCCGCTGAGGCGCTGGCAACGCTGGACCCGCTCGAGTCTGACAAGGATTTGGCAGGGGCGCAGACCCTTCGCGGCACGGCGTTGGGCGCGCTTGGACGCCCGTTGGAGGCCATCACGGCATTCAGCCACGCGATCGAGGTTAATCCAGGCGATGCGGAGGCCCACCTCAACCTCGGCAATGCCCATGCCGAGTTGGACGAGCCGGAGGCTGCCGAACGGCATATCCGCCGGGCCATTGCACAATTGCCCATGCTGCTGGAAGCGCATGTCAGCCTCGCCCACCTGCTCACGAGCCAGGGCCGGCTGGCAGAGGCGACGGCCGCCAGCGAGGCCGCCCTCGCGCTGGACCCGGACTGCGCCGTAGCGCAATGGAATCATGGGGTCGCCTTGCTGCTGAGCGGCGACATGACGGCGGGTTGGGACAAGTACGAATGGCGCAAGCGCCGCTTCCCCGCTTCGTTCCATGGCCTGCCCGGCCCGCAATGGCAAGAAGAGCCGCTCAACGGACGCACCATCCTGGTGCTGGCCGAACAGGGCCTGGGCGACACGATCCAGTTCGCCCGTTACCTGCCGCTGCTGGCCCGGCGAGGCGCGCGCGTGGTGCTGCAATGCGCCGGGTCTCTGGCACCGTTGCTTGGGGGGCTGGCGGGCGTCGCCGCCACCTGCGAGCGGGGCGAGCCGCCAGCGCATGATTTCTGGGTCGATCAGATGAGCCTGCCGCGCCTGTTCGGCACTACGCTGGCGAATGTTCCCTATCGTGCCGGTTACCTCTCGCCCGACCCCGTCCGCACGGCGCACTGGGATCGGCTGTTGCCGGGCGGCCTGCGCATCGGCCTTGTTTGGGCTGGCAACACGCTGCACTCGAACGACCGCCGCCGGTCCATGCCGGTGGAGGCGCTGGCGCCTATCGTCGCGGCGGGCGGAACCATCATCAGCCTGCAAGCGGGCGTCCGTGCGCGGGAAGCCTCCTACCTGCCCGGCGTTGCAGACCAATCAGCGCAATTGGGCGATTGGAGCGAGACCGCGGCCTTGGTGGGCGCGCTTGACCTGGTGATCTCAGTCGATACCGCCGTGGCCCACCTCGCAGGCGCGCTTGGCATCCCGGCCTGGGTGATGCTGCCCTACGCGCCTGACTGGCGTTGGCTGCTCGTGCGGGAGGACTCGCCCTGGTATGCCAGCGCCCGCCTATTCCGGCAGCACCGGCCCGGCGACTGGGGCGGCGTCGTCGCCCGGGTGGCAGCCGCCCTGGCGCAGATCGCAGCGCCTCAGAGCATGGCCATCCCGCCATTGACGTGCAGCGTCGCCCCCGTCACCCAGGCGGCCTCGTCGGACGCCAGATAGGCCACTGCCGCCGCCACGTCCGCTGGCTGCCCCATGCGGCCGAGCGGGATGGCATCGTGCAGACGCTTGCGCTGCTCCTCGGTCAATGCCTCCGTCATCGCTGTCTGGATGAAGCCGGGCGCCACGATATTGACGGTGATGCCACGTGCACCGACTTCCTGAGCCATCGCCTTGGTCATGCCCACCAGCCCCGCTTTCGCCGCGGCGTAGTTCGCCTGGCCCGGGTTGCCCGTGCTGCCGACGATGCTAGCTATGCCGATGATCCGCCCGGCCCGGCGACGCAGCATGCCCCGCATGGCGGCACGGGCCAGGCGGAACGGGGCAGTCAGGTCCACGTCCAGCACTGCCTGCCAGTCCTCGTCCTTCATGCGCAGCGCCAGCATGTCGCGGGTGAGCCCGGCGTTGTTCACCAGGATGTCCAGCGGCCCAGCGGCCTGCTCCGCCGCGACAATCAGCGCATCCGCCGCCGCCGGGTCCCGCAGGTCGGCTGGGCAGGAATGCGCCCTATCACCAAGCTCCGCTGCCAGCGCCGCCAGGGCGTCGATCCGCGTGCCGGACAGTGCCACCCGGGCGCCTTGGCCGTGTAGCGTGCGCGCGATAGCGGCGCCGATGCCACCCGATGCGCCAGTGATCAGCGCGGTCTTGCCGTCTAGTCGAAACATGCGTGCCTCCTGCTGCTCTCTTCCCCGCTGGCGGGAGAGGACCGGGGTGAGGGTGGCTATCGAGACAGGCGTCCCCTGTCCAGCACGGCCGCGATCTCCCCATGGCGAAGAGTGGCGCGCAAGATTTTGCCGGGGCAGGTCTTGGGCAGGCGCTGCACCAGCGGGGTAAGTCGTTCAGGCTTGACGGGGAACAGCCCGCAATCTCGGAACTCAGCGATGATCGGCCAGCCTGTCTCGGTTTGCCACCAATGGTCCACCACTGGCTTGCCGAGCTGCGCTGCGGTCTAGAAGCGTCCTCCCGCAGCGACTGTGCTGAGATGGTCGAACAGCGCCTGCGTGTTGTGTTCCCAGGTGAATCGTTCAACAGACGCGCGCACCGCGGCCTGTGCCGGCGCATCGGCCAACACCGAGCGGATCGCCTCGGCAAAAGCTTGCGGCGTCCGCTCCGTGAGCAGCCGGCCAGATACGGCCGGATCGATCGCTTCCGCCGCGCCGTCCACTGCCATGGTCACCACGGGGGTGCCGCACGCCATAGCCTCCACCCAGGCATTTGCCAGCCCCTCGCTGGCCGACGCCAGCGCCATCACGTCGGCAGCGCCCAGGATGGCGGGCAGTGCGGCATGCGGCTGGTTGCCCAGCAGCCGTACCCGGCCGCCCAGTTCCGCCGCTGCCGCGGCCTGCTGCAGTGCGGCGCGGTCCGATCCCGCGCCAACCACCAGCAGCGTGGCGTCCGGCAGCGCCTTCATCGCCTCGATGACGATGGCGTGGCCCTTGCGCGGGATCAGCGCGCCCAGGCTGACGACCAGCGGGCCGGATACGCCGAGCGCAGCCTTGGCTGCCACCCGCCCCGTCGGTCGAAAGCGTTCCAAGTCCACGCCCGTGTAATGGACGGTGATCTTTGCCGGGTCCATGCCGAGGACCGCCATATCCCGCTTCATCGACCCGGCGACGGCGAGCAGGCCGCCGGCGCGCCTGGCCGCGTCCAGGATCATGCGGCGGCAGGCAGCCCGTCCGCCCCAGTAATGGATATCCGCACCGCGCGCCTTGATCGAGACCGACACGCCTAGCTCGGCGCCGAGGCGCACCGCCGCCGGGCCGTCCGGGTAGAAGAACTCCGCGTCGATCACGTCCATGCCGAACCCGGCCGCGCGCAGCTGCGCCAGCACCGGGCGCACGGCCCGCACGATGGCGGCCGGGTTGAGCGGGCCGCCCAGCCCGGGAAGCATGTTGAACCGGGGCCGCGCCACCTGCAAGCCGTGCCACTCCTCTTGCCGGGGCAGGTCCAGCCGCCGCCGGTAGCTTGGCAGCAGGCCGAGCGGGAACACCGGGCGCGGCAGCGGGCTGACCACGCGCAACTCCACATCCGGCCGCGCGGCCAAGCGGACGGTCTGGCCTTCTACGAACACGCCCAAGGTCGGCTCGGCCGCGTTGGGATACACCGTCGAAAGCGTCAGGACGCGCAGCATCGTGGCCAATCCGTTTCAATGTGGTTGAGCTTTCGCACGAAACAGGTAAACGCACGCCCAATCCTGCCGCCGCACGAAGGACGCGCCGTTGACCACAGGCCAACCGCCGCTCCTGATGCACGTGTTCCCAACCTTCGCGGTCGGCGGCGCCCAGGTCCGCTTCGCAGCCTTGGCCAACCATTTCGGCAGGAGGTGGCGCCATGCGGTCGTGGCGCTCGACGGCAACACGGCGTGCCGGGCGCGGCTGGCGCCGGACCTTCTCCTAACGTTCCCGACCCTGCTCACAGACAAGGGCGACCCGCTCGGCAACATGCGGCGGATACGGCGGCTGCTGCGCCGCGAGCGGCCGGACGTGCTGGTGACGAGCAACTGGGGCTCCATCGAGTGGGCGCTTGCCAACCTGCTACCGCTGGCCCGCCACATCCACACGGAGGACGGGTTCGGTCCGGAGGAACGGTCCGCTCAGCTGCGCCGCCGTTGCTGGACCCGCCGGGCGGCGCTTCGGCGCAGCACGGTGGTGCTGCCGTCGCGCACGCTGCTGGACATCGCCGTCACGCAATGGCGGCTTGACCTGGCCCGGCTGCGCCACATCCCAAACGGCGTCGATCTGGCCCGCTTCGCCCGCGGCCCGAACCGCCCGGCCAGAGAAGGGCCGGTCGTCGGCATCGTGGCGGCGCTGCGTCCGGAAAAGAACGTGGCGCGGCTGTTGCGCGCCTTGCACCTCGCGGGCGGGGCGGGGCGGCTGGTCGTCGTGGGCGCAGGTGCCGAACGCACCGCCCTGGAAGGCCTCGCCACCCAACTGGGGTTGGAAGACCGGGTAGAATTCCTGGGCCATGTGGAGGACCCAGGACCCGTTTACCATTTGTTCGATATCTTTGCCTTATGTTCCGTCACCGAGCAGATGCCGCTTTCGATCCTGGAGGCAATGGCGACTGGTCTGCCAGTGGTGGCGACTGATGTGGGTGATATCCGGACGATGCTGGCCACCGAGAACCACCCTTTCGTCGTGGCGCAAGATGACGCGGCCTTCGCCGCCGGCTTACGCGCCTTGCTGGGGGACGTTGGGCTGCGCGAGCGGGTCGGAAAAGCCAATCGCGCCAAGGCAGAGGCCGAGTACGACCAGGATGCCATGTTCTCGGCTTATGCCAGCCTGTGGGTCGCCCCGAGCGATGCGAAACGCTGAAAGACAGAAAAGTCGTGACGATACAGTAACATATCTAAAAGTGTTAATATCGCGTTTTAGACGAATATACCTTCGTTTTAGTAATTTATTGACAGCAGGTTTGTTCCCCGGCATAGCTGCGCCGCTCGAAATCGGGACCACCCGGAAGGGCTTGGGCTCAGTGAGCTTGTGGCCAAAAGCCAGTCGAAATTTGTCTTCATACGGTTCCTTGATCGGTTGGGCTGAGCGATGATTAGGGCAGTCGAGAAACATCTTTCTCTGGAAATGCTTGGGCTGTGGCTCGTCGAGCTGCTGCTGGTTCTGGCCGTGATGGTTTACTTGCTGCATCACGAAGGCCGGTTCCTGAGAATGGGTGCGATGACTGACCTGTCCGCGCTCAAGCAGGCCGCCACTTGGAGTCTGGCGATCAGTCTGACGTCCGTTTCGATCGGGCTTTATCGGGCGGAAATCTGCCAACGCCAGCGCAAGCTGATGACCACCGCCCTGATCGTCAGCGTGTTGCTCGCACCCTTGCTCGTCGGGCTCAGCCACCTGCTGAGCTGGAATCTCAGCCTCAACCCGCACAGCGCCCTATCGCTGCCCCGCATCATGGCGGGCTGGCTGGCCTGTCTCGGCATCACCCGGGCCGGGTTCTACATAGCGCAGCATCTGGACCTGTTTGCCCGCCGCATCCTCATCGTCGGTCCGCCGCAGAGCGCTTTGCGGGTCCAGAACGTGATCGGTCTGACCGGAGACGCATCCTGGCGGGTGGCGGACGTGGTCGCCAGCGGATCTGCTGTCCTACAGCGCAAGGAGCTACGGCGTCAGAAGATCTGGGCCGTCATCGTGGCCGATGCCGTTTCCGGCTCGGCAGTGCGGGCTGGGCTGCGCAAGAGCACCCGCGTGTTCAGTGAAGCGTCGTTCTGGGAATATCGCCTGAATCGTCTGGACCTTGATCACCTGCCGCCCACTTGGGGCACCTTGGTTGAGCGCACAGCTCGTGGCCGTTGGATCGATGGCGTGCACCGCTTCATGGACGTGGTGATCAGCATCATCTTTCTCTTCGCAACGCTGCCGCTGATGGCGGTCGTTACTCTCCTTATCAAGCTGGAAAGCGCCGGGCCTGTGCTTTACGCCCAGCGGCGTGTCGGCCAGCATGGCCAGGTGTTCAGCCTGCGTAAATTCCGCAGCATGTCCGTCAACGCCGAGGCGGCGGGTGCGCCGATCTGGGCCGCTAAGAACGATCCGCGGGTGACGCGCATGGGCCGCATAATACGCCGCACCCGCATTGACGAGCTGCCGCAGCTGTTCAACGTGCTGTCCGGAAGCATGAGCTTCATCGGCCCCCGCCCTGAGCGGCCGCATTTCGTGGACCGGCTGTCAACCGTCATCCCGAACTACACTGACCGTACCTGCCTCAAGCCCGGCATCACCGGATGGGCGCAGGTCAAGTATCCTTACGGCGCGTCCGTCGAGGACGCCCGCATGAAGCTGGCCTATGACTTGTATTACGTCAAAAACCGCAGCCTTTTTATGAATATGCTGATCCTGGTGCTGACGATCCGTGTCATCTTGTTCCAGGAAGGGGCACGATAGCGGCCAAACCCCAGGCAGGACGCGGGCGTGCCACATGCTGAACACCGGGATTGCTGCCCTTTATAGCCTGTTCGCTGGCGCCATGCTCGCCACCACGCGGCCTGACCGGTCCCGCCTGGCGCTTGCCGGCGCGAGCATCGCCACCGCGGGGTGGGCTGGCATGCTGGCTTTCGGCCCCGTGCTCGCAGATGCTCCATTGGCCGCGCTGGATCTTGGCCTGATGGTCGCCTGGTTGGGTTTCCTTCTGCATCTGTATCATCGCTCGGCACCCAACGGAGCCCGACAGCAGCGCCTTTTCGTAGGCTTCGGCGCGATCATCGTCCTGGTGGCCGTGGCCGGGTTCGTGAGCGCAGGGGCCGGGTTGTCATCCGGCTTCGTCCAGATGGTGGAGTTCGAGGCCAGCCTCGGCCTTGCCGTTTGCGCCTTGCTGCTGATCGAGAACCTGTATCGCAACACACCAGAGGAGCTACGCTGGCACATCACGCTGCCCTGCGTAACACTTGGCGGCTTCTTCGTTTACGGCGTGGCGCTCTACAGCGATGCCGTACTATTCCGCCGCGTGTCGCCCATCCTGGCCGATGGTCGCGCGGTCCTGCTGCTGCTGCTGCTGCCGCTGCTCGCGTTGGCAGCCAAGCGCAACCAGCGCCGGTGGGGGCGGTCGCTCCAAGTGTCCCACCGCGCCGTGTTCTACAGCGCCAGCCTGGTCCTGATCGGGATATTCCTGCTCGGCGTCGCGGCCACGGGAGAGATCCTGCGCGCGTTCGGGCCGGGCTGGGCCAGTCCCTGGGGCATGGTGCTGGAGATCAGCCTCATCTCCGGTGGGCTGCTCGCGGCCGGCGTGTTCGTAACCTCGGCGTCCGCCCGTTCGACCGTGCGCAACCTCGTCATCAGCAACTTCTTCCGCAACCGCTACGATTACCGGCTGGAGTGGCTGCGCTGCATTCACACCTTGTCGCAGACCGACCGTCCCGTCGCACTCCACACGCGCGCCATCAGGGCAGTGGCCCAGGTGGTGGACAGCCCCGCCGGCATGATCTTTCTCCGCGAGGCGGAGGACGGCGTGTTTCGCTGGGCTGGATCATGGAATCTGGCGGCCGCCGCGCACCAGATCGGCGGCGACCACGCGCTGGTGACGCTGCTCGGCACGGCCGGCTTGGTCATCGAAGTGCCGCCGGGAACACCGGACGTGGCGGACGCGTGGCTCGCCGCTCCGCTCGCCCATGGCGGCGGCATGACCGGCTTCATCCTGGTGTCCAGGCCGCGCGCGCCATTCGCCCTTGACGAGGAGGTGTTCGCCCTGCTCCGCATCGTGGGGCAGGAAGTGGCGAGCTACGTCGCCGAGCAGCGCGCGGCCGAGGCGCTGCTGCAGACCAACCAGCTGCGGGAATACGGCAAGCGCTTTGCCTTTGTCGCGCATGACATCAAGAACGTGTCCAGCCAGTTGTCCTTGGTGCTCGCCAACGCGGAGCACCACCTCGCCAACGCCGAGTTCCAGCAGGACATGCTGCGGACGGTCGGAGCCTCGGTGCAGAAGATCAACACCCTGCTCGCTCGGCTGAAAACGCCCCCGGACGCGCTGCCGCCGCAGGCCCCGGTCGTTGTGCTTGGCCGGTTGCAAGCCATCATTGACGCTTGCGGCGCCTCCCGCCGGGCCCGCATCCTGCTAGAGGCCGAGCCGCTGGCCGGCACGGCGCAGATCCTGATGGACCCGGCCGATTTCGAGGCGGTGGTCCTCCATCTGCTGGACAACGCGTTTGACGCCTCAGCGCCCGACGCGCCGGTCCGCATCGCCTGCCGCGAGCAGGACCGTCGCATCCTGGTTGATATCGTGGACCAAGGCACCGGCATGACGGCCGAGTTCATCCAGCAGCAGCTGTTCCGCCCCTTCCGCTCCTCCAAGGACGACGGGTTCGGCATGGGCGTGTTCCAGGCCCGCGAGCTGCTGCAACAGGTTGGCGGCTACCTGACCGTGACCAGCGAACCCGGCGCCGGCACCACCATGTGCGTGTCGCTGCCGCTACCGGCCGCCATGGCCGCCATGGCCGCCATGGCCGCCGCCAGCGTGAAGGTTTCGCCATGACCAATCCCACCCTGCTGATCGTCGAAGACGACGAAGGGCTGTGCAGCCAGTACCGCTGGGCGTTTCCCGCCTACACCGTGGTCACTGCGCATGACCGCGCCGCTGCCCTGGTCCAAATTGAGCGGCACCGCCCGCCCGTCGTCGTCACCGACCTCGGCCTGCCGCCCGACCCGGACGGCGTGTCCGAAGGCTTCGCTGTGCTGGACGCGGTACTGCGTGCCACGCCGGACGCCAAGGTGATCGTGGCCACCGGCAACGGGGACCGCGCCCACGCCCTGCGCGCTGTAGCCAGCGGCGCCTATGACTTCTACGAGAAGCCGATCGACATCGACGTGCTGCGCGGCATCGTCGGCCGGGCACTGCGCATCCACCAGCTGGAAGCCGACAACCGCCGCCTGGCCGAGGCGCCCGGCGCCAGCCCAATTGCCCGTATCATCACCGCCAGCGAGCCGATGCTGAAGGTGTGCCGCACGGTGGAGAAGCTGGCCGGCGCCAATGTGCCCGTGCTGCTGCTGGGCGAGAGCGGCACCGGCAAGGAGGCGCTGGCCCGCGCGCTGCACGACCTCAGCCCCCGCGCCAAGCAGCCGTTCATCGCCATCAACTGCGGCGCTATCCCGGAGAACCTGCTGGAAAGCGAGCTGTTCGGGCACGAGCGCGGCGCGTTCACCGGGGCGGTGAAGCAGACCATCGGCAAGATCGAGAGCGCCGACCGCGGCACGCTGTTCCTGGACGAGATCGGCGACCTGCCATACCCGCTGCAGGTCAAGCTGCTGCGCTTCCTGCAGGATCAGGTGATCGAGCGCATCGGCGGCCGCAAGCCGATCCAGGTCAACGTCCGCATCGTCTCCGCCACCCACCAGCAGCTTGAGTCGCAGATCGGCGACGGTCGCTTCCGGCAGGATTTGTACTACCGGCTGAACTCCGTCTCCGTTCGCATCCCACCCCTGCGGGACCGCCCTGGAGACGGCGTGCTGCTGGCCCGCAGCTTCCTGCACCGCTTCAACAAGGAGTTTGGCCGCAACCTGCGCGGCCTGACCGACGACGCCATCGCCGCCATCACCCAACACGAGTGGCCCGGCAACGTGCGCGAGCTGGAAAACCGCATGAAGCGGGCCGTCGTGATGAGCGACACCCGCATGATCGATGTGGCCGACCTGGAGCTGGCGCCCGCGGACGATGCCGGGCCCGCCAACCTCGACCTGCGGTTCGCCCGGATGCAGGCGGAGCGCCAGGTGATCCAGCTGGCGCTTGCGAAAAGCCACGGCGTCCTGAGCAAGGCCGCCAAACTGCTCGGCATCAGCCGCCCGACCCTGTATGGACTGCTCGAAACCCATGGCCTGGCGGGTGCCGCCGTGCTGGAAGCTGAGATGGAGCCCGGTGGTGATGCATAGACCGCGTTTGCTCGCCGCAACGGCGCTGCTGGCCGCCTGGCCGCTGGTCGCCAGCGCTGCGGACTACCTGGCGGACGCCAGGAAGGCAGTCGCCGCGGGGGACCTTCCCGCCGCCCGCCTGCAGCTCCGCAACGCCATCAAGGCGGACCCGGCGAGCGGCGAGGCGCACTACCAGCTCGGCCAGGTAAGCCTGCAGCTGGGCGACCCGGCGGCAGCCGAAAAGGAAGCGCAGGACGCCAAGGACAACAACTACCCCGCAGCGCCCGCCCTCGGCCTGCTCGCCTCCGCCTACCTGGAGGAAGGCCGCGCGCGCGACTTGCTGCGTGACATGCCGGCCGACACCACCACGCCCGAGCTTGCCGCCGTCACCCTCGTGGCCCGTGGCCGGGCGCAGATGCTGCTTGACCATCCGGACCTGGCAGCGACCGCATTCGCGGAAGCGCAACGCGCGGCTCCCACCTCGCCCGCGCCGCTGCTCGGCCAGGCCAGGCTGGACCTGCAACGCCGTGACCTGCCGGCCGCCACCCACGCGCTGGAGGCCGCCCTCACCCTGGACCCGGCCTCGCCGGAAGCCTTGCAGCTGCAATCGGCCTTGCTGGCGCAAAAGCCAGACCAGGCGGGTGCCATCGCTGCGGCGGACAAGGCGGTGGCGGCGGCGCCGGGTCAGTTCGCCTATCGGCTGGACCGCGCCGGCCTGCTGCTCGAGTTCAATCAGAACGACCCGGCCAAGGCCGACGTGGCAGCCGTGCTGGCGCTCTCGCCCAGCAACGCCCGCGCGCTGTATTACCGCGCCGTGCTGCTGATGCGTGCTGGGGACTTCGCGGGCGCCAACACCATCCTCGACCAGCTCTCCTCCTTCGTGTCCCAGTTTCCCGGCGCCTACCTGATCGAGGCCGTGGTCAAGCAGCAAGTCGGGCAGACTGAGCAGGCGCTGGATGCAGCCACCCGCTACGCTGCGCGCAACCCATCCGACGCGCGCGGCCCCATCCTGCTGGCGCAGCTGCAACTGGCGGCCAAGCACCCGGACCGGGTGCTGGAGCTGCTCGCCCCCCTGGCCAACGCGCAGACCACTTTGCCGCAGGTATACGAGCTGCGGGGCGCTGCGGACAATCTGCTCGGCCGCCCGCAGGACGCCCTGGCCGAGTACCAGAAGGCACTGGCCATCAGTCCCGACAACGCTCGCCTGCTCGCCCAAGCTGGCGCCACCGAGCTGGTGCTGCACCAGACGGACGGCGCGGCCTCCCTGCTGAACCGTTCCGTGAACATCGCCCCGGCGCAAACCCAGACAGAGGCGCTGCTGACTGCAGCCCTTATTGGCGCGGGCAAGCCGGACGACGCGCAGAAGGCCGTCGATCGGCTCAAGGCGCAGGGCGGCAGCACCGAGCTGGTGGGCATGCTGAACGGCGAGATCCAACTATCCCGTTTCGACCTCACCGGCGCTCGCTCCACCTTCGAGGCGGTGCTGCATGACCACGCGGACTCCATCCCCGCCCGGCTCGACCTCATCCGCGTGGCGGTGCTGCAAGGCCGCTCGGACGACGTGGCCAAGCTCGATGCCGAGGTGCTGGCGAAGGACCCGGGGCGCGAGGCGGTGGTCAACCAGGCGGTGGACACTGCCCTGCGCGCCAACAAGCCAGCCGAGGCCATCGCCGTGCTGGAGCGCGCGCACGCGGCCGTCCCGGCCAACCCGCGCTTCACTGTGCGGCTGGCCAGTCTGGAAACCGCCAACGGCGACCCGCAGAGCGCCCTGGCCCTCGCTGCATCCGCAGGTGTCGGCAAGGCCCCGGGAACTGCGGCGACGACGACGGACATCGCCATGCTGCTGGTCCAGGCGCAGGCGGACCTGGCGCTCAAGCAACCGGACGCGGCCGAGATCGCGTTGCGCAAGGCCTTGGCGGTCAATCCCCGGCTGACGGTGGCGACCTTGCAGCTCAGCCGCATGAAGCTGGATGCCAAGGACCCGGCCGGGGCACGCCAGGTGGTGCAGGACGCGCTGGTGGCCGACCCGCAGGACCAGCAGCTGCTGGCCGCCTTGGTCACCCTGGACGCCCAGGGCGGCGGCTTACCTGCGGCCACGGCGGCCGCAACCAAGCTGGCGCAGAACCCCGCCTACCAGCCGGCCAGCTTGGTCCTGCCGGGCGACGTGGCAATGACCGCCAAGCAGTTCGATGCCGCCGCCACCGCCTACGCCGTCCCGCTCAAGGCCGATCCCTCGCCCGTGCTGGCCATCCGGCTCGCCATGGCCCAGTTCGCCGGCGGCCACCCGGACCCGGCGGCGCAGGGCCTGCGGGACTGGCTGGCCAAGCACCCGGGCGACCTGGAGGTGGAGCAACCCTTGTCCGATCTCGACATCGCCGCCCGCCGGTTGGACTCGGCCAAGAGCTTGCTGACCGACATCTTGGCCAAGCGCCCGGCTGATGCGAGGGCGCTGAACAACCTGGCCTGGGTGGACCAGCAGGCGCATGACCCGCAGGCGACAGTGCTGGCGCAACGCGCCTACCAGCTGGCGCCCAGCGCGCAGACCGCCGACACCTGGGGCTACATCCTGGCGACAGATGGCGGCGGGGACCACGGCATCGGCCTGCTCAGCCAAGCGGTGCGGCAGGCGCCCGACGACCCGAATATCAAGTACCACCTCGCCGTGGCCTACCAGGCGGCGGGGCAGGGGGACAAGGCAGCGGCGCTGCTGACGCCATTAGTGGCGGCACCCGGCGAGTTCCCGGACAAGGCGAAAGCGCAGGAGCTGCTGGGGAGCCTATCGAAGAAGCCTTGATGACCCGGCAGGCTTTCGTCTCCGTCAGCAGGGCCAGCTATACGTGCCGGCAGCCAGGAGTGCCCGATGCTGATCACCGTCGCCGTCTGCACGCGCAACAGGGCGGCCGCCCTGTCCAAGATGTTGCGGTCGCTCGAGCGGCTGCATCCCGTGGATTGCACCTGGGGGCTGCTGATCGTCGATAATGGCAGCACGGACGGCACGCAGGACGTGATCAGGCAGTTCGAGGCCCTGCTTCCTGTCCGGGCGGTGCTTGAGCCGCGGCCCGGCCTGTCCATCGCGCGCAACACTGCGGTCGCATGCGCGCAGGGCGAGTACATGGTCTGCACCGACGACGACGTGGTCGTCCGGGCGGATTGGCTTCGCAGCTATGCGGCGGCCTTTTCCCAGTGGCCGGATGCGGCGCTGTTCGGCGGCCGCATTATTCCGGTGCTGGAGGAGCCTGTCACGCCATGGTTCCCCGACGCGATGCCACATCTTGGCCTGCCCTTGGCAGCCCGCAACCTGGCCGACACGCCCATCGCCCTCCGGCCTGACGGCGACATGATTCCATTCGGCGCCAACTATGCGGTGCGCACCGCGGTGCAGCGGTTGTTCCCGTTCGACCCGAAGCTGGGTCAGGGCACCCTGCATTTCGGGGAGGAGACGACCTGCTTCATGGCAATGCTCAGGGCGGGGCACGCCGGCCGCTGGCTGCCGGACTGCATCGTCGAGCACATGATCAGCCCGGGACGGCAGACCGCGGACTACGTTGCGACATGGTTTAAGGCGCTCGGCCGGACGGAGGCGTGGCTCGGCGCGTGCCCGGATGGGCCGCGCCTGTTTGGTGCGCCGCGCTGGCTGTGGCGTCGTCTCGCGGTCCGCGCGCTCGATTACCGCTTGGCGCGCTTGCACGCGCAGCCGGAAGTCTGGATCAGGAAACTGATGGCGCTGGCCCAGGATCGGGGCCGGATCCAGCATTTCCGGTCAGCGCGTTAGCTAGCCCGTCATCTTGCTGCGCGCACTTGCCTGGTAATGGACATCAACACTCCACCCGCATCCATCACCTCGCGCGTTGTTGCCGGCGCCGGATGGATGGTGGCCTGGCGCATGGTCAGCCGCATGCTCGGCTTCGTCAGCATGCTGGTGCTTGCCAGCCTGCTGACCCCCAAGGATTTCGGCATCGTCGCCATGGCCACCGCCGTTACCGGCGCCATCGAAGGCTTATCGCAGCTCGGCGTGCGGGACGCCCTGGTGCGGCTCAAGGACGAGCGCCGGGACTACTACGACACGGCGTTCACCTTCCAGGTCGCTCGCGCCCTGCTCACGGCCCTGCTCATCGCCGGCTTGAGCCTGTTCGCGTCCGACCTGCTCGGCGAGCCGCGGCTGCGGGCCATTCTGCTGATCCTGGCCGCCCTCACGGTCGTCACCGGGTGCGAGAACATCGGCATCGTCAGCTTCAGCCGCGCGCTCGACTTCCGCACGCAATTCTTCCTGCAAGCCGCTCCTCGGCTGCTTGGCTTCGCCATCACCACCTCGCTGGCGTTCCTGCTGCACTCCTATTGGGCGCTGATCGCCGGCGCGGCGGTGGCCAAGCTCAGCAGCGTCGTGGCCAGCTACGTGGCATCACCGCACCGGCCGCGCTTCGGCCTGACTGGCTGGCGCTACCTGCTGCATTTCTCATTCTGGAGCTGGGCCGGCGGCCTGGTGCTGGTGGTGCTGAACCGGGCCGACCCCTTCCTGCTCGGCCCCGTGTTGGGCACGGCCGCGTTTGGCCTGTACGTGCTGTCCAGCGAGATCGCGTCCTTGCCCGTCACCGAGCTGCTGGAGCCTGCCTGCACCGCATTGTTCCCCGGCTTCTCGCTCGCCCGCCGCAGCGGGTCGGACCCGGTGGCCATGGGCCTGTCCGTCGCCGGCGCCTTGGCGCTATGCACCATCCCGTTTTCGGCCGGCATCTCCGCCTGCTCCGGATACCTCGTGGCCAGCCTGCTCGGCCCGCAATGGGAGGCAGCGCGACCGTTGATCGCCGTGCTGGCCTGGATGTGCATGTTCCTGCCGTTCAGCTGGGTGGCGGTGACGGTGCTGTCCGCGCAGGGCCAGGTGCGCCGGGTGTTCGCCAGCCATGCCTTTGCGGCCGCTATCAAGGTTGGCGGCATCCTCGCCGTCCGCAACACCCAGGACTTCGGGGTGATCGGCGGGACAGTGGTGGCGATCACCGCGGCGGAGGCGGTGATGTTTATCTGGCAGCTCCGCGGCGCGGGCAACACGGAGCTGCGCAGCCTGGCGATGACGCTGTTGCGCGCCGCCGCCTCGGTGGCGGTGACGTGCGCGGTGCTGAGTGTTGTTCCGGGCGCCTGGGCCCATGTCGGCCTGGAACGAGCCTATGCCCTGGCCGCGGGCGGCGCGATTGGCGGGCTGACCTTCGCGGTGTTCTTCGCCTGCCAGGCCGGTCTGTGGCTGATGTGCGGCAGGCCCGCGGGCGCGGAGAGCCGGATCGCGGGCCTGTTAGAGCACGATCTGCGCGTCCAGCGTGCGCTTCGGGCCTGGCGCGGCTGAATCGGCGTCTGCCAGCATCGGCGTTCAAGCGAGGCGGCAGCCTCACGACGGTCTCTACGGCATCGCTGACCGGCTTAGCCGCAAGACATAGAAGCGCATGACGCACCCCCAATCGACCCGCGAAGCTCGGCGGAGCAGGTGAAGCAGGGAGCGGTCGTAACTTCTCGCCACGTCCCGGCGGTAAGCCTGGCTCCAAGCTGCCTGCTCCAGGCTAAGCGGGTAATCGCGGGCGAGTTCGAGGTGGAAACGGTATTCGCCGTAAAGCTTTGGAAGAACACTGGGATTGCCCCAAGTCGCGGCGGCAGCGACGTTGACGCCTTTGCCATAGGACACCTCGACCTGGGTGGAGAACATGACGACCCTCTCGCCCCGCGTCAGCAGCAGCCAAAAAGCAGCGTCCTCGCAGTAGCTGTAGCTGACGGGAAACGAGTGGCCGGAGCTGATCGCCCGGCGGAAGACTACGGTGGAGGTGCCGATCGGGGACCGCCGCAGGATCGCGTCGAACAGGTCACCACTGAAGGTGTAATAGCCGTGACCATGCGGTTGGTGGTCGCCGGCAGCCAAGCCGCTCCAGCCGAACGCCGTGGCGGACCCGCCGGAGTGCAAGGGGATGTAATCTGTGAAGTAGAAGTCTGCACCGAGGGCGAATGCACCCAATGCCCGCCCGAGATGAGCCGGCCGCCACTCGTCGTCCGAGTCCAGAAACGCGACGAAGTCGGTTGTTGCCGGCACTTCCAAGAGCCCCCGGTTGCGCGCCGCTCCCGGGCCGCTGTTCTCCTGCCGCAGCACCCTCACGCAAGCCAATTCGCCGCTGGACAGCGCCGCCAGTTCGTCGCTGGCCCGGACCGGGGAGCTATCATCGATCACGATGATGTCCACGGTGCAGCCGGATTGGGACAGGGCGGAACGGACGGCGCGCAGCAGCAAGCCTGGCTGCCTTTGATAGAACGGGATGATGACGGCCACGCGCGGCATAGCCTACACTTTCCTGCTTGTTAGGCCTGAACCGCTTTGCTCATGCCGGGTGGAGGGGGGCGCCGGGTCAATAGGTTCGCGTAGAGCCCTACCCGAGCCGCGGTGCTCGCCCAGCCGAGGTCCTTCCTTCCCATGGCCGCCAATTGGTCGTATTCCACGGTGAACTCCGCCGCCATGCGTTGGGCGGAGAACACGCTCTCCGCCCGGGCGCATCCGGCCGCACCGAGCCTGGCCCGCAGCGCCGGGTCATGCGCCAGACGGGAGAGCGCTGCGGCCAGCGCAGCGGGGTCGTCCGGCGATACCAGCAGCCCAGTCTCCCCGTCCAGCACCACTTCCGGGATGCCGCCCACCCGCGTGGCGACGACGGGGCGCGCGCAGTATCCGGCCTCCGCCAGCACCAAGCCGAACGCGTCGGCGCGGGATGCGAGGGCAATGATGTCGCAGCTGCGGTAGAGGTCCATGATGGGGTCGTGGTAGCCGAGGAAATGCACCCGGGCCGACAGCCCGAGCTCCGCCACCAGGCGCTGCAGCCCGCCACGTTCCGGGCCGTCGCTGGCGACCAGCAGATGCGGTGCATCCTCTCCCGCCAGCAGCGCCAGGGCCCGCACCAGCACGTCATGTCCCTTGCGCCGGATTAACGAGCCGACCGCCCCGATGACGGCGGTGCCGGGCGGGATGCCGAGGCCAGGCCGCAGGTCGGTGGCGCGCGGCGCGGTCAGCCGGGTGAAATCGATGCCGTTGTAGATGACCCGGGTGCGCGCCTCCGGCACTCCGTCGCGGAGAAAGTCCTCCACCACTTGGCGCGACACGCCCACGAGCAGGTCCGCCTGGTGCAGCAGCAACGTGAAGCGGCTGCGGCGGAGGTAGTCGATATGCAGGTGCGAGAGCAGCGGCAACCGAGCCGTGCGCGCAACCGGCAGCAGCCATTGCGTAGGTGCCGCGCTGTTGGCGTGCAGCACGCGGATGCCGTGCCGCCGGACCAGCGCCGCGCCCTCCCGCACCAGGGCGACGTAGGCACGCGGATCGAAGCGAGGTGAGTCGGCGTCGAAATAGTAGGCGAAGTCCGTCCGGTAGGTAGCGTAGCCGGCGGCTGAGCAGGCCTCTGCCATGTCGGTCCCGTTGCACCAGACGACGGGACGCACCCGCGCCGGGTCGAGATGCTTGAGCAGGTCGAGAAGCAAGGTCTCGCTGCCGCGAATCCATTGGTCGCCGAAATGGGTGAACAGGACGGGGAGAGCGCCTTGCGGGTCCACGAAATCTCCGAGAGCACGTAAAGGACACAATCCCCGCAGAATACCCATCGAGGCAACCAGCGCCGCCTCCGGCATGGGTGGGGGCGTGGCTTGATACGGCTGTTTCGGTTAAATGATTGTTTCACTGTTGCCGCCATGCACGATAGCGGCGGGCGCGGCTTTGCGCTGGATGCTTGTCGGTTGATGTTAATCTCTGCGCCTTATTATAACCGCAGCCAAGGCAGATCGAGATGGCAATGCGCACCCGAATGACACGACAGGCTTCCGCTCTCCTGGCCGTGCTGTGCCTCGTCGGCTGCAGCAGCCCCCGCACCACCGTCGGCCCAGCGCAGACCAACGGCACCACGGAGAGCAACTACATCATCGGCCCGGGCGACAACCTCAGCATCACGGTCTATCGCGCGCCTGAGCTGAGCGTGAACCTGCCGGTGCGCCCGGACGGCAAGATCTCCACCCCGCTTATTTCGGACATGGCCGCCGCCGGCAAAACACCAACCCAACTCGGTCATGACCTGGAAGGCAAGCTGAAGGACTACGTAAAAACCCCGAACGTTACCGTTGTCGTGATGGGCTTCGTCGGCCCGTTCGACCGGCAAATCCGGGTGATCGGGGAAGCGACCCAGCCGCTTGCCCTGCCCTACCGGGACCACATGACGTTGCTGGACGTGATTATCGAAGCCAAAGGGCTGACCCGATTCGCCGCTGGCAACAACGCGGAGATCGTCCGCCGCAACGGCAACCAAACTGACATCATCCACGTCCGCCTGGGCGACCTGATCCGGGATGGAGACATCTCCAAGAACGTCGGCATGCAGCCTGGCGACACGCTGATCATCCCGCAGACTTGGTTTTAATCAGGCCATGATCACCATCCGCAGCTTAATCAGCCGGTATCTCACCGTCTCCTGGAAGCACCGCTGGGTGGCGCTGGCCATCGCGTGGGTAGTGTGCCTGGCCGGCTGGGCCGGGGTGACCGCTCTGCCCAACCAATACCAATCCACAGCACGATTGTATGTGGACACGGGTGCGGTGCTGACCCCGCTGCTGCACGGCCTCGCCATCGACAGCTCGACTGGCAGCGACGTGGACATGCTGCAGCGCACCCTGCTGAGCCGCCCGAATCTGCAGAAGCTGATCTCCAAGACTGATCTGAACGCCCGCGTCACGACGCAGGCGCAGCGTGACCAGCTGATCCAGTCGCTCACGACCAGCATCCGCATCCTCCCGCAGACTCGCAACCTGTTCACTATCGAGTACAGCGACGCCAACCCCAAGCTGGCGCGGGACGTGGTGCAGACGATCGTGAACATCTTCGTCGAGAGCGCCACCGGCACCTCGCGGGAGGACATGGAAGGTGCGAGGGTATTCCTGGAGCGGCAGATCAAGTCCTACGAGGATAAACTGCGCGCCGCCGAGCAGGCCCGGGCCGGCTTCCAGGTAAAATACGCGGACCTGCTTCCTAGCGCGGATGGCGGTGCATCCCGCCTGGACGCGGCGCGCGACCAAGCCCAATCCTTGCGCGGCCAGGTAACGGACGCGCAAGCCCGGCGCGACTTGCTGAAGCAGGAGATGGCCACCACGGCGCCTTTGCTCGTGACGGAGACGGCGGGCGGCCCGGGCGGTATATCCGATGTTGCAGCCGCTGAACATGCCCTGCAGCAGCTTCGCCTGCGGCTGACAGAGAAAAACCCGGACGTCATAGCGGCGCGGGAGGCTGTCGCGGCAGCGCGCTCATCCGGCGGCACTGGGGCCGGGGGAGCCACGGCCCCGCGCAACCGCTCCGTGCCGAACCCAGTGTTCGAGCAGCTAAAAATCCGCCTGATCGACGCCGAGAGTTCGCTCGCCTCGCTGCAGCGGCAAGCGGGAGAGGCAGCTGACCAGGAGGCCCGGCTGGCGGACATCGCCCGAGGCGCACCGGGCGTGCAGGCCCAGTTCGTCAACCTGAACCGCGACTACGACGTGCTGCGGAAGAACTATGACGAGCTGCTCGCCCGGCGGGAGTCGATGCGGATCGGCTCGGCGGCCGACGAGGAGGCGGACAAGGTGAAGCTGCGGGTCGTGGACGCCCCGCAAATCCCCACGACGCCGATTGGGCCGAAGCGGCTGCTGCTGACAGCGGGCGTGCTGGTAGCCGGGATGGGCGCAGGCTTGGCGCTGGTGTTCCTGCTGGTGCAGTTGGACACCTCGTTCTACTCGGTCCAGGGTCTGCGAGACATTGGCTTGCCGGTGCTGGGCGGCATCTCCTTCCAGATACGCTCGCGGCGGCGGGTGGCGCACGGCGCCGGGTTGGCCGGGTTCGCGGCCGGGCTCGCGCTGCTCCTGGTCGTGTTCAGCGGGTTCGCGACATATCCGATGTGGCTGCAAAAGGTCCTTTGATGGAACCGCAATCCTCCCATTTGATCGAGCGCGCGGCCAAGCGGATGGGCGGCCGCGAGGGCGCAGCCGCCGGGTTGCTGGACGAGCCGTCAGGGTTCAGCATGCCGCCGTCGAAGTCCTCGCCGGAGCGCGTGCCCGCCGCGCCCAAAACTCAGGATCCTGCCTTGCAGGGCCTGGCCGACGACATTGCCTCCCCGGTGAGGCAGGAACCGGTGCCTGAGCCGAAGGGTGCTCCGGTCAGCATCGAGGCTCGGGCGTGGGAGCCAGCGGACTCGCCAGCCCTGGCCGACGATCTCACCATTCCCGCGATGCGGGTGCAGGCTCTGTCCCAGCCGAAGACTGCCCCGGCCGGCATTGACGCCGCCACGCTGCGGCGGGCCGGCATGATGGACTGGACCAACATGCGCGAGCGCTTGTCCGAGGAGTTCCGCATCGTTCAGGGCCAGGTGCTGCAAGCGGTCGCGAACACGGCGGCCAGGGCCACGGCCTTCGCCAACTTGGTCATGCTGACCAGCGCCAAGCCCGGCGAGGGCAAGAGCTTCTCGGCCCTCAACTTGGCCGGCAGTTTGGCCAGTTGCAGCCACAAGCCAGTCATCCTGGTGGACATGGACCCGCAGCGTTGCACCCTCAGCACGAACCTGGACGTGCTGGCGCAGCCGGGTCTGCTGGATCTTGCGTATAACAAGCAACTGCCGATGGCCGACGTGCTGATCGACACTGCCTTGCCGAACCTGCGCGTCCTATCGGCCGGCCAGCCCCGGCCGGAGATGCCGAGCGGGGGCAAGCCGATTGTCACGGCGCTGGAGCGGCTGTGCCGCGCCCACCGGGATTGCCTGATCGTGCTCGACACGCCACCCTGCCTGTCGAGCAGCTATCCAAGCATGTTGGCTCCGTTGGTCGGCCAGGTTGTCATGCTGGTGGAAGCTCAGCGCACCCAACGGGCGGAGCTGGAGTCGGCGCTCGACCTCATTGACGCATGCCCGACGGTGATGCTGCTCCTGAACAAGGTGCAGATGACCGCAAGCGACACCTTTGGGGCATATGGCTACTGAGACGACCCGGCGGGTCGGACCTCAGGGCACCATGACAAGGCTGCACCTCTTGGCAACTATCCGCTTGGCCCTTCTGGCTGGGACGGGTGACCTGGCGCTCCCGCTGGCTGCCCGCGCTGATATCGTGCCGCCGTCTGACTTCGTGGCTCCTGCGCTGGCGCCAATCACCCCGGAAACCCAGGCCGGCAATTTCCGCTCCGTCGTGGACGGGCTGCTCGGCAGCGACACACCGGAAGGCCGGGCGTTCACCCTCACTCCATCCATCGGCTTACAGGAGTTGCTGACGGACAACGTGTTCCAGGTTAGCAACCCGCGCCGGGCGGATCTGGTGACGTCCATCCTGCCCTCGCTGACCCTGAGCGGCCAGTCCCGCTTGGTGCAGGCCAACGTCACCTACGCGCCGGACGTGCAGCTTTACGCCAGCACCGGACAGCAAGATCAGGTGGCGCAGCTGTTCAACGGCTCCGTGCTGGTCACGGCGGTGCCGGACACGCTGTTCCTCAGCGCGCATGGCTACGGCAACCAGCAATCCGCTAGCGGCAATTACGGTCAGAGCGGCCTGCCGTTCTACAGCAACCAGAACCGCACCAGCACCATCTCGTTCGATGTCTCGCCCTATGTCACGCACCGGTTCGGCGGGTTGGGGATGGTACAGGCGGGCTATGTCTTCAGCTACACCGACACCACCGGCAACGCGCCGTTCACCAGCTTGGCGACACCGCTGCAGCTGGGCAACCCGCTGCTGCTGAACCCAGCGTTCAACCAGAACTTCGCCAACGGCACCACCCGCTCCAACGAGGAGTATGGGACTTTCACAACAGGCGAGAACTTCGGCCGGTTCAACGACAGAGTGCGTCTGGATGACGTGCAATACTCTAGCACGGGCAACGCGGTGCTGAGCGGCGCAAGGCGCTTGACGGCCATTGACAGCGCTGGATATGGCATCAATCGCACGGTGGCTGCACTCGCCAGCCTGGGCTACGAGGACATCAACTACGGCGGCACCACCCCCGTCCGTATAAAGGATGCAGTATGGAGCGTCGGCTTTCGCTTGACGCCAAACGAGCGCAGCACCGTGACCTTCAGCTATGGCCACCGCGATGGCTTCGACTCCCCGCAGGCGAGCGCCTCCTACGCCGTGACATCGCGCCTGCGGGTGTTCGCAAGCTACACGGAGGGCCTGACGACGAGCCAGGAGGAGATTCAGGACAGCCTGGCTGCCACCACCGTGGACCAGTTCGGCAACAGCATCGATACCGTCACCGGTGCGCCCGCCTTGATCTCGGACCAGATCTTGCCGCAGCAGAACGAGTTATACCTTCTGTCCCGGTTTTCCGGCACTGCGATTACCACCTATGACCGAGACGTTTTCTCGCTCAACGTCGAGGAGGAGCGGCGCAAGGTGCTCAGCAACGGGAGCACCGTCGGCAATGGCCTCAATGGCTTCTCCGACCGAGCGTTGTTCTTCAACGGCAGTTGGACGCATGCGCTGACGCCGGTGCTGTCCGGCACAGCCTCGTTATTTTATAGCAACACCAAGTCGGAGACCGTTCCGGCGACGGCATCTCAAACAGTGGGCTTCAACCTGCAGACCGGATATGCCCTCAGCCCTACGTTAACCGGAACGGTGGCATACTATGTCACAAACCAGTTCACCAATGTGGCTGGGCAGAATATTTTGGTGAACGCACTCCTCGTCGGCCTGCGCAAGAGCCTGTAAGCGATCATACCCATGTACGCACAATTTTACGGCCTGACGGGCCTGCCCTTCCAGTTGACGCCAGACAGCCGGTTCTTCTTCCGTAGCACGGGGCATGCGCGCGCCATCTCGCACCTGATCTACGGGTTGGAGCAGCAGGAAGGCTTCATCGTCGTGACTGGAGAGGTCGGTGCGGGCAAGACGACCTTGGTTGAGCTGCTGTGGTCGCGGCTGGACTCCGCATCCTATGTGATGAACCGCATCATGACGACGCGGGTGTCCGCAGACGACCTGATGCGCTTGGTCGCCAGCGGCTTCGGCGTGGAAGCTGCAGCGGACAAGGCGGCGCTGCTCCGCCTGACGGAGGAGAAGCTGCGCGAGGTGCGGGCCTCGGGCCGCCGGGCGCTGCTGGTGATCGATGAGGTGCAAAACCTGTCAGTCGAGGGGCTGAAGGAGCTGCGGATGCTTTCCAACCTCACGGCCGATGCACGGTCCTTGCTGCAAATCATCCTGCTAGGCCAGCCTGAGTTCCGCCAGACGATAGCCAAGCCCGAGCTGAACCAAGTGCGCCAGTGCGTGCTGGCGTCCTTCCATCTGGGTCCGCTCACGCTTGCCGAAACCCAGGCCTACGTGGAGCACCGCCTGGCAATGGTGGGCTGGGACGGCCGCCCAGCATGGCAGGCCGCGGCGTTTGCCAGCATCCACCAGCACACCAGCGGCATCCCACGCCGCATCAACCGGCTATGCTCGCGGCTGCTGCTGCACGGGGCCCTGGAGGAGAGCGACGTGATCACCGGCGCCATGGTGGAGCAGACCGCGGCGGAGCTGGACGGGGATGTTGGCGAGGAAGTAGCGCCGGCAACGCCCGTGCCGGCCCAGCCTGCGAGCGACATGGCGTCACGGGTCGAAATGCTGCAGGGCATCCTCAAGCTGCTCGGGGCGACGGTGTCGTGAAGCCCATCTGCAACGCGATGAGCGTGGACGTGGAAGACTACTTTCAGGTGCAGGCTTTCGCCGGCGCCGTGCCCCGCGCCGATTGGGACGGGGTGCCGCGCCGGGTGGAGGCCAACACCGACCGCATCCTGCAGCAATTCGCAAATGCGGGGGTGCGCGCCACGTTTTTCACCCTTGGCTGGGTGGCGGAGCGGCATCCGGCGCTGGTCCGCCGCATCGTGGCCGCCGGGCACGAGCTGGCCAGCCACGGCTACGACCACGTCCTCGCACACCGGTTCACCCCGGCCGAGTTCGGCGAGGATGTCGGCCGCACCCGGCGCATGCTGGAGGACATCGGCGGCGTGTCCGTCACCGGCTATCGCGCCCCCACCTTCTCCATCGGCCCGCGCAACCCATGGGCGTTCGAGCAACTCGAACGCCAGGGCTACCGCTACAGCTCCAGCGTGTTTCCGATTCGGCACGACTTGTACGGCGTGCCGGACGCGCCGCGCGCACCCTACCGGCCCGGGTCTGGCGCGCTGTGGGAGCTGCCGATGACCACCGTGCGGCTGCTGCGGCGCAACCTGCCGTGCTCCGGCGGCGGGTATTTCCGGCTTCTGCCCTACCGGCTGTTCCGCCTAGGGTTGCACCGGCTGAACCGCGCGGAGCAGCGCCCCGGCATCTTCTACTTCCATCCCTGGGAGGTGGACCCGGGCCAGCCACGCATCGCCGGGGCCGGTCATATGTCCCGCTTCCGCCACTACGTGAACATTGACCGCATGTCCGGCCGGGTGGACCGCCTGCTGCGGGACTTCGCATGGGACAGCATGGAGCGCGTCTTCGCCCCCCAGCTGGAGTCCTGACCCGGTGGCCGTGACGTGCCGCCCGCTGGAGACGGCAGCCGAGCCCGCTTGGGACGCGTTCGTGACGGGGCAGCCCGGCGGCACGTTTTTCCATTTGGCCGGATGGCGCCGCGTCATAGGCCGCGCCTTCGGCCACCCGACGCACTACGTCCTGGCCGAGCGGGACGGCGCCATCACCGGCGTGCTGCCGCTGGTCCACGTGCGAAGCCGCCTATTCGGCCAGGCGCTCGTGTCCAACCCGTTCTGCGTCTATGGCGGCCCACTCGCCGCCGACGCCGAGAGCGCGGACGCGCTGGCCGACCATGCCGCGGCGCTGCTGCGCCGCACCGGCGTGCCCTCCCTGGAGTTCCGCTTCCTGCATCCGGAGCCGGAACGCGAAGGCTGGGTGTCGCGCGCGGACCAGCTTTACGTCACGTTCCGCAAGTCCATCGTGGCTGATGCGGAAGCCAACCTGAAGGCGATCCCGCGCAAGCAGCGGGCGGTGGTGCGCAAGGGCATCCAGAACGGACTGCAAGCGGTGCAGGACGACGGCGTGGACAGGCTGCACGCCATCTACGCCGAGAGCGTGCGCAACCTCGGCACGCCCGTGTTCTCCCGCCGCTACTTCCAGGTGCTGCGGGACGTGTTCGGCGACCAGGCGGACGTGCTGACGGTGCTGGACGACGGCCGCCCGCTCGCCTCCGTGCTGAACTTCAGCTTCCGCGACGAGGTGCTGCCGTACTACGGCGGCGGCACGGCGGCGGCGCGCACCCGGGCCGCCAACGACTTCATGTACTGGGAGGTCATGCGCCGGGCCGGCGAGCGCGGCTGCCGGCTGTTCGACTTCGGCCGCAGCAAGGTCGGCACCGGCGCGTTCGCCTTCAAGAAGAACCTCGGCTTCGACCCGGCGGCGCTGCACTACCGCTACCTGCTGCGCCCGGGCGCGTCCTTGCCGGACCATAACCCGCTCAACCCGAAATACCGGCTGTTCATCGCCGCCTGGAAGAAGCTGCCGCTGCCGGTGGCCAAGCTGATCGGGCCGCCCATCGTGCGCGGCATCGGCTAATCCGGTGCAGGATCTGCTGTTCCTTTGCCACCGCATCCCTTACCCGCCGGACAAGGGTGACAAGATCCGCGCCTGGCATATGCTGCGTCACCTGGCGCAAACCCACCGCGTACATCTCGGTTGCCTTGCCGACGATCCGGCGGACCTCGTCCACCTCCCCCGGCTGCGCCAGCTCTGCGCCAGCGTGGAATGTCCAAGCATCGGCAAGCGCAGCCAGCGTTTGCATGCGCTGGCCCGGCTGCGCCCCGGCCGTCCGCTGACGCTCGACTATTTCCATCACCCGGGCTTGCAGGCCTGGGTGGACCGCAAGCTGCGGTCGGGGACGGTCGGGCGCGTGTTCGTGTTCTCCTCCGCCATGGCCCAGTACGTGATGCACCATGGGGCGACCACCGCGATCATGGACATGGTGGACGTCGACTCCGAGAAATGGGCCACTTACGCGCAGCAGGCCCGCACGCCGATGCGGCTGGTCTGGGCGCGCGAGGGCCGCACCTTGCTGGCCTATGAGCGCCGGGTTGCCGCTTGGTTCGGCCACACCCTGTTCGTCTCGGAGGACGAATGCTGCCGTTTCGTGGCCCTGGCGCCGGAGAGCCGGGGGCGGGCGGGCTGGGTGGAGAACGGCGTCGATTTGGAGTACTTCTCCGCGGCCCATGCCGGGCCATCGCCCTACTCGGACCACTCCGCCATCGTGTTCACCGGCACGATGGACTACCGCCCGAACGTGGACGCGGTGGAGTTCTTCGCCCGCGCCGTGCTGCCGCTGGTGCGGGCGCGCCATCCCGCGGCCAGCTTTCACATCGTGGGCGCTAGCCCGAGCTCGGCGGTGCAGGCACTGGCCGCGTTGCCCGGCGTGTCCGTGGCCGGCCGGGTGGCCGACATCCGCCCCTACATGGCCCATGCCGCCCTGGCCGTGGCGCCGCTGCGGATCGCCCGCGGCATCCAGAATAAGGTGTTGGAGGCGATGGCGATGGCTCGGCCGGTGCTTGTATCCCCCCAGGCGCTGGAAGGCCTGCGGGCGGAGCCGGGCCACGACCTGCTGGTCGCGGAGCAGCCGGACGCCATGGCGGAGCGGGCGGTTGAGGTGTTGGAGGGCGGCCATGCCGGCCTGGGCGCTGCGGCTCGCGCCACAGTCGAGCGCACCTATTCCTGGTCCGCCACGCTGCAACGGCTGGATCGGCTGATGGCGGCATGAGCGCCCAGGCCGGCCTGGCGGCGCCCACCGCGCAGCGCCTGCGCATGGCTATGCCGGCGCTGGGGCTGGGGCTGGGGCTGCTCGGCCTGGCATTCCATCAGGAAGTGGCCGCGGCGGTGTCGGTCTGGTCCGTGTCCACTGCCTACAACCATTGCTTTTTGGTGCTGCCGATCGCCGCCTGGCTGGTCTGGGAGCGGCGGGAGCGGGTGGCCGCCGTCGCGGTGCGCCCGCTGCCATGGGCGGTCCTGCTGGCAGCACCGCTAACGGCTGCTTGGCTGGTGGCCGAGCGGCTGGGGATCATGGAGGGGCGGCAGTTTGTGGCGCTGGCCTGCGCCGAGCTGCTCGCGCTGACGGTGCTGGGTTGGGCGATGGTGCGCGCCTTCGCCGCCCCGCTGACTTACCTGGTGTTCCTGGTGCCGTTCGGCGCGTTCCTGACGGCGCCGCTGCAGGGCTTCACCGCCGGGTTCGTGGTGCGAGGGCTGAACCTGCTGCACATTGCGAACTACTCGGACGGCTACACCATCGAAATTCCGGAAGGCGTGTTCTACGTCGCGGAGGCCTGCGCCGGGTTGCGCTTCCTGATCGCGGCGGTGGCGTTCGGCGTGCTGTATGCCTTCACGCTGTATCACGGCCTGCTCCGGCGGGTGGCGTTCGTGGCGGCTTGCGTGGTGCTGGCGGTCCTGGCCAACGGCGTGCGCGCGCTCGGCATCGTGGCAGCCGGGCACTGGGTGGGCAGCGCGGAGGCGGCCGCCGCCGACCACATCATCTACGGTTGGCTGTTCTTTTCCCTCGTATTGCTGCTGCTGATCGTCGCGGGCCTACCGTTCCGCCAGGACACCCGGCGGCAGCGCCTGCTTCCCGTGCCCCAGCCTGACCTGCCCGGTCGCCGCATGGTACTGGCCGCCACCGCCCTCGGCGTGCTGGCCGCCGCCGGCCCGCTGCTGGCAGGCGGGCTGGACCGGGCCGCGGCGCGCCAAGCCGTGACCGCGCCGAGCGCCATCGCCGGTTGCGAGCCGTCCAGCCGCGTGTGGGAGCAGGGCGAGGCCGCCCTGTCCGATGTCGGGGCGACCCGGCGCGTCTTCACATGCCAAGGGGGAATACAGGTGCTGGCGGTCGCCTTCCCGCCCCGCACCAATCCGATGGCTCTGCTGGCCGCCCAACGCAGCCTGACGGCGTTGTACGGCGAGGACGTGGACAGCTTCACCCTTCAGGACGCCGAGGCGCCGGGCTGGCAGGGCACGGCATCGGTCAAGCTGCACCAGGCATTCGGGTCGGCGCTGTGGGCCGGCGGGGAACCATTGGGGAGCGGCCTACGCGGTCGGTTGCGGCAGGCGGGCGAGAGTCTGGCCGGCATGGACCCGGCGGTGATCCTGCTTGTGGCCGAGGCCAGCAACGGGAGGGCTGTGCGGGACTGGCTGCGGCGCGCCAACGCGGCCGGGCTGTCCGCGCAGATGGCGGCACTCACCACCGCCTCCCAGTGAGCGGAGCCCTCTGGAACGCCTCCTATGCTGGACCCTGCTGGCGCCCCAAAGCCCTGAGCTGATCCAGTCACGCTCTACAAAGGCCCGTCGCCTTCCCTTACTTTCCAAGACCGCCGAGAATGAGGCGTCTAGCGGCCTCAATGGAGTATGACGCGCTCTTCACGATCCTGCCGCATGGCGGCGGCGGCGGCGGCTACTGCGTCCCAGGTAGCCTGGGCCAGCTGCTTGCGGTTGGGGAAGTTGCGTGGGTCCAGCGGCGGGTGCAGCAGCACCGTCACCCGCATGCCACGGCCCTGCGCGAGCCGCCAGAAATGGCTGGAAAGGTCCATGTCGCCGTACCAAGCGAACATGGCGCGGGTGCTGCGCCGTGTTGGCAGGCCAGCCAGACGGTCGTAGGCCACGGACACCGGCTGGATCAGCGGCGGGTTATCGCCCTCAGCCACGGAGAAGAAGGCCGAGCGGAACGGCATCACCCGGCAGCCATCTGAGCTGGTGCCTTCCGGAAACAACAGCAGATCATCCCCGGCAGCAAGGCGGGCGCGCATGGCATCGCGCTCCCGCCCGGTGGCGCCGCGGGTGCGGCTGACGAACACGGTGCGGCCCAGCCGTGCCACCAGGCTGACGCCGGGCCAATTGGCCACTTCGCCCTTGGACACGAAGCACGCCTCCAGCCGGCCGCCCAGCGCCAGGATGTCCAGCCAGGAGCAGTGGTTGGCCGCGTAGATGACGCGCCGGCCCGTCCCGCTGGCAGGTGTGCCGACCAAGCGCACCCGCAGCCCGATCAGCCGGGCGAACACCGACCAGTAGAGCCGCGCGAACACCATCTTCGGCCGCCCCGGCAGCAGCAGCAGCGCCGCCTGCACGGCGCAGGCGGCCAGCGTCCAGGCCAGCGCCGCGACGCCCCGGCGCACCACCCGCACGCCGCCCAATATCTGGGTCGCACGTGACGGGCGATCCGGCCATAATACACTTTTGCGTGCGTCTGGGCCGAATGGGAGGGAAGAGCGCGACAGCATGGGGCGGCGGGTGCGGTGGAGGCTCCATTCGGCTGGCATGGCAGCCGCATACGCCTGGCCGCGGCACGGGACAATGCGCGACGCGACCCCTATAAGCTCGCGCCATGCAGCGCGGCCGCCCCTTCCAACGCACGGCCTTCCTGGTCGCAGCCGGCATCCTCGCCCCATTGGGCGCGCGCGCCGCCGACCCGCAGCCTTACACCGTCGCCATCACGCCGACCGGGGACGGCGCGATCGATGCGGCGCTCAAGGGTAGCTCCTCCCTGCTTTCGTTGCAGAAGAGCGCCCCAGTGGGGCCGTTCGCCCTCGTCACCCGGGCGCAGGGGGATGTGGGTCGGCTGCAAACCGCGCTGACTAGCTTCGGCTACTACGGCGGCAAGGTGACGGTGCAGATCGACGGGCGGGCGGTGGATGACCCGGCGCTGCCGGACGCGCTGGCTGCCAAGCCTGCCGGGTCAGCCGCCACGGTGAGCGTGGCGGTGGAGCGCGGCCCGCTGTTCCACCTGCGCCGGGTGGTGGTGGACGGGCCCGTGTCGGCTGCAGACCAGGCCAAGCTCGGCATCGCGTCGGGCGACCCGGCAGTCGCGTCCGCCGTGCTGGCCGCGCAGGGCAAGCTGCTGGCGGCGTTGCAAGAGACCGGCCACGCGCTCGCCAAGGTGAGCGACCCGGATGCGGTGGAAACGCCGGGCGAGCACGTGATCGACGTCACCTTCCACGCCGACCCGGGGCCGCGCGTTGATCTTGGCGCCATCACGGTGGACGGGCTGAAGAGGACCAACGACAGCTACGTCCGCCGCCGGCTGACGGTGCACCCGGGCGAGCAGTACGACCCGGCGGCGATCGAGCGGGCGCGGCAGGACCTGGCGGCCAGCGGCGTGTTCTCCTCGGTGAACGCCGCCATCCCGGACCACCTGGCGCCGGACGGCAGCATTCCGCTGACCTTCAAGGTCGTGGAGGGCCCGCGCCACGCCATCACGTTCAACGCGGCCTATTCCACCGACACGGGAGCCACGGGGGGCGCCACCTTCGCCTACCGCAACGTGTTCGGCAATGCGGAGACGCTGACCTTCGGCGCGTTGCTGACCCAGGCGGAGACCAACGCTGAGATCAAGGCGCCCGGCTACGACTTCACGGTCGGCTTCATCCAGCCGGACTGGCAGCGGCGCGACCAGACGCTCGCCTGGAACGCGGCCTACTTGAAAGAGAACCTGTATGCCTACAGCCGCAAGGCAGTGCTGGCCGGGGTAGCTCTCAGCCGCAAGCTGACCGACCTGCTGAGCGGCTCGGTGGGGGTGAACGGCGTGCAGGAGCGGGTGACCCAGGAAGGGGTTACGCAAAGCTACGAGCTGGCGCAGCTGCCGCTCGGCCTGACCTACGACAGCACGGGGCCGGACGGGCTGTTCAACCCGGTGCACGGCATCAAGGCCAAGCTCGCGGTGACGCCGACGGAACCGTTCGGCGGCGGCAGCTCGTTCTTCACCCTGGTGCAGCTCAGCGGCTCCACCTATGTCAACCTGGCAGCGCAGGGCCGCAGCGTGATCGCCCTGCGCGCCACGATCGGCTCGGCACTGGGCGCCACCACGTTCCAAATTCCGCCGGACCAGCGGTTCTACGCCGGGGGCAGCGGCACGGTGCGCGGCTACGCGTACCAGGCTGCCGGGCCGCAATTTGCCGACTATCGGCCGACCGGGGGCAGCTCGCTGACCGCTGGCACGATCGAGTATCGCCAGCGCATCGGCCAGAGCTTCGGGGCGGCGGCGTTTATCGACGCGGGCCAGGTTGGGCGCAGCTCGGCGCCGTTCAATGGCACGCTGTTCGAGGGCGTCGGCGTGGGCGGGCGCTACTACACGTCGATCGGGCCGATCCGAGTGGACGTGGCAGTGCCGCTGGAGAAGCGGCGCAAGGACCAAATCCTTCAGGCTTACATCGGGTTGGGGCAGGCATTCTGATGCGCACCGCATTGCGGGTCTTCGGCTGGGGGCTGGGCGTGCTGGTGCTGATCCCGGTGTTCGCCCTGCTGGCGGCAGTGCTGCTGCTCAACCTCGACCCGGGCCGCCGCCTGGTGGAGCGGCTGGCCGGGCAGCTGACGGCCGGGCAGGTGCGGATCGCCGGCCTGGGCGGGCGCTTCCCGGATGCGCTGCGGCTGAGGCACGCCGAGGTGAGCGATGCGCAGGGCGTCTGGCTGACCCTGGACGACGTGGCGCTCAACTGGTCGCCGCTGGCGCTGCTGCACCGCGAGGCGCGGGTGGACCTGCTGCAGGCCAGCCGGGTGGGCGTGGCGCGGCTGCCGGTCCCGTCCGCCGCCGCCAAGCCAGCGCCTGCGGACAGCAAGCCGTTCAGCCTCCCAGTGCGGGTGAGCGTGGCGGCGCTGCGCATCGCGCGGGCGGAAATCGGCGCGCCGGTGGCGGGCGCGGCCGCAGTGCTGGCGCTGGACGGCAAGGCGCACCTGGCCTCGTTGCAGGACGGCGACGTGGACGTGACGATCGACCGGCTGGACAGCCCTGGCAGCTACACGGTGCACGGCCGCATCGACCCGGCTTCGCTTGACGCCCGGCTGAGCGTGGCGGAGCCGGCGCACGGGTTGATCGCCTCGGTGGCCAAGCTGCCGGATTTAGGGGCAATCGACTTGCAAGGCAGCGTGGCCGGACCGCGCACGGCGGAGCGCACGACGCTGCAGCTTGCCGCCGGGCCGCTGCGGGCGGCGGTGAACGGCACGGTGGACATCGCCGGCCAGGCGGCGGAGCTGGACGTGGTGGCGAACGCCCCGGCAATGACGCCGGCGCCGGGGGTGTCCTGGCAGTCGGTGGCGCTGGACGCGCACGTGCACGGCCCGTTCGCCAAGCCGGATGCCACCGGCACACTGCGGCTGGCCGGGCTGGAGGCGGGCGGGGCCGCCATCGCGTCGCTGGCCGCCAACCTGCAAGGCGACCAGGGGGCCGCGAGCCTGCACGCGACGGCGACGGGCGTGCGTATCCCCGGGCCGAAGCCCGACCTGTTGGCCGCAACGCCGCTCACCTTGCAAGCCGACGTCCGGATGGACGACCCGGCGCGGCCTGTGGTCTTCAACCTGTCGCATCTCTTGTTGCAGGCGCACGGCACGGCGGACACGGCGGGCGCCATCAAGGCGCACGTGGAATTGACGGCGCCGGACTTGCAGCCGCTGGCAGCCGCTGGCGGGGTGGAGCTGCAAGGCCGCACCCAGTTGGCGGTGGATGCGGCGGTGGCGAACGGCGTCACCGACGTGACGCTGGACGGCACGGTCGGCGTCACCGGGGGGCTGTCCCCGCTGCCGGCCCTACTGGGGGATGCGGCCAAGCTGGGGATCACGGCCTCGCTGGCGGACGGCACCATTACGCTCAGCCGGGCGGAGGTGGACGGTCGCGCGCTGACGGTGGCGGCCAGCGGCACGGACAAGGCGGGCGTGCTGGACCTGCGCTACAAGGTCGGCCTGGAGAACCTGGCGGCGCTCGCGCCCACCGTAGAGGGAGCCGCTACCCTCGCCGGCACCGCTAGGGGCCCGACGGACAACCTGGCCGTGGCGGCGACGCTGGCGGGCGACGTCGGGACCAGGGATGTGCCGCGCGGGCCGATCCAGGTGGCGGTGGATGCCTCGGGGCTGCCCGGCCAGCCCGCCGGATCGGTGACGGCGCAGGGCACGCTGGAGGGTGCGCCGCTGAACCTTGCACTGCACGCCGGGCGCGGCGCGGACGGGACGCTGCACGCCACCATTGACCGCGCCGACTGGAAGAGCCTGCACGCCGAGGGCGCGGTGAACCTGGCATCCGGCGCAACGCTGCCCGAGGGCAAGGTGAACCTGCGCATGACCCGGCTCGAGGATCTGCGCGCCCTGATCGGCCAGCCAGTGAGCGGCAGCGTCACCGCGGAGGCGGAGCTGGCGGGCGAGACGGGCAAGCTCGACCTGCAGGCGAGCCACGCCGGCCTGCCTGGCAGTTCGGTCGGCCGCGCCGTGCTAGCGGCCCGGGTGCAGAACCCGACCAATCACCCCGTCGTCGCGGCCACGCTGGACGCGGAGGGCATCGAGGCCGGCGGCGTCAGCGGTTCAGCCAGGCTGGCGGCGAACGGGCCGGAGGACGCGCTCGCGCTGCGGCTTTCGGCCAAGCTCGCCCTGGCCGGGTCAGACGCGGCCGTGACCACCGCCGCCACGCTGAACGTGCCCGGCAAGGTGGTGCAGTTGGCTGCGCTCACCGCCGACTGGCACGGCGAGGCGGTGCGGCTGCTGGCGCCGGCCCGGGTCAGCTTCGGCGACGGCGTGGCGGTGGACCGGCTGCGCGTCGGCGTGCAGCAGGCAGTGCTGGAGTTGGCGGGGCGCATCTCGCCCACCCTGGCGCTAACCGTCAGCCTGCGCGGCGCGACGCCGGACCTGGCCAAGCCGTTCGCCCCGGCGCTGGACGCTGCCGGCACCATCGGCGCGGACGCCAAGCTGGCCGGCACCCCGGCCGACCCCACAGGCACGCTGCGGCTGACGGCGGCCGGGGTGCGGATGCGCTCCGGTCCCGGCCGCTCCGTGCCGCCCGCCAACCTGACGGCGACCGCGCAGCTGGGAGGTCACGCGGCCGTGCTGGACGCGCAGCTGGCGGCGGGGCAGTCCAGCGTGTCCGTCAGCGGGCGCGTGCCGCTCGGGGCGGGGGCGCTGGCGCTGCGGGCCGTGGGCGGGGTCGACCTCGCCGTGCTGGACCCGATTCTGACGGCGCAGGGCCGCCGGGTGCGGGGGCAGTTGGCCTTGGACGCGGCGGTGGCGGGCACGGCGGCCGCTCCCCAGGTGAGCGGCACGGTGACGCTGGCCAACGGCGAGCTGCAGGATTTCGGCCAGGGCGTGCGGATCAGCGGCATCGCCGCCACGATCCAAGGGGCGGGGCAGAGCATCCGCATCGCCAGCCTCACCGGCAAGGCCGGCGCGGGCACGATCGCCGCCGGCGGCAGCATCGGGCTGGCCGGGGCGATGCCGGTCGATCTGGCGCTCACCCTGCGCAACGCCCGCCCGCTCGCCAGCGACCGGCTGACGGCGGACCTGGACGCAGACCTCACGGTGCGCGGCGACGTGCAGGGAGCGCTGGCGGTGGGCGGTACCTTGTCCATCCTGGGCGCCAGCATCAATATTCCGGACCACCTGCCGGTGTCGGTGGCGGTGTTGCCGGTGCGCATCGCCGGCCAGCTGCCACCGCCGCCGCCGAAGCCCGGGGCGGTGGTGCGGCTGGATTTGCAGCTGAACGCGCCGGGGCAGATTTTCGTGCGCGGGCGCGGGCTGGACGCGATCCTGGGCGGTGCGCTGCACGTGGCCGGCACCACGGCAGCGCCGCAGGTGAGCGGGGCGTTCAGCCTGCGCCGCGGCACATTCAGCCTGGCCGGCACCACGCTGACCTTCAGCCGCGGCAAGGTAGGCTTCGAGGGGGCGGGGGTCACCAACAAGATCGATCCGTCGCTGGATTTCGAGGCTGACGCGCCGACCAACGCCGGGACCGCGATGCTGCTGGTGACCGGCTACGCCAGCGCGCCCAAGATCACCCTTGCCTCCTCGCCGCCACTGCCGCAGGACGAAGTGCTGGCGCAGCTGCTGTTCGGCAAGAGCGCGGGCAGCCTGAGCCCGTTCCAGTACGCCTCGATTGCTGCCGCGCTGGCCGACCTGTCCGGCACCACGGGCGGCGCATCCAACCCGCTGGAGACCGTGCGCAAGAGTCTGGGGCTAGACCGGCTTTCGGTGGGCGGCGGCACCAACGCCAACGGCTCCGCCAGCAGCAACAGCGCGGCGACGGTCGAGGCGGGCAAGTACGTGGCCAACGGCGTGTACGTCGGCGCGAAGCAAGGCACTTCAGGAGCGCAGACGCAGGCGGTGGTGCAGATCGACATCTACAAGGGGCTGAAGGTGGAGACGGACGTAGGCGCGGGTACTGGCGGCAACAGCGTGGGGCTGAGCTACCAGTTCCAGTACTGAATGCAGAGGGCGGCCCTCTTACGCCCTAAGCACGCCGTGCTGGCGCAGGAAGCCGAGCAAGGGCAGCAGCGGCAACCCCAGCACTGCGGCGTGGTCTCCCTCGACCGCGTCGAACAGCTGCGCGCCCGGCCCTTCCAGCCGGTAGCCGCCGACGCTTGACAGCAGCACCTCGCCCTCGGCGGCGAGGTAGGCGTCCAGGAATTCGTCCGAGAACGCGCGCATCGTCAGCGCCGGGTGCGCCAGGTGGTGCCAGACCGGCCGGCCCCCGCGCCAACAGGTCACCGCCGTCGCCAACTCGTGGCGCCGTCCGCGCAGTTGTAGCAGCTGGGCACGGGCGGTGGGGAGGTCGGGTGGCTTGTCGAACCATGCTCCGTCGCACACCAGCAACTGGTCTGCTCCGATTACCAAGGCCGCCCCGTCCCGCACGCGGGCGGCTTTCGCGTCGGCCAGGGCCATCGCCGCCTCGCCCGCGTCAGCGCCGCTGGTGCGCATCGCGGCCTTGATCGCGGTCTCGTCCACGGCGGCCGGACGGACTGTGAAGGTGATGCCTGCCGCTTGCAGCAACATCCGCCGGGCGGCGGAGCCGCTGGCCAGGATCACGGGTGGCGCATCGGGAGCCATCATGCCAACACCTTTATGGGGGTGTTGCACCCTGGCGCTGCCGCATGTGCCAGGCTTCCATCAGCTGCAGCACGGTGGCGGCGGTCTCCTCGATGGAGCGCTGCGTCACGTCGATGACGGGCCAGCCGCGGCGGTTGCACAGGCGGCGAGCCCACAGCAGCTCCTCCTTCACCGACTCGGCATCGATATAGTCGTTGGTGTCCTGCCGCACGGGACTCTGGCCGATCATGCGCAGGCGGTGGCGGCGAATTTCGATCAGCGCGCGCGGGTCGAGCGTGAGGCCGATCACCGGGCAGCGCGGCTCGGCCAAGCCCGGCGGGTCCGGCAGGCCCGGCACCAGCGGCACGTTGGCCGACTTCACGCCGCGGTTGGCCAGGTAGAACGAGGTGGGCGTCTTGGAGGAGCGGGACACGCCGACCAGGATCACGTCCGCCTCCGCAATGCCGGCCTGCGCCTGGCCGTCGTCGTGGGCGAGCACGAAGTGCATGGCGTCGATGCGGCGGAAATAGTCGGCGTCCAGCACGTACTGGCGGCCGGGGCGGGAGGCGGCCTGCTCGCCGATCTGCTCCTGCAACATGCCGAGCACCGGGTCGAGCACGTTGACCACGCTGAGCTCCAGCCGCTCGCACACCCGGGCCAGGTCGTCGCGCAGGCCGCGGTCCAGCAGGGTGGAGAGCACCGGGCCGGGTTCCGCCTCAATGCCTTCCAGCACTCGGTGCAGCTGGAAGCGCGTCCGCACCAGGCTCCAGCGATGGTACACGATGGAGGCGTGCTCGAACTGCGACACGGTGGCGCGCGCGATCGAGTTCAGCGTCTCCCCTGTCGCGTCCGAGACCAAGTGCAGGTTGAGCCGTTCGGGCGCCATGGCTGGGAGGATAGCGGGGATAAGCCGGCTGGCCAGGGAAAATCGAGGCTGCCGAGTCCGAGAGCGGGGAGAAGAGTCGCGCGGCCGTGCCGGCGGGAGCGTTTCGGTGCTGACTCCACGTGGGGTGGGGACAGTGGCAGAATCAACGGTGCGAACAATGGCTTGGCGACGCACAACGCTGTGGACAGGCGGACCGCGGAGTCAGCGGGTCACGTGTACCCCAGGACTCACAGGGTTCTTCTACCACCCCAACCTATCTAAGACTCTTATCTGCTCTATAGGTTGGCTGTGATCTCTTCCCCGCTGCTCCGCGTGCTTGCCGGCGAGTCCGTATGGCCGCCCCCCGTGTGGCTGATGCGCCAGGCCGGGCGCTACCTGCCGGAGTACCGCGCCATACGGACTCGGGCCGGCGGCTTCATCGACCTCTGCCTCAACCCGGCGCTAGCCACCGAGGTGACGTTGCAGCCGATCCGCCGCTTCGGCTTCGACGCTGCCATCCTGTTCAGCGACATCCTCATGCTGCCGATGGCGCTCGGGCAGCCATTGCGGTTCGCGGAAGGCGAAGGGCCGCTGCTGGAACCGATCCGCGACGCCGCAGGCTTGGCCACTCTCCGTCCGGCGCAGGTGGCGGAGCGGACGGCACCCATCATGGAGGCGGTCGGTCGCATACGCCGCGAATTGGCGCCGGAGGTAGCGTTGATCGGGTTTGCTGGCAGCCCCTGGACGGTGGCGTGCTACATGGTGGAGGGCCATGGCTCCAAGGACTTCGCCGCCGTGCGCGGCATGGCCTATCGGGACCCGGCGTTGTTTGCAGCACTCATGGACCTCCTGGTGGAGCAGACCACCGCATACCTGCTGCGCCAGGTCATGGCCGGAGCCGACACGGTGATGCTGTTCGACTCCTGGGCTGGCGTGCTACCCTCAACGCAGTTCCGCCGTTTGGTCATCGAGCCGACCCGGCGTATCACGGCAGCCTTGCATGCCCAGCACCCTGGGCTGCCGGTGATCGGGTTTCCTCGGCTAGCTGGGTCCATGCTGGCGGAGTACGCGGCGTCCACCGGCGTGCAGGCCATCGGCATTGACACGGCGGCGGACCCGGCGGTGTCCGCCGCAGCGGTGCCACTGGGAATCGCCGTGCAGGGCAACCTCGACCCGTTAGCCCTGGTCGCCGGGGGCAAGGTAATGGCTGAAGGGGTGCAAACGGTGCTATCCGCCTGGCGCGGGCACCCGGCCATCTTCAATCTCGGCCACGGCATCGTGCCGGAAACACCGCCGGAGCATGTGGCGCGGCTGGTCGAGCTGGTGCGGCGGGACAACAGCCTTTGACGGTGCTTGTTTCTCCCTCTCCCTCTGGGAAAGGGCTTTCGCGCTTGACGATGCGGAGCCGCCGGCCAAGTTTGACGCCATGACCAAGACCCGCCTCGCCGTCGTGCTGTTCAACCTCGGGGGCCCGGACAAGCCCGCCTCCGTACGGCCATTCCTGGTCAACCTGTTCAAGGACCCGGCCATCCTGCGAGTGCCCGGATTTATCCGCCCCGTGCTGGCCCGCATCATCGCCTATGCCCGCACCAAGGCCGCCACCGCCAACTACATGACCCTCGGCGGCGGCTCCCCCCTGCTCGGGCTGACGCAAGCACAGGCCCAGGCGCTCGAGTCCGCGCTGCCGGAGTTCGACGTGCGCTGCTTCGTGGCCATGCGATATTGGCACCCGTTTAGCGAGCCAGTAGCGCGCGAGGTGCGGGACTGGGCGCCAGACCAGGTGATGCTGTTGCCGCTGTACCCACAGTTCTCCACCACGACGACCGGCTCCTCGCTGTCCGCTTGGCAAGAGGCTGCCGCGCTGGCTGGGCTGGTGGCGCCGACCACGACGCTGTGTTGCTACCATGCCGATCCCGGCTTCGTTGCCGCCACCGCGGCGGGAGTGCGGCGGGCCTACGACGCCGCGCTGGCCGAGCTGGCCGGCCGGGTGTCCCTGCGGGTGCTGTTCTCTGCACACGGCTTGCCGCAGACCATCGTCAAGCAGGGCGATCCGTACCAGTTCCAGATCGAGCGCACCGTGGCCGCCGTGGTGCGCAGGCTGGACATCCCGGGGCTCGACTGGACGGTGTGCTACCAATCTCGGGCCACGCCGCAGAAATGGCTGGACCCGAGCACGGACGACACGGTCGCGCAGGCCGGCCAGGACGGGGTGGCGGTGCTGGTCGTGCCGATCGCCTTCGTATCTGAGCATTCCGAGACCCTGGTGGAGCTGGACGTGGAATACCGCGAGCTGGCGCACGAGAAGGGCGTGCCGGGCTACTTCCGCGCGCCGACGCAGAACGCGGACCCGGCGTTCATCGGCAGCCTGGCCGACCTGGTCCGCACCAGCCTCGCCCGTGGCCCCGGGTTGTGCAGCTGGGTAGGGGGGCGCACCTGCCCCGCCGCCCACGCCGACTGCCCGCATGGCCGCGCCGGCCGCACTGCCCAAGCGCCGGTCGAGAGCCGGGTGGCCGAGCCGGCATGACCCCAGAGCCGCTGCGGCTGGTGATTTTCGATTGCGACGGCGTGCTCGTCGATAGCGAAGGTGTCTCCAACCGGGTGGTGGCGCAGGAGATCACCGCACTCGGTTGGCCACTGAATGCCGCCGAAAGTGCCGCCCTGTTCATGGGCCACACCCTGTCAGACATCCCGGCGGTGATCGAGCAGCACACCGGCCGCCCCGTCCCATCGGGCTGGGTGGGAAGGTTGCGAGACCGCCTGATTGAAACCCTCGGTGCCGAGCTGGAGGCCATTCCCGGCGCGCACGAAGCCTTGCAGGCGACGGCGGCACTCGGCCTGCCCTACCGCATTGCGTCCAACTCGTCGCATGAGGAGATGGCGGCCAAGTTCGCGCGGGTGGCCATGGTTTCTTTGGTGGTGGGCCGGCTGCATAGCGCGCGGGATGTGCCAAACGGCAAGCCGGCGCCCGACGTGTTCCTGCACGCCGCCGCGGCCGTCGGGGTGCCGCCCGGCGCTTGCCTGGTGGTGGAGGACAGCGTGCCCGGCGCGCGGGCCGCCCGCGCTGCCGGTATGGCCTGTGTCGGCTTGGCCCCGCACGGCGATGACCCAGCGCTGCGTGACGCCGGCGCCGTGCTGATCCGCTCGCTGGCCGAGCTGCCGGCCCTCCTGCGCAGTGCCATGGCCACTGCTGCATGAGGATGGTGCGACTGCCCGACGGCGCGGCTGTTCCGTTCCTCGGCCAGGGCACTTGGCGCATGGGCGAGGGCCACCGCCCCGCTGCCGCCGAGGGCGCCGCGCTGCGCTTGGGGCTGGACCTCGGCATGACGCTGATCGACACCGCCGAGATGTATGGCGATGGCCAGGCGGAGCGCGTCGTGGGTCAGGCGATGGCGGGGCGGCGGGACGAAGTGTTCCTGGTCAGCAAGGTCTATCCGCAGAACGCGACACGCCGCGACATGCCGCGCAGTTGCGAGGCCAGCTTGCAGCGCCTCGGCACCGATCGGTTGGACCTGTACCTGCTGCATTGGCGCGGCGGCGTGCCGCTGGCGGAGACGGCCGAGGCGTTCGAGCGGCTGCGCGAGCAGGGCAAGATCCTGCGCTGGGGCGTGTCCAACTTCGACGTGGCCGACATGGAGGAGCTGGGCGTCCCCGCCATCGACCAAGTGCTGTACAACCCGGAGGCGCGCGGCATCGAGTTCGACCTGTTGCCGTGGTGCGCCGGGCGGCACGTGCCGGTGATGGCCTATTCCCCAGTCGGCCAGGGCGGCGCATTGCTGCGGCACCCGGCGATGCAGGCGGTGGCGCAGCGCCATGGGGCAAGCCCGGCGCAGGTGGCGATCGCATGGTCGGCCCGGCTGCCAGGGGTCATCAGCATTCCAAAGGCGTCCGACGAGACGCACTTACGGGCGAACGCGGCGGCAGCGGCTCTGGAGCTATCGGCGGCAGATTTGGCCGAGATCGACTGTGCCTTTCCTCCGCCACGGCGGCGGGAACCGCTCGGGATGCTGTAGCGCCTGCTTGCCTTTTCTCTCGGGGACAACTGAACATAGTTCACGGCTATTTGGCTTCGGCGTTTGTTTCGCGTTGCCGCCAACGGCTTTGGCTTTGTGCAGCTTGCGGCTAGGTCGGCAATCGGTCGAGGCAGTGCCATGGGATGGTCCCGCGATCAAAGCGTGCGAACCGCGCGTCCGTGCCGTGCTGCTCGACAAGGGCGTCGAAGCTTGGCCATAGAGGATAACTCACCACGACGCGAAGCATGCTCTGTCTGATCATGACGGCGGAAACGCGGGCTCAAACCACCCCGCTGTCAGCATGACTTTGGAGAAGCGTAGCATCACCCTGGCGGGACACCGGACTTCTGTGGCGCTGGAGATGGAATTTTGGGTGGCCTTGGAGCAGGCCGCCGAGCAACGCGGACAGACCTTGGCTGGTTTGGTGCTTACGGTGGACACCGCTCGCGAGCCGGGTCGGCCGCTAGCGTCGGCACTAAGAATTTACGCTCTGAAGTTGCGCTGTTAACTTTTGTGCAATCAATGGTTGTCAATCTTTGGTCCGGGCCAAAAGCGGCCTGTAGGAGCAAGAACATGCCGACGACCGAAACCGTGAAAGTCCCCGTCAGCCCGCTCGTCCTGGCAGACCGGCTGATCTCGCTTGCGCAGGAAGCAGACCGCGCCGGATATTCTGACGCAGCCGTGTGGATGCTCGGCCTGGCTTACGCCGTGTTCGATGAGCAGCCCAGCCGGCGGAACTGAAGCGCAGCCCACCCTCACCTGCTAACGAGAGGGAGAGAAGCAAAGCCCCAGCCACCACCGCCAGGCGTCTCGATGACAAACACATCGCCCGCCTGCATGCTGGCGCTGTCTGTGCCGGTCAGCGTCTCGCGGTATCCCTGTGTCCGTTCTACCCATTGCCGTCCCACGGTGCCCGCCTTTCCACCGGCCATGCCGAACGGGCCGTTCTGCCGACGGGAAGCCACAATCACTGCCTGCATCGGCTTCAGGAATCGGATACGCCGGACCGCGCCGTCGCCGCCGGGCCACAGGCCCGCGCCGCCGGAGCCGCGACGGATGGCGAACTCTTCCAGACGAACCGGATAGCGCAGTTCCAGCACCTCAGGGTCCGTCATGCGGGTGTTGGTCATGTGCGTCTGGATGGCGGAGGCGCCTGGGAAGCCCGGCCCTGCGCCGCCGCCGCCGCAGATGGTCTCGTAGTATTGGTGAGTGGCATCGCCGAACAGGAAATTGTTCATGGTGGCTTGGCTGCAGGCCGCCGCGCCCAGCGCGCCGAGCAGAGCGTTGCACACCGCCTGGCTCACCTCCGTGTTGCCGGCCACCACAGCGGCGCCGGGTTCGGGGGAGAGGAAGCTGCCTGCCGGGATCACGATGCGCAGCGGCAGCAGGCAGCCGTCGTTCAACGGGATGTCCTCGCCCACCAGGCAGCGGAAGCAGTACAGCACCACCGCCCGCGTCACCGCTGGGGGAGCGTTGAAGTTGCCCGAGCGCTGCGGCCCGCTGCCGGTGAAGTCGATGGTGGCGCTGCGGGAGGCCGCATCCACGCTCACCGCCACCCGCAGCGGCGACCCGTCATCCATCGTGTAGCAGAACGAGCCGCCTGGCAGCCGCGCCAGCACCCGGCGCAGGCTTTCTGCCGCGTTGTCCATCACGTGGCCCATGTAGGCAGCGACCACGGGCCAGCCATAACGCTCCACCACCCGGCCCAGCTCCTGCACGCCGCGCTCGTTGGCCGCGACCTGAGCGATGACGTCGGCCACGTTCACGTCCGGCGAGCGGGCCGGGTAACGCGCCCCAGCCAGCAGGGCGCGGAACTCCGCCTCTCGTAGCCGCCCTTCCTGCACCAGCAGAAAGTCGTCGATCACCACTCCCTCCTCCTCCAATGTGCGGGATTGCGGCGGTGTGGAACCCGGCGTGACGCCACCGATATCCGCATGGTGCCCGCGTGAGCCGACGAAGAAGCGGATGCACTCACCCGCTGGATCGAACACGGGGGTGATGACGGTCACGTCTGGTAGGTGAGTGCCGCCGTTGTAGGGATTGTTCAGCGCCACCACGTCGCCAGGGCGCAGCGTGGCGGCGCGGTGGCGCATGACCGTCCGCACGCTTTCGCTCATCGCGCCCAAATGCACCGGAACATGCGGCGCGTTGGCGACTAGACGGCCCTCCGCGTCGAAGATGGCGCAAGAGAAGTCTAGCCGCTCCCTAATGTTGACCGACTGCGCCGTGTTGGCCAGCACGGCGCCGGTCTGCTCGGCAACGCTGGTGAACAGGTTGTTGAACAGCTCCAGCAGCACCGGGTCTGGCCGCCCGGTGATGGCCGCCTCCCGCGCGCGCGGGGCCGTGCGGCGCAGCAGTAGATGGTTGCGCGCGGTCACGTCTGCGGTCCAGCCCGGCTCGATGACGGTGGTGGCGTTGACCTCGCGGACCAGGGCCGGCCCGGCCACGCGGTCTCCGGCGCGCAGGGCCATGCGCTCGAACACGGGGGCGGCATGCTCCACTCCGCCGGTCCAGACGGCGACAGTGTCGATGGGGACAGGAGGCCGTTCGGAGACTGCCAACTCGGGTTCGATCACCCGCTCGCCGGGGGCGGTAGCCTCCACAGAGATCGTCTCCACCACAAGAGAGCGCTCAGGCATTGTAAAGCCGAAGCGGGCTCGGTGAGCGGCGGTGAAAGCCTCGTGCGCGTCGGGGCCAAGCGGCACTTCCAGCGCGGCTTGCGTGCCAGCATAGCGCAGGTGCAGGCGGCGCTCCGTATGCACGCTCGCCGGGTCGGCACCCTGGGCAGCCAGCGCGACGGCAGCATCGGCGGCCAGCGCGTCAGCTAAGGCATGCAGCGGGGCGGTATCGCCTAATGCCACCTCGACGGCCTGCTCGCGCAGCACCGCCTGGTTCGCCAGACCCATCCCATATGCGGACAGCACGCCGGCGAACGGGTGTATGAACACCGTGCCCATGCCCAGCTCGTCCGCCACCAGGCAGGCATGCTGCCCGCCCGCGCCCCCGAAGCATTGCAGGGCGAAGCGGGATGCGTCATGCCCTTTCTGCAAGGAGACCTGTTTGATGGCGTTGGCCATGTTGGCCACGGCAATGCGCAGGAAGCCTTCCGCGATCACGCGCACGTCCTGACCCGGAACAAGAGCGGCGAACTCCTCCCGCACCACCGTCGCATCGAGTGGCTGGTTGCCGTCTGGGCCGAACAGCGCGGGAAAATGCGCCGGCTGTATCTTGCCCACCATCACGTTGGCGTCCGTGATCGTGAGCGGGCCGCCGCGGCGGTAGCAGGCCGGTCCTGGTGCGGCGCCGGCGCTGTCCGGCCCCACGCGGTATCGCGCGCCGTCAAAGTGCAGCACGGAGCCGCCGCCCGCTGCCACGGTGTTGATCGCCATCATCGGCGCCCGGATGCGCACGCCCGCCACTTCTGTCTCGAACGCGCGCTCGAACGCGCCGTCATACAACGCCACGTCCGTGGAGGTGCCGCCCATGTCAAAGCTGATGATGCGGGCAAGCCCAGCCAGCTCCGCCGTACGCGCCGCGCCGACGATGCCGCCCGCCGGACCGGACAGGATGGCGTCCTTGCCGCCGAACGACGCGGCCTTTGTCAGCCCGCCGTTGGACTGCATGAAATACAGCTTCACGCCGGGCAGCTCAGCAGCCACCTGGCCCACGTAGCGGCGCAGGATGGGGGAAAGATAGGCGTCCACCACCGTCGTGTCGCCGCGCGGCACCAGGCGCAGCAGCGGGCTGACCGCATGGCTGGCCGACACCTGGGCGAACCCGGCCTCCCGCGCCAGCGTGGCCAGGCGTTGCTCGTGGACAGGATGCTTCCAGGCGTGCATCAGCACGATGGCACAGGCGCCGATGCCATCCGCCACGGCCTGCGCGAAGGCCTCGCGGGCAGCAGCTTCGTCCAGCGGCTCAATCTCAGCGCCGTCCACGCCGACCCGGCCGCCCACCTCCACCACCCGCTCGTGCAGCAGCGCGGGCAGGCGCACATGGAGGTCGAATAGGCGGGGCCGGGCCTGGTTGCCGATGCGCAGCGCGTCGGCGAACCCGCGGTTGACCACCAGCAGCGTCCGCTCGCCCTGGCGTTCCAGCAAGGCGTTGGTGGCGACGGTGGTGCCCATCTTCACGGCGTCGATCGTGCCCAGTGGAATGGGAGCGCCTGGTGCTAGGCCGAGCGCTGCGCGGATGCCGGCCACGGCGGCGTCACGGTAGCGGCCTGGGTCCTCGCTCAGCAGCTTGACGGCGGTGAGCCGGCCAGCAGGGTCGCGCGCCACGATGTCGGTGAAGGTACCGCCGCGGTCGATCCAGAACTGCCAGCCCGGCATGGGCGTCATCCTTTCACGAAGGCCCTGCCGGCCTCAGGACGCAGCCCGGCGGAAGGCATGACGGATCATCGCCACGTCCCGCAGCAGGGTGATGCCGGCGGGGAAGCAGAGCAAGGATGCCGCACCCGCGATGTAGGTCACGGCCAGGCTCGCCAGGAGTTCCACCGTCGCGCCCGGCATCGGCGCCCACACTGCGAACCCGTATGCTGCTACTGTGCCGACCCCGGTGCACAGCAGGATCGGGTAGGTCCCGAGCGCCACGTCCCGCAAGCTGACGGCGCCTTCTCGCGTTGCTCCCCATGTCATGCAGCCTTGCACCAGAGGTGACGCCAAGGCGTAAGCAACGGCGACGCCCACGACGCTCCAGGGTAGCCCAGCCATCAGGGCGCCAAGGCTCAGGACGGTTCGCAGGCAGGCCCATCGCAACTGCGCCTGCACCCGTGCCTGGCTGATAAACAGCCAGGACGCGCTGATGCCATAAGGCACGAGGATTGCCGAGATGCACAGCCAGGCGACCACGGGCGCCGCATCAGCCCATTGTGGGCCAAGCAAGGCAGGAACCAGCGTGCCAGCCCTGGCAGCGCCGCATGCAAAGCCTGGCGCCGTGGCGATCAGCAAGCCGCGCAGCATCGCAAGGTATGCGCGGCGATACTCCACCGGCTTGTCCCGCAGGCGGGACAGCAGCCCGGTCGCGACACGCGCCAGCGGCATGCTCAACTGCCACAGCGGCGTTACGATCAGCTTCATGGAACGATCATAGAAACCGAGGCTGACGCTGCCCGAAGCCAGCCCAATCAGGACGCTATCCAGATTGCCGCCAGCGTAGGTCACCAGGTTGTAGCCAGTCATATGCGCCCCGAACGTCAGCATGGACCAAGTGCCGCCTGTCCAGGCAGGCCGGGATGGACGCCACCCTGACCTGGCGGACGCCATCAGAGTGATGACTCCAAGGTTGCTGACCTGCATGGCCACCAACGACCAATAGCCAAATCCGGCGAGTGCGCAGCCGACTCCTGCTGCTGCGGCGGTCAGCAGGCAGGTCACGTCGATGACGGCCATCTCGGCAAATTGCATCTGGCGCGCCATAAGGGCCATCTGCTGCGATCCAATGCCGTTCATTACGAGCAGGGCAGCAAAGGTGTCCAGCACGGCCACGAGGCGTGGCTCCCCATAAAGCACGGCGACGCCCGGAGCGGCTGCCAGCATCAGCGCGGCCAACCCGGCGTTGACAAGAATACTGAGCCAGAACAGCAACGACAGGTCGGCCCGGGTCAACGCAGGACGCTGTATGACAGCCTGGGCCAGGCCGAGTTCACCCAGAGTTTGGGCAAGCGCCAGCACGGGCGCAGCCATGGCCACGAGACCGAAATCCGCTGGCACGAGCAAGCGCGCGAGCAGGATCTGTGATCCGAACTGCAGCACGAAGCGTATTGCTTGTGCAGCGACCGAGAATGCCACTCCCCGGATGCTGCGACGCTGCAGGTCCTGCTCAGAAAGACGGCTCTCAAGAAACGAATCGTTCATACCAGCAGGCTATGATAGAAACGTTCAAACATCATGAATGTTTAATAATTCTGGGGTCATTTGGGTGAGACGCGGACCGTAGTTGGAGAGGGTGTGGCCAGCGCAGGCATCTGCTGTGCAGCTTGGATCAAGGACCATGATAATTCTCAAATTTTCAGATGGCGACATGCAAGTCGAAGCGCTTATCGGGCAGCGCTGCATCCAAGCAGCCCACTCCGAGATTGACGCCCTACGGGAGCGTAGCGGTTCGCTTGATGATGGAATGACATCACTGCACCGTTTCCTATCTTGGGCTGCGCTGTGGGATGAGTTGCCCATGGCCTTGCTCATGCGTCGCTCGAACATGCTGTATGGCGCTGCGCTGCTGTCGTTGCGCCGAAAGTACGGCATCCCGGTCGGATTAGTAAGGGCAGGAAATCTAGGCGGCCAAGGCGGCGTGATCGCCGCCGCGGCTGATCGTGCGGCTGTTATGGAAGCAGCATCTCGCATTCTCCTGAGAAAGCCGTTGGCCCATACAGTGATGCTTTCCACCCTGTGGGCCAACCAAACCGTTCCCGGCCCTGTCCTGCCCGTATCTGGCGTTCGGGGACAGTGGCACTTCCGTGAGGTGCGTCTTCGCCTAGACCTGAGCGGCGGGTTGGAGGCCACCATGGAGCGGCTTGGCTACAAGATGCGCCGCAACCTGCGCTACTATCGGCGAAAAGCGGAAGGCGAGTTTGGTTGCCACTTCCTGCCGGCACTTACTCCCGGACAACGGCAGCAAGCCGTCGATGCGCTGCGCGGCGAGGGCACGTATCCTGTGGAGTCCGAACGGGCACAGCAACTGGAAGCGGCCCTGCTGGCGACCCCGGGCCATTTCGCCATGGGATTGCAGGACTCCAGAGGCACTTGGCTAAGCTATGTCGCTGGATGGCGCGGCGCCGGCGGAACCTATATCGACTGGCAACTCAACCGCGATCAGTTCGAGAGCGCGTCGATCTCGACCGTGATGCGGAGCTATCTTCTAGAGCACGAGATTGCGCACCGGAGCCCCGCGATCGTTTTTGTTGGCGGAACCTCCCCGTTCTGGAGCCGAGTGTGCGAGCCGGAAGTCTGCGGGGACTTGCTCGCGATGCGACATGGATTGGCTGGCCGCCTCGCCAGAAAAGTGGCATGCCGCATCAGTCCAACCGGCCAGCTTGCCAGACTCTATGCCCAGCTTCCGGCGGCTGCCTAGTTTCGCAGGTTGAAGGTGCGCTTGCTCAATCCGTCAACCACCCGCTGCAGCCGCCTGGCTTGCCTCAAGGCGAATGGCTGGCCCACACGTCGCTGGTCGAGTGAACGATCACCGGCGTGAGAGCCGAACTCATCGTTCTGGTGCACCGGAAATGGCCGCACGACGTAGGGAAGGATGCCGTTCTCCCAAAACCGGTCCATCATCTGGTCGATTGGCATGAAGATACGCTCTCCATACTCGAGCATGCGAGCTGCCCCTTCCTGCCGGATCAGGTAAGCGCCCACTCCTAGCACGTGCGTTCGCAGCCGGAACAGCCCGGCGCCGTCCGAGAACTCCATCACCTGCCGGCCACGGAACTTAGGTGACGGCGGGTCGATCACCCGGCCGCGCTTGCAGTCCAACCGGATCACGCTCCAGTCCCTGAACGGGCTGGCGAGCAGCTCGCCGACGACACCGGGGAGTCGTGCGTCGATGGTCACGTCGTCCTCAAGGATCAGCGCGGTCTCAATTCTGTCCCGCACCATGCGTGCATAGACGCGATTATGGCTATGACAGCAGGCGATCTCGCCGTCGCGCATTTCCACGCCATAAACCCGCTGTGCCAGCGCTGGATCATAGGCGGCGCGTTCAGCTGGCGTGAGTGCACGGCCATCGACGGCGGTGACGAACTCGGCAACCAGGCCGAGCCGGTCGAGCAGCGCCGTCATATAACGCCGCCGCTCCACCTGCCGCTGCAAGTTGATGACAAAGATTGGTAGTGCAGGCGTCATTGCCTGTGACGTTTTGAGGCAGCGTAGATTTCCCCGATCATGTCGCGGATGCTCCAGGTGATGTGCCAGCCAGGATACTGCTGCCGAAAGCGGTTCGTGTCGGTTATCCACCAGATATGGTCACCGGCACGATTCTCGTCACGGTAGCCACGCTGCATCGGCCGGCCAGTCAGGGCCTCTACCTCGGCGATCGCCTCCAGAATGCTGCAATTAGCCTCGCGCCCACCGCCCATGTTGAACACCTCGCCGACGCCGGGCTTCTCGAAGAAGTGCCAAAAGGCGTTGACCAAGTCCCAGGAATGGATGTTGTCGCGCACCTGCTTGCCCTTGTAGCCGATCACGGTATAGGGCTCGCCGGTCACCGCGCATTTCACCAAGTAGGACAGGAAGCCGTGCAGCATGGCGCCCGCCTGGCCCGCGCCGGTGATGCAGCCGCAACGGAAGCAGGCGGTGCGCATGCCGAAGTAGCGCCCGTATTCCTGCACCATAAGATCGGCCGCGCATTTCGATACGCCGAACAGGCTGTGCATGGTGGCGTCGATGCTCATTCCTTCGTCCACGCCGGCGAAGTGCTGATGGGAAGCGGAAAGCTCCCACCTTGTCTCGGCCTCTACGAAGGGCAGGCGGTTGGGCGTGTCGCCATAGACCTTGTTGGTGCTGCAGAACACGAAGGCGGAACTCGGGCAATGGCGGCGGGTAGCCTCCAGGACGTTCAACGTTCCCGTGGCGTTGATGGAGAAGTCCATGGTCGGGTCGCTGGCCGCCCAGTCGTGAGATGGTTGGGCAGCAGCGTGGACCACGAGCGTGATGCTGGCGCCATACCGGGCGAACACCCGCTCGATGGCGGTCCCGTCCCGAATGTCAGCCTCTAGGTGGGTGTAGCCGTGAGTGCCACGCTCCAGAGCCGCCCAGGCCTGCCGCGTGCTGGCGTCGCTGCCGAACAGCCGGGCGCGCGTGTCATTGTCGATGCCTACCACGTCCAAGCCTTTGGCGGCTAAGAAACGCGCGGCCTCCGAGCCGACCAGCCCACCCGCACCAGTGACGATGGCGACGCTCATGCGATGGGTTTACGGCACACAAAGGGAGTCACGCAGGATATCCTTGAGGCAGGGCGGCTTGGGATACCTCCGCCCGGCCCACGCCGTCCAGACTGGGCTTGCTGTTTCGGCCTTGCTGACAGCCTTGCACGTGTAAGCCGTTTCCCTTGCAACACAGTCTTTGGCTTGGTGCTGCCGGCTCCTTGGCTGCTGCTGCAAGCTCCTGCTGTCGTTGAGACCAGAATCGATGCGGCTAGTTCTTGTTGCTGCTCGGCTTCGGACTTGCGGCCGCCCTGCTGGCTAGGCTGTTGCTGGCACACCCGGCTGGCCAATCAACGCAGCAATCGCCTGCATGACCTGCGTCACCGTGAGATCGTGCAAATTCATTCCCTGCAGCACGGTGGCCCATTCCCCATTCGGCCCACGTGGTGCAGCTTGCTCACGGATGCTGGCGGGCGAGAACAGCGCAATTGTAGGTGCGCCGACCGAGCAGGCGACGTGCAGTGGCCCGGTATCGTTGCCCAGCACGAAAGCAGCGCTGGCCGCCAGGGCCGCGATGTCCCCGAACGATGTGCGGCCCGTAAGGTCCACCGCAACCGGGCACGCTTCCAGGATGATGCGGGCCGCCTCCGCTTCCGCCATGCCGCCGATGATGACCGGCGTGATCGCGCCAGCGGCAAGGCCTTGCGCGACCTCGCCGTAACACGCGGCCGGCCACCGCTTGATGGTGCCCACTCCCGCGCCGCCGGGCATGAGCAACGCGTAAGGTGGCGCTACGCCGTGGCGATGGCCGCTGCGGATCAGCCACTCCCGTTCGGGACTTGGTCCGCTGCCTACACCGGCATGGGCCAGTTGCTCCTGCTGCCGCTCTACCGTGTGCATGGCGTCCCGCGACGAGTTGCGGTGCGGATGCGAGCAGCCGGCGGCGATGCCCGACCAGGGCGGCCGCCCTGCCAGACGGTGGTATCGGCCCGAACGCCGCGAGGTTTGCAGGTCATAGACGAAATCGAAGCCGCGAATCATCGCCGCCGTCTGGTTCGCTGCCGACAGGTTCCACCAGGACGCCCTTGCATCAAGCAGTACGGCATCGAACCAGGGAGCCGCCTCCGCCATGGCCTGGTAGGGCCGGGTCGTCAGCAAGGTGACGACGCTTCCAGGATGGCGCGCCCGGATGGCGGCGAAAGCGTGAAAGGCGTGGATGAAGTCGCCGAGCGCGCCGAGCTTGATAACGAGGATCCGCTCCATGCCGCTTTCATAGCAGGGTCTAGCCTGGCATTGCAGGCAGGTCATGCCGCATAAGGTACCTGTCACGATTGTGCTGCCCCACCGCGAAGGGTTTGGCCCAGCCTCCGCCGGTGCAGTGGCAATGGTGGTGCGACGGCTCGCCAACGCCTCGTCCCGCTACCAGGCCCTGGTCGTCGGGCCGCCTTTCGATGGGCCCGGATTTCCTGGCATCCCATTCCTGCCGGCCTCGCCGCCAAGGTGGCTGCCCCTGACGCATACCCAGCGCTACGCGGCCAAGCTGGCTTTCGTGCTGGCGCAGGTGCCACCTGGACCTGTTGAGGTACACAATAAGCCGGACGTGGCGCTTTGGCTGGCGCGGCGCTTCCACTGCCGCCCGGTCAGCCTCTTCCTGCACAACGACCCACGCACGATGCGCGGCGCACGCACGCCGAAGGCGCGCCGCCGCCTGCTGGCCCGCTTGGCTCAAGTCGTTACGGTGTCAAGCTACTTGCGAAACTGCTTGCTGGATGGCGTGGATGCGCCGCCGGGCGCCGTACCCGACGTGCTGCACAATTCGCTCGACGCTGCGGAAGTGCCAGAGCCCGTGCCGCCGCATCGGCGGGACAAAACCATTTTGTTCGCCGGGCGCTTCGTGGCCGACAAAGGAGTGGATATATTCATCGAGGCCTGCGCCAGGGCGATGCCGCATCTTCCGGGCTGGCGGGCAGAGCTGATCGGCGCAGATGGGTTCTCATTCGAATCACGCGTGACCGACTACGTTCGACGATGGCAGCCGGCGGCGGCGGCGGCGGGCATCGTGATGCACGGCTATCGGCCGCATGGCGAAGTGCTGCAGGCCATGGCGCGGGCTGCGATCGTGGTCGTGCCCAGCCGCTGGCAGGAGCCGTTCGGGCTGGTTGCGCTGGAGGCGATGGCGTGTGGCGCGGCGCTGGTCTGCTCCGGCCGGGGCGGCTTGGCCGAGATCGGCGGCGAGGCCTGCCTGCCGTTCGACCCTGACGACCTCGCGTCCGCCGCTTTTGCGCTGGTCCGCCTAGCGGGCGATGCCGGCCTGCGAACGACCCTCTCCGCTTTGGGGGTGCAGCGCGCTCGGGAACAGTTCTCCACAGCCGGCGCCATCGCCAAGCTCGATGGCCTGCGCGACCGCGCCGTGAGAGAGCGACTGTAGCGCCAACACAGCCTTATGGTAGGCTCTCGCCATGGGATATTGGGGCAAGGTGATCGGTGGTGCCGCTGGGCTGGTGATGGGCGGGCCGTTCGGGGCAATGATGGGTGCCGCGTTGGGCCATGCCGCCGACCAGGGGCTGCCAAAATTCAAGCTACCCGGCGGCATGGGCCTGAACCCTGCCCGCATCGCCGCCATGCTGGGCGGGCGGGACCAGCTGTTTGCCATCGGCGTCGTGGTACTATCCGCCAAGCTCGCCAAGTGCGACGGCACCGTTGTGCGCGAGGAAATCGATGCTTTCAAGCGCCAGTTTCGTATCCCTCCAGAGGCTGTTCGGGACGTGGGCCGGATGTTTGATGCGGCGCGGGACAGCAACGAAGGCTTCGAGCCTTATGCCGCCCAGCTGGGGGACGCTTTCAGCGATGCGCCTGGCGTCCTGGAAGACGTGCTGGCGGCGCTGTTCGCCATCGCGCGGGCGGACAAGCCGGTCAACGGCCGCGAGACGGACTTCCTGCAACGCGTGCACCGCGGCTTCCGGCTCAGCGCGCTGAGCTGGGACCGCGCCCGGGGTGCCGCCCCCCGTTTCCGGCCGGAGCCGACGGACGACGCCTATGCGGTGCTGGGTGTCATGCGGACCGCCACCAACGAGGAGGTGCGCGCCGCGTGGAAGGCGCTGGTGCGGGCTAACCACCCGGATAGCCTGGCCGCCCGAGGGGTGCCGGCGGAGTTCATCGCCAGCGCCACAGACAAGGTCGCAGGCATCAATGCTGCCTGGGACCAGGTCAAGCGCGAACGCGGCCTATGAGGCAGGCGCTCAGCCCCAACCACGACGCACGGCCGGAGGGCGTGCTGATAGACATGCTTCTCTTGCATTATACCGGCATGCCGACGGCCGCCGAAGCTGTCGCCCGATTGCGGGACCCGGCTTCGCGCGTATCCTCTCATTACGTGGTGGAGGAGGATGGGCTGGTGTGGCAACTCGTCCCGGAGGAGCGCCGGGCCTGGCACGCCGGCATATCCTATTGGCGTGGCTACTCGGGGCTGAACGATCGAACGGTGGGAATCGAGATCGTCAACCCGGGCCACCAATGGGGCTACCGGCCGTTTCCAGCGCTGCAGATGGCGGCGGTATGCGATTTATGCCTCAGCGTGCTGGATCGCCATCCTATTCTGGCCCGCAACGTAGTGGCTCACAGCGACGTCGCACCGGATCGCAAGGATGACCCGGGAGAACTGTTTGATTGGCGAGGTCTTGCCGCCAATGGGGTGGGTCTATGGCCGATGCAGGACGCTGAGCCGGCGGTAAACGTCATGGCAGCGCTGGGTGCCATTGGATATCGCACCGACCTGCCTGAAGACATGTTGCTGCGTGCATTCCAGCGCCACTGGCGGCCGGGGCGGGTGGACGGACTGGCAGACCGCGAAACTCGCAGCAAGCTGTCCGGCGTATCGGCACGCATTGCAGAGGCGGAAGACCTGCCGTGAGTGCTGGATGGCTTGCTTTATCCACGAAACGACCGCTCAGTATGCTGCATGCACGGCAGATTGTGCCACGTGCAACGCAGCCACCAAGAGTTGCAGCGATCTAAAAGATATACTGACTCGATGTCAGTGTCGTTTGACGTTTGGCGTAAAGAATGCTGGGCGCCAGCATAGCTGATACATCAAAGATAGATCTACTGCTGGTTAGTGCAATTTACCAAAATACTGCGCAAAGTACTTTGAATATGAATTGCTATTTTTTGCGCGTATTCACGTCAGTATATTAATATTTCATACATTTGTGTGAACGTTTCTTTAGCGTAAAAAATTGTGAGCTGGAGAAATTCTGTCGTCGGCGTTGTTGAGGTAGAGCGTCAACCTGCCTCATGGCTATCCTTCTAAGGGTGGCAGTCTATCTGCTTGACGGCTACGGTGTGAAACGCGCAGACACGACCTTGTCAGGCGGCTGGACGGTCGCTGCCTTCTGGATGAAGAAGGCAGAGGAAAGTCCGGGCTCCACGGGAAGACGGTGCCGGTTAACGGCCGGCGAGGGTGACCTCAGGGAAAGTGCCACAGAAAACAGACCACCCGTTTGATTTTGCGGGAAAGGGTGAAACGGGGCGGTAAAAGCGCACCGCGCCTTTGGCAACAAAGGCGGCAGGGTAAACCCCACCGGGAGCAAGACCGAATAGGGATGGTCGGCGGCATTCCTGCTCGGCAGGAATGGACGCAAGGGCTTTCTCGCCCTGCTGTCCGGGTTGGTCGCGCGAGGCGTGCGGCGACGTACGTCCCAGAGGAATGGCCGTTCAACACCCTAGTTCTGGGTGCGGACAGAACCCGGCTTACAGGCCGCCTGACACCTGACCTAATCCTAAACGGTTCTTTCGGGCGGAAATATTAATCACGAGTCGCGACAAAAACTTGTGCTTCTCTGGTAACAAGCCCGTGAAAACCAAAGGATCGCACCCAAGTCGCGAAAACAAATCCAAGATACCTTTGACGCCCATTTTGGCCCATGATATCCCATGGTTCTCCATGAACGGGAGCGATCCGACCAGATTCGGAAGCTCCGATTGCAGGTCGAGGGGTGTGCTGGGCTGCAATGAGTCACTTCCTCGGGACGCATCAAAACCGGTTGGACGCGAAAGGGCGGGTGTCGATACCAGCCTCGTTTCGCACCGCGTTGCGCGCTGCGGCAGAGCCGGAGGCGGCCAGCAACTTAATCCTGCGGACTTCTCACAAGCATCCTTGCATCGAGGGCTGGCCGGTTTCCACGTTTAAGGAAATGTCCCGTGGAATCAAAAGTTTAAAGCAGTTCAGCGACGAGCATGAGGATCTCTCGACGTCCGTGTACGCCAACGCCTACGAGGCGGAAACCGACAAGGAAGGCCGCATTCTGCTATCGGCGGATCTCGTGGAGCATGCTGGGCTGACCAACCAGGTATCGTTCATGGGCATGGGCGAGACGTTCCAAATTTGGGAACCCGCCGCCTGCGCCCGGCGCAAGGCGGAGGCCCGCGAGGCCGCCCGCCGGCGGGATCTCAGCCCGCCCGCCGAGGCAGCTTCGTGACCGGTCATGTCCCCGTCATGCTATCGGAGGTTCTGCGGGCGTTGGCACCCCGCAACGGTTGCTCCTACCTGGATGCGACATTCGGCGGCGGAGGTTATGCCACGGCTATCCTCGCCGCGGCCTCTTGCACCCTTTGGGCGATCGACCGGGATCCCGGCGCCATCGCCCGGGGCGCTGAGCTGGCCGTGCACCACCCAGGCCGGTTGCATCTGCTGCACGGCTCGTTCGGGGACATGCTGGCCCTGCTGGCGGCTCGCGGTGTTGAGCAGCTCGACGGCGTGGTCATGGACCTCGGCCTCTCCTCCTTCCAGATCGACGACCCGGCCCGCGGCTTCTCCTTCCGCAGCGATGGCCCGCTCGACATGCGAATGGGGCGTACCGGCCCCACTGCGGCTGACCTCGTGGCGACCCTGGACGAGGCTGACTTGGCCAACACGTTGTATGAACTGGGCGAAGAGCGGCGGTCCCGCCGGGTGGCGCGCGCCATTGTGCAGGCCCGAAGCGTGCAACCCATCGCCACAACGGCGCAATTGGCCGCCATCATACGCCGTGCCGTTCCCAAGGACGCGTCCGGCATCGATCCGGCGACCCGATCGTTCCAGGCGCTGCGCATCCGGGTCAACGACGAATTGGGCCAAGTGGAGCGCGCCTTGACGCAGGCCGCGGCCTTGCTGGCGCCCGGTGGCCGACTTGTGGTGGTATCGTTCCACTCCGGCGAGGACCGGCTGGTCAAGCATTTCATGACGCAAGCGGCCGGCCGCTTGCCCGCGCCCTCCCGGCACGATCCCGGCGGACTGGACCGCCGTCCAAATGCGCATTTCTGCCTGCTCTCGGCCCGGGCCGCCCGCCCGAACGACGCCGAAATCGCCAGCAATCCGCGCGCGCGCAGCGCCCGCCTGCGCGCGCTCGAACGCCGCACGTCACTCCCAGCGGAGTCATGCCCATGATCCGGCCCGCCACCTGCCTCTCGCTCGTTGCCGCTCTTGGCGCAGGATTGTACCTCTACCAAGAAAAGCACCGCGCCCAGTTGCTGGATCGAGAGATCATCCGCACCGTGAAGCAGGCAGACCAGGGCCGTGACCGCATCGGGCTGCTGCGGGCGGAATGGGCGCTGCTCACGGAGCCGGCACGCCTGGCAGATTTGGCCAGCCATCACTTGCAGCTGCAACCGATGCAGCTGTCCCAGTTCGCCAAGGTCGAAGACTTGCCCAACCGCTTGCCGATGCCCGCCACGGCTTCGACCGCGACCGCGATGGATGAAGCGCCTGATACGCTGGCAGCGTTGCCTGTTCCGGTCGTCAACGCCGCGCCATCGGCAGCCCAGCCCAGCCCAGCCCCAAGGGCGGCGGCTGTGCAGGTCGCTGCCGCCCACCCAGGGGCTAAACCGGCTGCCCCCAAGATGCTGGCGGCGTTCAAGCCGGTCGAGCACGCGGCCCCTGGGCCGGTGCTGCGAACGTCCTATGCCTTGGCCGCACCGGTCTATGAGCCCGCCCTGCATGCCTCGGCCATGCAACCGGCCAGCGTGCAGGTAGCCAGCGTGCAGGTAGCCAGCGTGCAGCCGGCGCCGTTCGTCGGCTCGGCGCTCGGCATGGCGCATACCCCGTTGCCCGCGCCAGTTCCGGTGGCTGCGAACACGGGGTATGCCGCCGGCCGATGAGCGGCCAGACACCTTCCTCGGACGCGCCGCCGCCCGCCAAACGGCGCGGTGCTGCTCGGCAGGACGCTGTTCCACTGATGGAGCACGTCCGCATCACCGCGCCCGACCTCAAGCGCCGCGCTGCGCTTGAGACGACTCGTTCTCGCCTGCTGCTTACGGCTGGCGGTTTCGCGCTGCTGTTCGGCGCCGTGGTTGCCAAGCTGGCCAGCGCCACGATCATCTTCCCGATGCATCCAAAGCTGCCGGCCGTCCTGGCGCATGTGCCGGACCCGGACATGATCGCCAGCGAAGACATGGACGGTCCTCCCCCGGGCACCGCGCCCGGCGTCCACGGGCCTCGCGCCATGATCACCGACCGCAATGGGGAAATCTTGGCTGTTTCCCTGCCCACTGCCGGGCTCTATGCCAACCCCAAGGAGATGATCGACCCGGCGGAAGCCGCTCATAAGCTGAAATCCGTGCTGCCCAAGCTGGATGAGGAACTGGTGCACGACCGGCTCGCCTCGGCCAAGCAGTTCGTCTATCTCGCCCGCCAAATTACCCCGCACGAGCAGATGGCGGTCAACGCGCTCGGCATTCCCGGCGTGTATTTCCAGGCTGGCGAGCGCCGGCGCTACCCGCAAGGCCGGGTGGCAGCCCAGGTGCTGGGTGGCGTCGATGTGGATAGCCGCGGCATCGCCGGGGTGGAGCGCTTCTTCGACCAGCGGCTGCGCGAGGATCCGGAGCCGCTGCGCCTCTCTCTTGACGGCCGGGTGCAGCAGGTGTTGCGCGAGGAACTGGCGCACTCGATTGACGAGTTCACCGCCATTGGCGGTTGCGGCATCGTGATGGACGTGCGGACCGGCGAGGTGATCGCCATGGTCAGCCTGCCGGACTACGACGCTAATCTCGCAGCGCAAGCACCACCAGAGCAGCGGTTCAACCGGGCCGTGACCGGCATGTACGAGCCCGGCAGCACGTTCAAGCTGCAAACCGCCGCCATGGCGCTGGACAGCGGTGCGGCCAATCTCTGGAACGAGTACGACGCGGCGCACGATATCCACATCGGCCGTTTCACCATTACCGACTTCGAGGGCAAGCACCGCTACCTGTTCCTACCGGAGGTGTTGGCGTACTCCTCCAACCTCGGCGCCGCCCATATTGCACAGGCAGTCGGGCCAGAGCGGCAACGCGCATGGCTTGGCAACATGGGCATGTTCGACCGCATCGGCGTGGAGCTGCCGGAAGCAGGCCGCCCGATCGTGCCCACAGTCGCCAATTGGAAGGAAGCGGTGAACCTCACCGTGGGCTTCGGCCACGGCATCGCCGTTAGCCCACTGCACGTCGTGCGCGGCACGGCGGCGCTGGCCAATGGCGGCGTGGTGCTGCGCCCGACCATCCTGGCGCAGGAGCCGGGGTCCGAGCCGCGCTCCGGCACGCGGGTGATGCAGCAGCAGACCAGCGACACCATTCGCCGGCTGATGCGCCTCGTGGTGACGGACGGCTACGGCAAGCCGGCGGACATCCCGGGCTACTTCGTGGGCGGCAAGACGGGTACGGCGGAAAAAGTGGGCGGGCACGTCTATAAGAAGCACGCCAACGTCAGCGCGTTCATGAGCGTCTTCCCGATGAATGCGCCGCACTATGCCGTGTACTTCATGCTGGACGAGCCGCACGGCAACAAAAGCACGGGTGGCTACTCCACTGCGGGCGCGGTCAGCGCGCCCGCGGCGGGCCGAGTGATCGCCAAGATCGGCCCCATGCTGGGGCTGCTACCGGACGTAGCCGACATGCCGGAGGTCACCGCTTCGCTGGCCATTCCAATGGCTCCACCGCACGGCTATGTGCCGCACTGGACGGGGTCGCTCAGCTTCGTGCCGCCTTCCACGCCTGTCACGCCTTCTGCAGCCCCCGCGGTCACAGCGGTTGACAACGCAGTGCGTCCGGCCGCCGCACCCGGCCCACGAGCTCCACGCACGCCTGAGCAGCTGCGGCATGAGGCGCGGCTGGATTCTGAATTGCTGGGCGAGCAAGCCCTCGGTACCCGCGTTGCGGCTCACTGACATGTTGCACCAGGCCGGGATCGAAACGGCAAACCTGTCGGATGCCGTCATCACGGGCATCACAGCGGATAGTCGGGCGGTGACGCCGGGTCTGTTGTTCGCTGCACTGCCAGGTTCCGGCACGGATGGCCGCAGCTTCATCGCGGACGCAGTGGCGCGCGGGGCCGCGGCCGTGCTGGCGCCCATGGGAACGCAGTGGCCTGCCGGCGTGCCAACCCGGCCACTGGTGCTCGCCGTCGAGCCACGCCAGGCATTGGCCCGCTTGGCCGCGGCCCAGGCAGGCGCGCAACCAAAGACGGTGGTGGCCGTGACCGGCACCAATGGCAAAACCAGCACGGCCGAGTTTTTGCGACAGTTGCTGGGCCATGTCGGCCCCGCAGCCAGCCTGGGCACGCTGGGCGTGATCGCACCCGGGCACACCGGCGGGGGCGGCCTTACCACCCCAGACCCGGTGACGCTGGCGCGCACCCTGGCCGCCCTGGCGCGCGAAGGTGTGCGCTACGCGGCGATGGAAGCCTCCTCCCATGGCCTTAGCCAGTTTCGGCTTGACGGCGTACAGCTGGCAGCCGGCGGCATCACCACCATCACGCGAGACCACCTGGACTATCATGGCACCATGGCGGCTTACCGCACGGCCAAGCTGCGGCTGTTCACCGCTCTACTGCCACCTGGCGCGCCCGCCATCGCCAGCACGGCGCTGGACACGGAAACGGCAGCGGCTTTGCGTGCTACGGCGGCGCAACGCGGGCTGCAGCTCGGCTGGGTCGGCGAGGACGGGGACGTCATCCGCCTGTTGCGGGCCACGCCCTATGCCGGCGGACAGCACCTCGACTTGTTGGTTGGCGGCGCGCGCCGTGCGATCGACCTGCCGCTCCCGGGCCGCTTCCAGGCTGATAACGCCCTGCTGGCCGCAGCCCTGGCGGACGCCGTGGGAGTTCCCGCGCTGGACCGGCTCGGGGCGCTGACGGGCGTGCGCGGCCGCATGGAATTGGCGGCGACCCTGCCCAACGGAGCCGCAATCTACGTGGACTATGCCCACACGCCGGACGCGCTGGAGCGGCTGCTCACCGTGTTGCGCCCGCACACGGCGGGGCGGCTGCACGCGGTGTTCGGCGCCGGCGGAGACCGGGACCGTGGCAAGCGTCCGCTGATGGGGGATGCCGCCCACCGCTTGGCTGACACCGTCGTCGTCACGGATGACAATCCACGCGGCGAAGACCCGGCCGCCATCCGCGCCGCCATCCGCGTCGCCTGCCCCGGCGCGCGCGACGTTGGCGACCGCGCCGCCGCCATCTCCGCCGCCATGGAGGGCCTGCGCCGTGGGGACGTGCTGGTGGTGGCGGGCAAGGGCCATGAGTCCGGCCAGACTGCTGGCGACGTCACCGTGCCGTTCGATGACGCCGCCATTGTGCGGCGCTTGGCAGGCATCGCGTGATGTGGAGCGCCGATGACCTGGGTGCTGCAACGGGTGGTGCGTTCCGCACGCCATTCGGCGCGACAGGGGTATCCATCGACACACGCACTTTGCGGCCCGGCGACCTTTTCGTGGCCCTGGCTGGGGCCAATGGCGACGGGCATGCGCACGTGGCCCAGGCGCTGGCCCAGGGGGCCGCGGGCGCCATGGTGCAGTGGGACGTGCCCGGCGCCACTTTGCTGGTGCATGACACGCTAGACGGGCTGTGGGCGCTTGGCCGCTACGCCCGGGCACGGTTTCGCGGGCGCGTGGCCGCCGTCACAGGCAGCGTCGGCAAGACCACCACCAAGGAGATGTTGCGCACGGTGCTATCCGCCGCCGGGCCGACGCACGCGGCGCCCGCCTCCTACAACAATCATTGGGGCGTGCCGCTGACCTTGGCCCGGTTGCCGGCAGACGCCGCTTTCTGTGTTGCGGAGCTGGGCACCAACCACCCGGGCGAGATAGGGCCGCTATCCCGCCTGGTGCGCCCGGACGTGGCTCTGATCACGGCGGTGGAGGCGGCGCATATCGGCCATTTTGGCTCGCTGGAGGCCATCGCGGACGAGAAGAGTGCGGTCGGTGACGGCCTGCCGCCCGACGGCGTGGCCGTGCTGCCGGCCGATAGCCCGATGCTCGGCCGGCTAGCGGTGCGGGCGGCGCGGACGGACACGTTCGGGCTGGCGCAAGTCGTAGCGATGCAGCCGGACGCGGACGGCACGGATGTGACGGCGGAGATCGAGGACCGCACGGTGCGGTTCCGGGTCAACGCGCCAGGCGCTCACATGGTAATGAACGCGCTGGCTGCCCTCACCGTGGCGAACGCGCTGGGCGTCGATGGGTCGGCCGCCATGGCTGGCTTCCGCCCCAGCGCCGGGCGTGGCCTGCGCCGCACGCTGCCCGGCGGCGCAAACCTGCTAGACGAGAGCTATAACGCCAATGGCGCTTCCGTGCGGGCGGCCCTGGCGGTGCTGTCCGCCATGCCGGGCCGGCGCGTGGCGGTGCTGGGAGACATGCTGGAACTGGGCGCGGCGGGGTGGTCGGAACACGCTGCCCTTGCTCCCGCTGTCGCCCGCTCCGCCGACCTGCTGTTTACCTGCGGCCCGCTGATGCAGGCGTTGTTCGACGCCGTGCCCATTGGAGTGCGGGGCGCGCACCGGGCGGACAGCGCCGCCCTTGCTCCCTTGATCGCGGCTAAGGTCAGGAATGGCGATGCCGTGCTGGTCAAGGGCAGCCTCGGCAGCCGCATGGTCGCCGTGGTGCGTGCCCTGGAGAACGCCGCCTAATGTTGTTGCTCCTCACCCACCCGTATGCCGAGCAGGTCTCGCTGTTCAACCTGTTCCGCTACATCACCTTCCGCGCCGTGGCGGCGGCCTTGACGGCCTTGATCATCGCCTTCGTGCTCGGCCCCGTGGTGATCCGCCGGCTGCGCGCAGTGCAGCGCGGCGGCCAGCCGATCCGGCTCGATGGGCCGGAGCGCCACCTGATCGAGAAGAAGGGCACGCCCACCATGGGCGGCGTGCTGATGCTGCTGGCGATGGGCTGCTCCGTGCTCGCCTGGGGCAACCTGGAGAACGGCTACGTGTGGGCGGTGCTGTTCGTCACCTTCGGCTATGGCGGCGTGGGCTTCGTGGACGATTTCCTCAAGCTGTCCCGCCGCAACACCCGCGGCGTATCGGCCCGCGGCAAGCTGTGGGCGCAGCTCGCCATCGGACTGGTGGCGGCGGCCTGGCTCAGTTGGCTGACCCGCGGCCCCCTGGCCACGGGGCTGACCATCCCCGTATTCAAGGAGGTGCTGATCCCGTTCGGCTATGCCTTTCCCCTGGTCGGCATGGTGGTGATGCTGGGCGCGTCCAACGCGGTGAACCTGACCGACGGGCTGGACGGGCTGGCCATCGTGCCGACCATCATCGCCTGCGCCGTGTTCGCGCTGATCTCCTACCTAGTCGGCAACCGCGTGTTCGCCGACTACCTGCAGCTAAACCCGGTGCCGGGCGTGGGCGAGCTGATGGTGTTCCTGGCCGCCCTAATCGGCGCGGGCCTGGGTTTCCTGTGGTTCAACGCGCCCCCGGCCGCCGTGTTCATGGGCGACACTGGCAGCCTCGCGCTGGGCGGCGCGTTGGGCGCGGTGGCGGTGGCGACCAAGCATGAGATCGTCTTGGCGATCGTGGGCGGGCTGTTCGTTGTGGAGACGGTCTCCGTCATCGTGCAGGTGTTCTGGTTCAAGCGCACGGGACGGCGCGTGTTTCTGATGGCGCCGCTGCACCACCATTTTGAGAAGAAGGGCTGGGCAGAGCCTACCATCGTGATCCGTTTCTGGATCGTGTCCATGATCCTGGCCCTGGTCGGGCTGGCCACGTTGAAAATCCGATGATGTGGCCGACCGGTCTGTTCGCCGGCCGGCGCTACGCCGTGCTCGGCCTCGGCCGCAACGGCCTGCCCGCGGCCCGTGCGTTGGCGGCGATGGGCGCGCACGTCACGGCATGGGACGACAACGAAGCCGCCCGCGCCCCGCTCGCCTCTCAAGCAGCAGACGTTCTCGAAGCGCGCGACCCGGCGGTGGACATTGCGAGCTACGACGCCCTGGTGCTCTCCCCCGGCATTCCGCATCGCTTGCCCATCGCGCACCCGGCAGCTGCCGCAGCCCTCGTTGCCGGCGTGCCGGTGTGGAGCGATGCCGAGCTGCTGTTCCAGGCCGTGCGCATCGCCGGGTCCCGGGCGCGGTTCGTCGGCATCACCGGCACCAACGGCAAGTCCACCACCACGGCGCTGCTCACGCACATCCTGTCCGGCGCTGGCTTGCATGTTGCGGCAGGGGGCAACCTCGGTCCGGCGGCGCTGGCTTTGCCCTTGCTGGGCGATGACGGCGTGTATGTGCTGGAGATGTCCTCCTACATGCTCGAGCGGCTTGCAACGCTGCGGTTCCAAGCGGCGGCGATGCTCAACCTCAGCCCCGACCATCTCGACCGGCACGGCGACATGGCCGCCTACGCTGCTGCCAAGCGCGCCATTTTCGATCGGCAGGATGCAGGTGACCTTACCGTGGTCGGCACGGACGATGCCGCAAGCCGCGCCATGGCCGCCGAGTTCGCGGCCGTCACCGTATCCGGCGGGCACGAGGCGGATGTGTGGTGCGATGGCGGCCAGCTGCGCGATCAGGTCGGCCCCATCCTGCTCATGGCCAACGCGCCTACGCTGCCCGGGGCGCACAATGCGCAGAACGCCGCGGCCGCGGCGACCATCGCGTTGCATCTCGGCCTGGACCGGGCCGCCGTCGCCCGCGGCCTGCGCAGCTTCCCCGGCCTGCCGCATCGGCAGCAGCGCGTCGCCATGGTGGATGGCGTGCCCTACGTGGACGACAGCAAGGCCACCAACGCCGACGCCGCCGCCCGCGCGCTCGGCTGCTACCGCCGCGCCATCTGGATCGCCGGCGGCGTCAGCAAGGCGGGCGGGGTGGCCCCATTGGCGCCATTGTTCCCCCGGGTGGCGCATGCCTTGCTGATTGGGCGAGATGGCGCAGCCCTGGCGTCCGAGCTGGGCAGCGTGCCGCATGACGTGCTGGGCACGCTCGAACGGGCTGTGCCGGCCGCCCGCGATGCAGCAGCTCGGCTGGGGGCGGACGTGGTGCTGCTGTCCCCTGCCTGCGCCTCGTTCGACCAGTTCAGCGGCTTCGAGGCGCGCGGCCGCCGTTTCGCCGAACTCGCCCAGGGATTGATGGAGAGGGCTGCCTGATGCCGTCGCTTTCACGTGCCGACACCTCGACCTTGGGCCGTTGGTGGTGGACCGTCGATCGCCTCACGCTGCTGGCCATCGCCGTGCTGATTGGCTTCGGCTACGTCATGATGCTGGCTGCCAGCCCTGCTGTTGCTGAGCGCATCCACGTTGGCCGGGACAGCTTTCTTCTCAAGCAGACGGTGTTCCTGCTGGTCTCCGCGGCCTTGGTGGTCAGCGTATCCTTGCTGTCGCTCAAGGGCGTGCGGCGGCTGGCATTGGTAGGCTGCGCCGTCGCCCTGGCCCTCACGGCGATGACTCTGGTGCACGGGGTGGAGATCAAGGGCGCGCGCCGCTGGATCGCGCTGCCGGGCATGTCCTTGCAACCCAGCGAGTTCCTCAAGCCCTGCTTCGCCGTGGTGGCGGCTTGGCTGATGGCGGAGGGCCGGCGCACCCGCGGCTTCCCCGGCACCATCCTCGCCATGGCAGTGTTCGTGCTGATCCTGCTGCTGCTGAAGAGCCAACCGGACATCGGCATGCTGGCGGTGGTGACGGCGGTGTTCTTTGCCCAGTTGTTCGTGGCCGGCCTCAACCTTTTCATGGTGGGCGTTACCGCTATGGGGCTGGCCGCATCCGGCGTGGGCGCCTACGCCTTCTTCCCGCACGTGCGCAGCCGGGTCACCCGCTTCCTGCACCCGGCGTCCGGCGACAGCTACCAGGTGGACAAGGCGCTGGAGGCGTTCGGCAACGGCGGCCTGCTGGGGCGTGGCCCCGGCGAGGGCCAGGTCAAGGACCTGCTGCCGGACGCGCACGCGGATTTCGTGTTCGCCGTCATGGGCGAGGAATTCGGCCTGGTGATGTGCCTGGTGCTGCTCGGCATCTTCGCCTTCATCGTGGTGCGCGGCCTGCTGCGGCTGCTGCCGGAGCACGACGAGTTCGTCATCCTCGCCTCCGCCGGCCTGGTGGCGAGCTTCGGCTTGCAGGCGTTCGTCAACATGGCCAGCAGCCTGCACCTGATCCCCACCAAGGGCATGACCCTGCCCTTCGTCAGCTACGGCGGCTCCTCCGTGCTGGCGGTGGCGCTCGGCATGGGCATGCTGCTGGCGCTGACCCGGCGGCGTCACCATGGCGACGTGTCATGAGGGGGCCGGCGGTGAGGCCCATCGTGATCGCGGCCGGCGGCACCGGCGGGCACTTCTTTCCGGCCGAGGCGCTGGCGACGGAGCTGGCAGGGCGCGGCCACCGGGTGGCGCTGATGACCGACGCCCGCGCCGCGGCCCGGCTGCCGGAGAGCTTCGCCGGGCGCGAGGTGTTCGTGCTGCGCGGCGCGGGCATCGCGGGCCGGGGGCTCGCTCGCGGCGCGGGTGCCGCGGCGCGGCTGGCGGCCGGCACGGTGCAGGCGCGGGCGATCCTGCGCCGGCTGGAACCGGCGGCGCTGGTGGGCTTCGGCGGCTACCCGACGGTGGCGCCCGTGCTGGCAACCCGGCTGATGCGCAATCCGCCGCCGGTGGTGCTGCACGAGCAGAACGCGGTGCTGGGCCGCGCCAACCGGATGCTGGCGCGACGGGCAGGTGTGCTGGCGCTGTCGTTCAAGGATACGGCGCGCGTGCCGCCGGGGGTGGAGACGGTGCTGACGGGCAACCCGGTGCGGCCGGGGTTCGACCTCATGATGGAGCAGGACTTCACCAAAACACACGTCCGCAAGCCCGTTCACTCCAACACGATCCTGGTCATTGGCGGCTCGCTGGGCGCAGGCGTGTTCGCCGATCTGGTTCCACCCGCGATCACCGCTTTGCCAGCTGACCTGTGCAAGCACCTCGATGTGGTCCAGCAATGCCGCGCCGAGGACCTCGACCGGGTAGCGGCGCATTATGCGTCCCATGGCGTGCGGGCGGAGCTTGCAGCCTTCTTCACCGATATGCCGACCAAGATGAAAGCTGCCACGCTCATCATCGCCCGCTCCGGTGCATCCACCGTGGCGGAGATTGCGGTGGTCGGCACGCCGTCGTTCTTGGTGCCGTTGCCTGGCGCCATCGACGATCATCAGACCGCCAACGCCCGCGTGCTGGCCGACGCTGGCAGAGCATTGCTTCTGCGCCAGGCCGACCTGACGGTTTCGGTTTTGCGGGAGCGGCTGGAATCCGCGCTTGCCGACCCGGAGGCGCATGGGCGGGCGACCAAAGCCATGCCTGGGAACGCTGAACATCGCGCTGCCGTCCGCCTCGCCGACCTCGTGCTCTGCCACGCCCGGGTCTCCGCATGAGGGCGCTCCCGCTCGGCATCGGCGCCATCCACTTCGTGGGCATTGGCGGCATCGGCATGTCCGGCATCGCGGAGGTGCTGCACACGCTGGGCTACGCCGTGCAGGGCAGCGATATCGCCGATAGCGCCAACGTCCGCCACCTGCGCGAGACCGGTATCCCCGTCACCGTCGGGCACGATGCCGCCAACCTCGGCGCGGCCCGCGTGGTGGTCACCTCCACCGCCGTCAAGCGGGACAACCCGGAGGTGCTCGCCGCCCGCGCCAAGCTGATCCCCGTGGTGCGCCGGGCCGAGATGCTGGCCGAGCTGATGCGGCTGCGCTGGTCCATCGCCATAGGCGGCACCCACGGCAAGACCACCACCACCTCCATGGTCGCCGCCGTGCTGGAGGCGGCCCACCTGGACCCCACGGTGATCAACGGCGGCATCGTCAACGCCTACGGCAGCAACACCCGCATGGGCGCCGGCGACTGGATGGTGGTGGAGGCGGACGAGAGCGACGGCAGCTTTCTCCGCCTGCCCGCCGTGGTCGCCGTCGTCACCAACATGGACGCCGAGCACCTGGACCACTGGGGCAGCGCCGAGGCGATGACCGCCGGCTACGACCAGTTCGTCGGCAACATCCCGTTCTACGGCTTCGCCGTGCTGTGCATCGACCACCCGGCGGTGCAGCAGATGATCCCGCGCGTGTCCGACCGCCGCATCATCACCTACGGATTCAGCCCGCAGGCCGACATCCGCGCCGAGCGGGTGATCTCCGACCGCATGGGCGCCACCTTCGAAGTGCTGGTGACCGACAGGGCGCGCGGCCGCTCCCGCCGCATGGGGCCGTTCCGCCTGCCGATGCTGGGGCAGCACAACGTCTCCAACTCGCTGGCGGCTCTGGCCATCGGCATCGAGATGGAAATTGACGAGGCAACGCTGAAATCGGCGCTGCTGAGCTTCAAGGGCGTCAAACGCCGCTTCACCAAAGTGGGCGAGTCGGGCGGCATCGCCGTGATCGACGACTATGGCCACCACCCGGTGGAGATCATGGCGGTGCTGAAGGCTGCGCGGCAGGCCGGCGCGCGGGACGTGGTGGCCGTGGTGCAGCCACACCGCTATTCCCGGCTGCAATCGCTGTTCCCCGAGTTCTGCACCTGCATGAACGACGCGGGCACGGTGATCGTGGCGAACGTGTATGCAGCTGGCGAGGCGCCCATACCAGGCGTGGACCGGGATGCGCTGGTGGACGGCTTGCGCGCCAATGGCCACCGCAGCGTGGTGCCGCTGCCGGGTCCGGAGCACCTGGCCGAGATGATCCATGCCATCGCCAAGCCGGGCGACATGGTGGTGTGCTTGGGTGCTGGGAACATCACGGCTTGGGCCGGGGCGCTACCGGGCCAGTTGATGGAGCTGCAAGGCGGGGCGAGGCGGTCGGCATGATGCCTCTCACGCAACATACCCACCTGCTGCATCGCCTCCCCGCTCTCGCCGGCCGCGTGCAGGCGGATGTGCCGCTCGCGCCCGCCACCTGGTTCCGCGTCGGCGGCGCTGCGGAGGTGCTGGTGCGGCCATCCAGCACGGCCGACCTCCTTGCGCTGTTGCGTGGCTTGCCGCTCGACGCGCCGCTCACCGTGATCGGCGCCGCGTCCAATCTCATCGTCCGCGACGGCGGGATCACTGGCGTGGTGCTGCGCCTCGCCCGCGGCTTCGCGGCGGTCACGGCCGAGCCGGACGGCGTGGTGGCAGGCGCCGCTGCGTTGGACGCTACGGTGGCGGAGCAGGCCGCTGCCGCTGGGCTCAGCGGGCTGGAGTTCCTGTCCGGCATCCCCGGTTCCATCGGCGGCGCGGTGGCGATGAACGCGGGCGCTTATGGGGGTGATGTCGCCGGGTGCCTGGATTGGGTGGAGGTCGCCACCGCCGCCGGCATCACCCGGCTCGATGCGGCGGCGTTGCATTTCGCCTACCGCCACGCCGCTCTGCCGCCTGGCGCAGTCGTCACCCGCGCCCGCTTTCACGCCCGCCCGGGTGACCGGGCGCTCATCGCCTCCCGCATGGCCGGCATCCGCGCCAGCCGCGAGGCAACCCAGCCGGTCCGTGCCCGCACCGGCGGCTCCACCTTCCGCAACCCTCCCAACATGCAGGCTTGGGAGCTGATTGACGCCGCCGGGTGCCGCGGCCTCACGCGGGGCGACGCGCAGGTCAGCGAGAAGCACTGCAACTTCCTGCTCAACACCGGTGGCGCAGCGGCGGCAGACCTGGAAGGACTGGGCGAGGAGGTGCGCCGCCGCGTCCATGCGCTAAGCGGAGTCGCGCTCGATTGGGAGATCAAGCGCATCGGCCTCCCGGTTAGACGGCCGGAGGCGGTCGCATGACGGTTGTGGCCGTGCTTTACGGTGGCATCTCCGCCGAGCGCGAGGTCAGTCTCGCCAGCGGCATGCAGGTCATCGCCGCCCTGCGGGAAGCCGGGTTCGATGTGCGTCCGATCCAGGTCGGGCCAGACCTGGCCGCCGTCATTGCGGCGCTTACCCCAGCGCCCGACGTGGTGTTCAATGCCTTGCACGGGCGCTTCGGCGAAGACGGCACCATCCAGGGCGTGTTGGACTGGATGGGCATTCCCTACACGCACTCCGGCGTGCGGGCTTCCGCGCTGGCGATGGACAAGCAGGCGGCCAAGGCGGCGTTCGCCTCGGCCGGGCTGCCGGTGCCGGCAGGCCGGGTGCTGCCAGTGGCCGAGCTGGCGGAGGCGGACCCGATCGCACTGCCCTACGTGGTGAAGCCGGTGAACGAGGGCAGTTCCGTCGGCGTCGAAATCCTGCGCCAGGGTGGCAACCGCCGAGCCGAGATCGCCGCTAGTTGGGCCTTTGGCGCGCACGCGCTGGTGGAGGAATATGTGCCCGGCCGCGAGCTGACGGTGGGCGTGCTGGGAGACCGGGCACTCACGGTGACGGACATCACGTCCAGCCACGGCTTTTATGACTACGACGCCAAATACGCTGAGGGCGGCAGCGTCCACGTGTTGCCCGCCCGGGTGCACCCGGACGTGTTCGCCAGCGCCATGGACATGGCCCTGCGGGCGCACCAGGCACTAGGCTGCCGCGGCGCGAGCCGGGCCGACTTCCGCTACGACGACACTGCGGGCGAGCCGGGCCGGCTGGTGCTGCTGGAGGTGAACACACAGCCAGGCCTCACGCCGACGTCGCTGCTGCCGGAGCAGGCAGCGCAGCAAGGAATGCCGTTCTCCGCCCTCTGCGCCTGGATGGTGGGGCAGGCTGCGTGCCGCGCATGACCCGCCCTGTCCTGCGCCAGCCGCGGGATGTGGCGCGCCGGCCGTCCGGGCTGCGGCTGTTGTTGCGGCGGCAGCGCCGCCTGCTGCGCCCGGCGCTGTGGGGTGTGGCTGGGTTCGTTGTGGTGCTGGCCGGCATCGTGCTGATGCACTCGGCGCAGCCCGGCGGCGCGGTCGCGCGGCTGCGGGAGGGGATTGCCTCCGCTGCCAACATGCGGGTGCGGGACATCGTAGTGGAGGGGCGCAGCAACACCCCGGAGCCGCTGCTCAACGCTGCCCTCGGGGTGCACCGGGGCGATTCGATGCTGGGCTTCTCCCTGGAGGGCGCGCGGGCGCGGATCGAGTCGCTGTCCTGGGTGGAGCACGCGGCGGTCGAGCGGCGGCTGCCGGGCACGCTGGTGGTGAACCTGACGGAGCGGCGACCCTTCGCCATCTGGCAGAATCAGGGCAAGTTCGTACTGATCGACCGTGACGGCCAGACGGTCGCCAATGAGGACGTGGCGGCTTTCGGCGAGCTGCCGCTGGTGGTCGGCGCTGGTGCGCCCCAAGCAGCGACGGCGCTGCTGGACGCGCTGGCAGGGCAGCCGGCGCTGCAATCCCGGGTGATGGCCGCAGTGCGGGTCGGCGAGCGCCGCTGGAACCTGCGGATGAAGACTGGCACCGACGTGATGCTGCCGGAGGGTGCCGAAGTGCCGGCGCTGGCCAAGCTGGCGGAGCTGCAATCCAGCCAGGCGCTGCTCGACCGCCCGCTGGCCGTGGTGGACATGCGGCTGCCGGACCGGCTGGTGGTGCGGCCGCAAGCGCCCCTCCCCACCGCCGCGCCGGCAGCCTTGCTCGCGGGGAGAAAGGCGTGAACGACATGTCCCGCCGGCTCCTGTTGTCCCCCTCGGCGCCAGCGGACCCGCCGGTCCGGCTGCGCGGCGGCCGCGCGGGGCCATTCGGCGTGCTGGACATCGGCACCAACAAGGTTGTCTGCCTGATCGGCCGCTGCGAGGCGGACGGCGCCTTGCGGGTGCTCGGCATGGGCTGGCAGCGCGGCCGAGGCGTGCGTGGCGGCGGCATCACGGACCTGGACGAGGCGGAGCGCGCCATCCGCGGCGCCGTGGCGCAGGCCGAGGATATGAGCGACCACCGGCTGCGCTCTGTCACGGTCAACCTGACCTGCGGCACCCCGGAAAGCCGCTTGTTCAACGTGCAGTGGCCGGTAGGCGGGCGCGCGGTGACGGAGGCGGACGTGCGCCGGGTGGTGCAGGAAGGCCGTGCGCGCGCCTTGAGCGAAGGCCGCGAAACCATCCACATCTTGCCGCTCACTTTCAGCGTGGACGAGACACCCGGCGTGGCCGACCCTCGCGGCCACCATTGCGAGACGCTGACCGCCCGGCTGCACGTGATCGACGCGCTGTCGATGGCGCTGCGCAACCTGGGCGCCACAGCGGCCCGCGCTGAGCTGGACATCGCCGAGCTGGTATCCGCGCCCATGGCTGCTGGCCTGTCCGTGCTGGTGGAGGATGAGCGGGAGCTGGGCGCCACCGTCATCGACATGGGCGCCGGCACGACAGGCATGGCGGTGTTCTGCGAGGGCCAACTGCTGCACACGGCGCAGCTGCCGGTGGGTGGCCAGCACGTGACCAACGACATCGCCCGGCTGCTCAGCACCACGGTAGCCGCGGCCGAACGGGTCAAGACGCTGAACGGCTCCGCCCAGGGCAGCCCGGACGACGAGCGCGAGATGCTGACCGTGCCGATGGTGGGCGAGGACGACCACGCGCATGCGAAGTATCCGCGCTCCATGGTGGTTTCCATCATCAAGCCGCGGCTGGAAGAGACGTTCGAGCTGGTGCGCGACCGGCTGGACTCCGCAGGCCTGGGCCGTGCGGCGGGTAGCCGCGTGGTGCTGACGGGCGGCGCCAGCCAGCTGGTGGGCGCGCGGGAGATGGCCGGGCGCATCCTGGGCCGCCCCGTCCGCCTGGGCCGGCCCGATACGCGGCTGCTGCGCGGCCTGCCAGACGCCGCGACCGGGCCGGGCTTCGCCGTGTCCGCCGGGCTGCTGACCTGGGCGGCCGGCGAAGGCCGCGCCTTGAGCGACCTCGACCTCGGCGCGCAGGAACATCCTGCCGGGCTGCTCCGCCGCATCACTGCTTTCCTGCGGGACCGGGTGTGACCGTCCCCCGCCCCGCCCCTTTTCAAACTGGAGGAAATTGATGACCCTCAACCTGACCATTCCGCAGCAGCTGCACACCGACTTCACGCCGCGCATCACCGTCATCGGGGTTGGCGGCGGCGGCACCAACGCCGTGGACAACATGATCGCGCTCGATCTGCAGGGCGTCGATTTCGTTGTCGCCAACACGGACGCGCAGCAGTTGATGCACAGCCGGGCCGACCGCCGCATCCAGCTCGGCCCGCACCTTACGCAGGGCCTGGGCGCGGGGGCCAAGCCCGAGATCGGCCGGGCGGCGGCGGAGGAAGCGAGCGAGGAGCTGGCGCGCCACCTGGAAGGCACGCACATGGTGTTCATCACCGCCGGCATGGGCGGCGGCACCGGCACCGGCGCTGCCCCGGTGATCGCCCGCATGGCGCGCGAGCGCGGCGTGCTGACGGTGGGCGTGGTCACCAAGCCATTCACTTTTGAGGGCGCGCGTCGGGCCAAGGCGGCCGACGCCGGCATCGCCGAGTTGCAGAGCTACGTGGACACGCTGATCGTCATCCCGAACCAGAACCTGTTCCGGCTTGCCAATGAGCGCACGGGCTGGAAAGAGGCGTTCAAGATGGCCGACAACGTCCTCTACATGGGCGTGCGTGGCGTGACCGACCTGATGATGGCGCCGGGTCTGGTGAACCTGGATTTCGCCGACATCCGCACGGTGATGGCGGAAATGGGCAAGGCCATGATGGGCACTGGCGAAGCCGAGGGCGAAGGCCGCGCCATCCGCGCTGCCGAGCTCGCCATCAGCAACCCGTTGCTGGAGGACACGTCCATGGCCGGGGCACGTGGCCTGCTGATCAACATCACGGGCGGCGAGGACATGACGCTGTTCGAAGTGGACGCCGCCGCCAATCGCATCCGCGAGGAAGTGGCGGACGACGCCAACATCATCTTCGGTTCGGCAGTGGACGACAGCCTGACCGGTCGTGTGCGCGTGTCTGTCGTTGCAACCGGAATCGACACGGGCGTGCTCGCAGAGGCGCAGCGGCCCCGGTTGATCGCCGTCGGCGGTGCGCCGTCCCAGCCGATGGCGTTGGCCCAGCCCATGGCAGCGCACCCGGCCCCGGCAGTTCCCCCGGCCGTCGCGATGCCGATGGGCCAGCCAGGCACGCATACGGTTGCCGGTCCGGTGAGCGTCATGGGTGCGCCCGTGCTGCCAGCGCCCACAGTGGAGCCTGAGTTGGCCGCTGAGCCCGTTCGGTCCCGGCCATCAGCGCCGTCGGCAACGCGCGGCCTGTTCGTGGAGCAGCCGACGGCACCGGCTCAGCCGGCCCCCATACGCGGCAGCCTGTTCGGCATCGTGACAGGGGCAATCCGCGGGCGGTCCGCTGTTCCAGCGCCTGCTCCCGAAGCACCTCGCGCAGAGCCCCCGGCGGTGACCCAGGGTGATGCGCCCTCTATCCGGCCGGCGCCGGCGGAGGAAGGCCTGGATATCCCGGCCTTCCTCCGCCGTCAGTCCTCTTGAATGATCGGCCAGGACCGCACCGCGGCCCTGGCCGACGTCGTTCGTTGCGTCTTGTCACATTCGTAATCTTTTATAAACAGCCGTTTACACCGTAATACCCGGCAACAATGATTGACTTTGCGACCAGGGGCGCACGCCATAGTTTGCGCCTTGGCCGCAAGAGTGCGGGCCGAATCGGGCGATGTCCCTGCAAGGCGATGCGAATGGATGGATTGCCGCCCGAGCTGACGTCCAGCTCCAACAAGGCCCAACGCACCCTCGCAGCGCCGATCGGCTGCACCGGCGTGGGCCTTCATACGGGCTTGACAATCCAGATGGAGTTGCGCCCCGCTCCGGCCGGCACCGGCATCGTCTTTCATCGCACAGACGTTGGCGCTGACATACCAGCCCGGGCTGACTTGGTCAGCGACACTCGGCTTTGCACGGTTCTCTCGGACCCGGCGGCGCCGCACATCCGCATCGGCACGGTCGAGCACATCATGGCCGCCCTCGCTGCCTGTGGCGTCAGCAACGCCGTGGTGGCGCTGGATGGGCCTGAGATGCCCGTCTTGGACGGCTCAGCCGCGCCATTCGTGTTCCTGCTGGATTGCGCCGGTGTCGTGGAGCAGGACGCCCCGGTTCGGATGATCGAGGTGTTGCGTCCAGTGAGAGTGTCGGATGGCGAAGCGTTTGCAGAGCTGCGCCCGGCCGCCGTTGGATTTGAGATGGCGGTTTCCATCGATTTCAAGGCCGCTGCCATCGGACGTCAGGCGCTGTCGCTGCGGCTGACGGAGGCGAGCTTCCGGCGCTACCTGGCGGAGGCGCGGACGTTCGCGCTGGCGTCGGACGTCGCCGCGTTGCAGGCATCCGGACTGGCGCGCGGCGGCAGCCTGCAGAACGCCGTCGTGGTGGACGGCGCCCAGGTGCTCAACCCTGGCGGGTTGCGGATGACGGACGAGTTCGTGCGTCACAAGATGCTGGATGTCGTAGGGGATCTCGCATTGGTCGGCGCCGCGTTGCAGGCCCGCTATGTCGCCCATCGGCCAGGCCACGCCCTGAACAACAAGTTGGCTCGGGCCTTGCTGGCGAACGGCTTGGCCTGGGCCTGGGTGGAGCCGCCGTTGATGAACTGGGCGACGCTGCCGCTGGCGGCGTCCGCATAAGGGGCGCTTCGCTTCCGGCGCTGGCCCCGCTATAAGGCGGCCGATCCTGGAACTTGGTGCCATGCCGCGACCCCACCGCCTGCTTCCCTGCCTCGCCCTTGCCGCCCTGCTTGGCGGTTGCGCGACATTGAACAGCCTCAATCCATTCACTGAGGAGAGGAAAGAGGACGTGGCCGCCAGGGAAAAGGCCAAAGCCAACAAGGACCCGGCGAACACGCCCGTTGAAGTCATGTACAACAACGGCGTGGACGCACTTAATGCTCAGCGTTATAGCACGGCTGTCACCCAGTTCGACAACGTTGAGGAATATTACCCGTACTCCTCCTGGGCTACCAACGCTCAGCTGATGCACGGCTACTCGGAATACCTGGCCAACCATTACAGCGAGGCGATCGGTGTTCTAGACCGCTTTATTCAGCTTCACCCGTCCAACCGGGATGTAGCCTACGCTTATTACCTGCGCGGCCTGAGCTATTACGAACAGATTGCCGACATCCAGCGTGACCAGAAGGGCACCCAGCAAGCCATGACGGCGTTGCAGGACGTGGTCAACCGCTTCCCTGACTCTGCCTATGCCCAGGATTCCCGCCTCAAGATCGACCTGTGCCGGGACCACTTGGCCGGCAAGGAGATGGAGATCGGCCGCTACTACGAGAAGCAACGCCTCTACACCGCCGCGATTGGGCGCTTCCAGCGCGTGGTGGATGACTACCAGACCACCAACCACGTCCCCGAGGCGTTGCACCGGATGACGGAGATCTACCTGATCCTCGGGCTGACGGACCAAGCCAAGAAGACCGCGGCGGTGTTGGGGCACAACTACCCCGGCAATGCCTGGTACGCTGACAGCTACGAGACACTGGTGGCCGACGGGCAAATCCCGGACGCCAAGGGACGCATCGAGAAGCCCGGGTTCTTCGCCCGCAATCTCGGGTCCATCTTCTGACGGACAAAGGCTGAGCCGCAGTGCTGACGGCCCTTTCCATCCGCGACGTGGTGCTGATTGAGCGGCTGGACCTGCATTTTGGTCCCGGGCTCACCGTGCTGACGGGAGAGACCGGGGCTGGCAAGTCGATCCTGCTCGACAGCTTGGGCCTAGCCCTGGGTGCACGGGCCGAACAGGGCCTAGTGCGGGAGGGTGCCGAGCAAGCCAGCGTCGCCGCGTGCTTCGCCCCCACTCCCGGCCACCCCGCCCTAGCCTTGCTGACGGAGAACGGCGTGGAGCTGGAGGACGAGGTGGTGCTGCGCCGGGTGGTGGCGAAGGACGGCCGCTCCCGCGCCACCGTGAACGACCAGCCGGTGAGCGTGGGGCTGTTGCGCCGCGCCGGGTCTCTGCTGGTGGAGGTGCAGGGGCAGCATGACCAGATGGGCCTGGCCGATCCGGCGGGTCATGCCGCGTTGCTGGATGCATTCGCCGCTCATGCGCCGTTGCGCCGGGCGGTGGCGGAGGGCTGGGTCGGCTGGCGCAGCGCCTGCACCGCGTTGGAAGCCGCCCGCCGGCAGATCGCCGAGGCCGCGCGCGAGGAGGACTGGCTGCGCCACGCCGCGGACGAACTGGGCGAGCTGGAGCCGCAGGAAGGCGAGGAAGATCAGCTGGCCGCCGAACGCCAGCGACTGCAGCAAGGTGAGCGCCGGGCCGAGGCCATCGCTGCAGCGGTGTCCGAGATCGCCCCACGCGACCGTCGCAGCCCCGGCCCGGCCGCCGCCCTTCGCGCCGCCTCCCGCGCATTGCAGCGCCTGGGCGCGCCGGAGCCGAACCCGGCCACCCCCGCCTTGGCCGCCCTGGACCGGGCTGAGGAGGCGCTGGCGGAAGCCGAGACCCTATTGGCCCGGCTGGCGGACGAAGTGGACGCCGACCCCCGCCAGCTGGAGCGCGCGGAGGAGCGGCTGTTCGCCCTGCGCGGCGCGGCGCGCAAGCACAGCGTGGCTGTGGTGGAGCTACCGGGGCTGCTGGCCAGCCTGCGCGGCCGCTTGGCAGCGCTGGACAGCGGCACGGCCGAGATTGCTCAGCTGGAAGCGCGGGCGGAGTCGGCTCGGCGCAATTACCTGGCCGCCGCCGCCGCCTTGGGCGAGAGCCGCCGTGCCGCCGCCGGGCGCTTGGCGGCTTCCGTCATGCGCGAGCTGCCCCCGCTCAAGCTCGACCGCGCCCGCTTCGTGACCGACGTAGCGGCAGTGGAGGAAGGCAAGTGGGGTCCCTCCGGCACGGACAGCGTGCGCTTCCTGATCGCCACCAATCCCGGCCAGGCGCCGGGCGCGCTGGACCGGGTGGCCTCCGGCGGCGAGCTGTCGCGGTTGATGCTGGCATTGAAGGTGGTGCTGTCCACCGGCTCCGCCGTGCCGACGCTGGTGTTCGACGAAGTGGATTCCGGCGTCGGCGGTGCCACTGCCGCGGCGGTGGGGGACCGGCTGGCGCGGGTGGCCAGCGAGGTGCAGGTGCTGGTGGTGACGCACAGCCCGCAGGTGGCGGCGCGCGGCTCGGCGCACCTGCAAGTGGCGAAGCAGCTCTCCGCCGGCCGCGTCCGCACCGACGTCTCGCCGCTGGACGGCCCGGCCCGACGGGAGGAGATCGCCCGGATGCTGGCGGGGGAGAGCGTGACCGACGCGGCAAGGGCGGCGGCGGATAGCTTGCTGGGGAGGGCGGCGGTTTGAGCTTCCGGTTCCGACCCATGACAGCCGCTCGTATCACGCTGTAGAGGACTGCATGGCGCTGGAAGCTGGCAAAGCCAATGGATTTGTCGTCGCTGTCGCCAGGAATGACAAGCATGGCTTTTCCAAGACTCCGGCCGCCGCAATCACCATCGTTGCCGGGCTCGGCGTTGAAGGCGATGCTCACCAAGGGATAACGGTTCAGCATCGCTCACGCGTCGCCGCCGATCCCACCCAGCCTAACCTACGGCAGGTGCATCTGATCCACACCGAGCTGTTCGAGGAGCTCGGCGAGAAAGGCTTTAAGGTCACGCCCGGCGACATGGGTGAAAACATTGCCACGCGTGGCATCGATTTACTCGGTCTGCCGCGAGGAAGTCTTCTTCGGGTTGGGCGACAAGTGGTTTTGGAAGTCACAGGCTTGCGCAACCCGTGTGCTCAGATCAAGCGCTTTCAGAGCGGGCTGTTGGGCGCGGTCCTTGGTCGCGGGCCGAATGGAGAGGTGATCCGCAAGGCAGGAATTATGACGGTGGTGCGTAGAGGTGGTGTTATCCAGCCCAAAGACGTGATTGCAGTTGATCTGCCGTCGCCTCCGCACCTGCCTCTCGAATGCGTCTGAGCAAGGGGCGCGTTCTACCGTCTACTGACATCCAAATTGACTCGTGAACTTCGCTGGGCATCGCCGAGTTTACCGGCCCACCACCGCCAACCCCGCCACCTCCGCCCCCACGAAGCTCTGCGGCTCGGACGGCGATGTGTCCAGTTGCGCCTCCAGCCGCGTCACGCAGCGCCCCGTCTCGGCGATTACCTCCGGCCAGGTCGCCGCCCCAGCGTGCAGGCTGCCGAGCAGGCATTGGTCGTAGAAGGTCAGCTCCCGCCCGGCGTCGCAGCCGAAGGAGGGACGGTCGGCCCGGGCCGCCGTGAGCAGGATGCGGTTCGGCCGGGCCATCGGCGAATGGGCGAAGCCGCCGCTGTAGCAAGCGGACACGATCGCCACGGTGGGGGCTGCGCCGCAGCCGGCGCGCAAGGCCGCGTCCAGGTCGCGGGGCGTCAGGAACTCCTCGTGCGGCGCGAGATACGTGCCCGCGCCATGCGCCCCGTGCGAGGTCACGAACACCAGGCAGGCTGCACCCGGCGCCGGGTGCAGCGCGGCGATGGCGTCCAGCACGCGCCGCCGGGTTGCCAGTTGGGTGTGCGGGTCGGCCGGGTCGGCGCTGAGCCGGCGAATGGCGGGCGCAGCCGCGCCGGCTTGCAGCAGGGCCGCCATCTGGGCCGTGGCGTTGTCGAACACCCGCAGGGAGTCGTCGCCCGCCACCAGCACCGCCGCCCAGCGTTGGCCCGGAGCAGGCTGCGCCGAAGCGGTCCCGGCAAGCAGCAGCAGCGCGAGGCCGAGCAGCCGCCTCACGGGACGATCCGGTGCAGGGTGGTGCGGCGCATGTCGGTGTCTTCCAGCTCGCGGGTGGTGGGCACGTCATACCGGGCGAACGGGTGCAGCCCGGCAGGCAGGTAGGCGCGTCCGGGGTCGGCGATCCACACTTCCGCGCCCGCGGCGGCCATCGCCCGCAGCCAGGGCATGATGCGGTCCGTCATGGCCGCCTCGTAGCACACGTCGCCGCATAGGATCAGGTCCCATCGGTTCGCAGCACCGGTCAGGTCGGCAGTGAAGGCGTGGACGGCGACGTGATTGGCAGCGGCGTTCAACACTGTCGCAGCCGTCGCCAACGGGTCGATCTCGACGGCCTCCACCTGCGCGGCACCCGCCATGGCGCAGGCGATAGCGGCCAGCCCGCCACCCGCAGCGAAGTCCAGCACGCGGCGTCCCCTCGCGCAGGCGGGGTGGTCCAGCACATGGCGCGCCATCGCCTGGCTGCCGGGCCAGGCGAACGCCCAGAACGGCGGCTCAATCCCGTGGCGTTGCAGGAACGCCTCCGTCGCCTGCCAGATTGGGGTGATCTCGGTGGCGAGATGCAGCAGCGCCTCGGGCACGAGCGGCGCGCGTGCAAGAACGGTGTGGGCGGCGATGAAGTCCTGCGTCACGGCCGGCCGAGCAGGAGGGCGAACGCGACGGCCAGGCCCACCTCGCGGTTGAGGCGGAACAGGCGCAGGCAGCCCGCCGGGTCATGGATGTCCAGCCGGGCCACCTGCCACGCCAGCAGGGCGGCCGACAGCGGCAGGGCCGCATAGAACAAGACAGGGAGCCCGGCGAACCACCCGGCCAGCGCCAGCGCGCCCAGCGTGGCGGCGTAGCAGGCCAGCAGGAAGGGCCGAGTCCGCTCGCCCCATAGCCGGGCTGTGGAGCGCACCCCGGCCAGGGCGTCATCCTCGCGGTCCTGGTGAGCGTATACCGTGTCGAAGCCGAGATCCCACAGGATGGCGGCGGCGTAGAGCGCGGCGCACGCGCCATCCAACCGTCCCGCTCCGGCAGCATAGCCCATCGGCGCGCCGAACCCGAAGGTGAAGCCCATCGCCAACTGGGGCCACCAGGTGACCCGCTTGGCCAGCGGATACAGCCCCGCCAGCACCAGGGATGCCACTCCAAGGGCCCAGCACAGCGGCGGCAGCTGCAGCAGCACGGCCAGCCCCGCCGCCAACAGCGCCGCCAGCAACGCCCAGGCCTGCCGCATCTCCAGCGCCCCGGAGGCGAGCGGACGGGCCGCCGTGCGCGCCACCTTGCGGTCCAGGTCGCGGTCCCACATGTCGTTGACCACGCAGCCGGCGCCCCGCATGACCACGCTGCCCACGGCGAACAGCGCGGCCAGCCAGGCGGTGCGGCCAGCAGGCGCACCGGACAGCAACAGCCCCCACAGCCCGGGCAGGAACAGCAGCCACGCGCCGATCGGCCGGTCCAGCCGCATCAGCAAGGCATAGGGCCGCCACCCCGGCGGCAGGTGCCTTACCCAGCCGCCGGCGGCGATGTCGGTGTGCGCGCTGTTCATGCCTGCGTGATTTACAGCCTCGTCCGGCCCCCGCAACATCATCGGCCTCCTGCCTGCTTGACGGTGCCGCCCCCGTTGCACCATCCCTGGCCGCAACACACGTCCGAAAGCTGCGCCACGCATGTCCAACCCGTCCGAGGCCGACGCGACCCCGATCGGGTCGGTCAAGCAACTGGCAGACTACCTTGCGGCTGGCGGCAAGCCGAAGGACCAATGGCGCATCGGCACCGAGCACGAGAAGTTCGGCGTTCGCCTGCATGACCTGGCCTCTCCGCCGTACGAACCCGGCGGCATCCGCGCCCTGCTGGACAAGATCGCCGGCCCGGACTGGGAAGAGATCACCGACGAGGGCCGGCCGATCGGGCTGAAAGGGCTGGGGCCGCACAAGGGCGCCTCCATTTCGCTCGAGCCGGGCGGGCAATTCGAGTTGTCGGGCGCGCCGCTGGAGACGTTGCATCAGACCAAGGCGGAGCTGGACGAGCACTGCGCGGCCGTGTCCGCCCTGGCGGCGCCGCTCGGCATCGGCTTCGCCCCGCTCGGCTTTCACCCGCTGATGACGCGGGAGCAGGCGCAATGGATGCCGAAGGGCCGCTACGCCATCATGCGCCGCTACATGCCGCGGGTCGGCACGCGCGGCCTGGACATGATGCTGCGGTGCTGCACCGTGCAGGTGAACCTGGATTATGCCGACGAGGCCGACATGCGGCGCAAGCTGCGGGTGTCGCTGGCTCTGCAACCGTTGGCGACCGCCTTGTTCGCAAACTCCCCGTTCTATGAGGGCAAGCCCAACGGCCTGCTGTCCAACCGCGCCCAGGTTTGGACCGACGTGGACGCTGACCGCTCCGGGATGCCGGCGATCATGTTCGAGGAGGATTTCGGGTTCGAGCAGTTGACCGATTGGCTGCTCGATATGCCCATGTACTTCATTCGCAGGAACGGCCTGTATATAGACTTGGCTGGCTGCTCGTTTCGGGATTTCATGGCGGGCCGCCTGGCGCAGGCGCAGGGCCACCGGGCGACGGTGGAGGACTTTGCCGATCACGTGACGACCGCCTTCACGGATGTGCGGGTGAAACGCTTCTTGGAGATGCGCGGCGCCGATGCAGGCAGTCCTGCCATGATGCTGGCCCAGTCCGCCCTGTGGGTGGGCCTGCTCTACGATGGGGCGGCGCTGTCTGCAGCATCGGCGCTCGTGCGCGCCTCTCCGCTCGCGGCCTTCACGGCGCTGCGGCCACAGGTGCCCCGCGCGGCGATGGCAACGGCTTGGGGCAGAGGCACATTGCGCGACTTGGCGCGAGACGTGCTCGCGATTGCGCGGGACGGGTTGCGCACCCGGGCGCGGCGCTTCGGCGGCTTGGATGAGGCAGACTATCTCGCGCCGCTGGACGAGATCGCGCACGGCGGCCCGACTCAAGCGGAAGCGTGGGTTTCCCGTTACGATTCTGTATGGAAAAATGATACTAGGAACATTTTCAGAGAAACCCTTATATAAGATCACATACATTTGCATTGGTCCCTCATGAACCCCATCCGGCACGGATCGCACACGGACACCGCTGATGAAGGTCGCGGCATGGGCACGGCAGCCCGGGGCGCTGGCGGGGTGGTGTTGCACTTGCACCTGATCGGCCAGATGGAAGCCAGGACTCCCGCCGGGGAGAACATGCTGCCGCTCGGCCGCAAGACGCGTGCCCTGCTTGCGATCCTGGCGCTTGCGGCGCCGCGCCCGGTCGCGCGGGCTCGGCTGGCGGAGCTGCTCTGGTCCCGCCGGCTGGAAGAACAGGCGCGGGCCTCCCTGCGGCAGGAGATCCACCGCCTGGGCGAGGTGCTCACCCCCCTTGGCGGCGAGGTCATCCGGGTGACGCGAGACCACCTGGCCCTGCGGCCAGAACTGGTGTGGATCGATGTGCACCAGGTGCTGAGCGCCACCACGGCCGAGCCTTCCTCGCTCGACCTGTTGGACGGTGAGCTGCTGGACGAGTTCGACAGCATTGACCCAGCCCTGGACCAGTGGCTGGCCAGGGAACGCGACCGGCTGCGTGACCGATCCCGGGGCATCGTGGAGACCCTGCTGGCGGGCCAGGGCGCACCCGAGGCGATCATCCCCGTCGCGCAGAAGCTGCTCAGCATCGACCGCGCCCACGAAGGCGCTTGGCGGGCGCTGATGCGGGCCCATGCCGAACGAGGCGAGCGCAGCTTGGCGATCCAGGCGTTCGACCGCTGCCGGCTGGCGCTGGCGGACAAGCTGGACGCAGCCCCATCGGCAGAGACCCAACACCTGGTTGCCGCGATCCGCGCTGGCAGCTTGCCTGATTCCAAGCAGTCGCGTGCAGTGGACGTGCGTGACGAGACCGGTGCGCCAGGGCGCAGCGGTGCCAGGGTGGGCGTGCTGCCGTTGCAAATGGTGGGAACCGGCGAGGACGAGGCGCAGCTCTCGCACATGCTGGCTGAGGAGGTCACTTCGGCGTTGATGCGGTTCGGGTCGATGATCGTCGTGTCGTCTTCCGCCATGGCGCAGTTCGCCAGCCGGGACGAGGCGGCGCTGCGTCACGCCTTTGACCTGGATTTCCTGCTGGACGGCAGCGTGCAGCGCGCGGGACGGCGGTTGCGGGTGACCATGCGGCTGCTCGATCTGCGCGAGGGCAACCAGATTGTCTGGGCCCGGCGCTTCGACCGGCAAGCCGACGATCAGTTGGCGCTGCAGGACGAGGTGGCGGCCGAGATCGTGGCGCAGATCGATCCAGAGATCATGCAGGCCGAAGGCCGCCGCGCCGCGGCCCATCCTGCGGCGGATGCCAGCCCTTACGAGACGGTGCTGCGAGCACTGCCACTGATCTGGCGCCTGCGGCGGGATGAATTCGTCCAGGCGGGGGAGCTGCTTGCCCGGACCCTGGAGCTGGACCCGGACTACGCGGCGGCGCACGCTTGGCGGGCCTACTGGGGCACGGTCTGCGTCGGACAGGGCTGGAGCGAAAACCATGGCGGGCATGACGCCGTGGTGGCGCAAGCTGGCCACCACGCTGAGCGTGCTGTGATGCTCGACCCGCAGGACGCGCGCAACCTGACCATTGCCGGGCAGGTCCGGGCTTTCCTGCACCACCGTCCGCGGGAGGCGCAGGAACTGCACGCCCAGGCCTTGGCGCTGAACCCCAACCTTGCCATGGCGTGGGGCTTGTCCGCCGTCGCCCACCTCTACCTCGGGGATTTCGAGGAGGCGGCCCGGCGCTTCGCCCGTTACAAGCGACTCTCGCCAATGGACCCCACATCGTTCTTCTACGATGCCAAGATGGGGCTGCTTGAGTTGTGCCGGAAGGATTACGGCGCCGCCGTGACGCTCGGCCGCCGCGCAAGCGAGCTGAACCCGCGCTTCTCGGTCGGGCTGCAGTATTACCTGTCTGCCCTGGGCCATGCCGGCCGGGTGGGCGAGGCCGCCGCGGTGCGCGAGCGCCTGCTCGCCGTCCAGCCCGGCTACACGGTGCAGGACGCCTTGCGCGGCAGTTCCTTTGAGGACTCCGCCCAGGCCGAGCACTATGCCCGTGGCTTGCGGCTCGCCGGCCTGGCGGAGAGCGGCAGCGGGACGTGACCATGCCGTCCGATGCGCCTTTGCACCAGGACCGCTCTTCACGTTAAACCACGCCGTCATTCGAGAGGGCGCACCATGGCGAAGGAACAAGGCCCCAGCGCCGTTCTGCTGCTGACTTTGGCAACGGCTGGGCTGCTGGTGGAAGGCTACCGCCGCGCCCGCGGCCTGCCCCACGCGCCGGCGCGCCTGCCCTCGCCAGGCGCCGGCGCAAGACGGAGCGGCGAAGAGCCCGGATGGACGGCGGACAACCCGCTGAAGATTCCGGCGCGCGGCTGGTGGGACGTGTCCAAGCGCGTCGTCAACGCATTCAACGACGACCGGCTGATGACCGAAGCCGCCGGCGTCACGTTCTACACCCTGCTCGCAATCTTCCCCGCCCTGGCCACCCTGGTCTCCATCTACGGCCTGTTCGCCGACCCGGTGACGGTGAACGACCAGATGCGGGCGATCGAGGGCATCGTCCCCGGCGGCGGGCTCGACATCATCGAGCAGCAGCTCAAGGCGCTGACCGCCAACGGCCGGCAAGCACTCGGCTACGGCGTCGCCATCGGCCTGCTGACCTCGCTGTGGACATCCAACCAGGGCATGAAGGCGTTGTTCGACGCGCTGAACATCGCCTACCACGAAAAGGAGAAGCGCGGCTTCGTCTGGCGCACCTTTATCACGCTCGGCTTCACCCTGGGCGGCATCCTCTTCATCGTGATCGCGATGGCGGCCATCGTGGTGGTGCCGATCGTGCTGAACTTCTTCGGCCTGGGCAGCTGGGCGGCGCTGCTCGTCGCGGCGGCGCGCTGGCCGGTGCTGATGATCGTGCTGGCGCTGTTCCTGTCGGTGATCTACCGCTTCGGCCCCAGCCGCACGCAGGCGCGGTGGAAGTGGGTCAGCGCCGGCAGCATCTTTGCCGCCGCTGCCTGGTTGCTGGCCTCCATCGGCTTCTCGTACTACGTCTCAAATTTCGGCAGCTACAACAAGACCTACGGCTCCCTGGGTGCCGCGATCGGCTTCATGACCTGGATCTGGATCTCGTCCATGATCGTGCTGCTGGGCGGCGAACTGAACGCCGAGCTGGAGCAGCAGACCGGCCGTGACACCACGGTGGGCCGGCCCAAGCCGATCGGCAAGCGCGGCGCCCACGTCGCCGACGTCAAGGCCTGAGCCATTGCCCGCCTCGCGCGAGCCTCCCATCTGGTGAACTGACGATCCCCAGCGCACGGAGAAGCCTCCCATGGCCCAGTTCCACGGCAAGCCGCCCGGCAGCGGCGCAGGCGAGATGTCCCAGCGCACGGAGCGGCTACGCCCGGCGCTCGCCCTCTCGCCGCCGCAGATCGCCGAGGCCCGCCGCCTGCGCCGCGCCGGGCACGAGCCGGAGCAGATCGCCGCCGCCCTCGGCGTGCCGGTGGCGGAGGCGGAGAAGGCGCTGCTGCAAATGCGCTCGCCCCGGCCGGAGACCACGCGCGGCACCTTGAACGTGACGCTCGCGGCGCACCGCATCTTCATGGCGGAGCGCATCGGCAACGAGCCGCTGTGGCAGACGGTGGACCGCGTGGTGGACGAGCTGCTGCGATTGCGCGCCGCCGCCGGCCCGCAAGCCCGCCCGCAGCGCCGCCGCCCGGCGGACGAGGCGCAATTGGCGCTGCTGCCGCCCCGCTGACCGCCCGCTCAGCCAACCCGCCGGTAGTCCAGGCCGCGGGCCAGCCAGCAGCCGACCCGAACGGACCCGTCCGGCTGCAACGCCAGCGTCCAGTCGCCCGGCGGCGTGTGGTCCAGCGCGCGCGGGCACGGCAGCATCCACACCCCCGGGCCGGCCGGCTCCAGCGTCTCCATGCGGCCCTGCCCCAGGAAGCCCGAGAAGCTGCCGCAAGGCACGCCGCCGGACACGGCCACCGTCAGTTCGGCATCCAGCTCCGCGCAGCGGTAGCGGCCGGCGATGGCGGCGGGCCCGCCGGCGCAGGGCTGCAGCAGGGAGCTTTGGTTCTCCGCCGGGCGGTCCATCCACACCCCGCCTCCGCCCGGCCGCAGCCGCGTCCCGCTGCCGCCCGCCGTGCCGTCGGCTTGCAGGTCGAGCCGCTCGGCCGAATGCCCGTACTGCAGCCGGACCTGGCCGTCCGAAGCCGCATCGATGCGTGCGGCCAAGCCGGTCTCCGGCTCCAGGTAGGCGCCGAGCCAGTCCGGCGCAGGATGGCTGGCGGGGGCTGGCCGCTGCTCGCCCAGTACAGCGGCCAGCAAATCCATCGCCGCGGCGCTCGCATCCGCCATGTGGTTGAACAAGACGACGATCGAAACCCGCTCCGAGGCCACATGGAGGCGGTAGCTGCGCCAGCCGCGCAATGCGCCGCCATGGCCGGTGACCGCGCGGCCCCACTCGGTCCGCCGTGCCAGGCCGAAGCCGTAGGTGGCGGCGTTCCCATCGGCGAAAGCAACGGGCGTGGACAGACGATGGTATAGGCCATTTGCATCGTCCCGCGCCACATCGATGTGGCGCTCCCAGGCGATCATGTCGTCCAGGCTCGCGCCCAGCCCGGCATCCCCCGTCCACAGCACCCGGTTCTCGGCGGCGCGGAACCCAGTGGCGGGGGAGCCCTCGTAGCCCACCGTGCCGTCCGGCAGGGCGCGGGTGTCGGCGGCCAGCAACGCGGTGGCCATGCCCGCCGGCTCGAACAGGCGGGTGCGCAGCAGCTCGGCGAAGCTGCGCCCGGCGCGGTCCTGCAGGATGTCGGACAGCAGGCGGAAGTTCTGGTTGGCGTAGGAGTACCGCGTGCCCGGCGCGAACTGCAGCGTGCGCGCGCCCGAGATCACCCGGGCGGCCTCCGCGTCGCCGAACGGGGCCTCGGCGGGCGAGCCGTGCAGCATGGCCACCGCCCAGTAGTCGCGCAGGCCGGACTGGTTGTGGCACAGGTGCAGCGCGCCGGGGGCGGGCTGCTCCAGCAGCGGCAGGCGGGCGCGCACGTCGCCGTCCAGCGCCGCCGGGTCGGGAAAGGCGTCCAGCACGAGGCCGCAGGTGAACTGCTTGGTGACCGAGCACATCCGGAACAGGGTGCCCGGCGTGAACGGGATGCGGCGTTCGGCGTTGGCCCAGCCCCAGGCGTGGCGGGCGAGCACCGCGCCGTCCCGCAGCACGGCGATGGCGCCGCCCGGGCCGGGATAGGCGCGGGGCAGGGCGTCAACGACTCGGTCGAGGGGGCGTGCGGCCATGCGCCTCCATCCCATGCGCCAGGGGAGGCGGCAAAGATTTTCGCGGCGGCATCGACCCGCCGGGGCCGCCGCGTATGATGCGCCCTCCCTGCCCGAGGCCCCCGCTTGACCGACCCACGCTTGACCGATCCCGACCTGAGCCTTCCCCTGCCGCCGCCGGACGGCGCGGACCCGGCGGCCACCCTCTCGCTGGGCGCCCTCGCCGTCTGGCAAACCTCGCTCGCCACCCTGCGCGCCGCCGCGTCCGGGGCGGCGCGGCTGCCGCTGCTGACCGGCCCCGCCCATCCCCGCCTGGCGTCCGGGGCGCGCATCCTGCTGCGCACGGACGGGCCCGGCTTCCTCGACGCCGAGCAGGCGGTGCGGCTCGACATCGCGGGCCACCCCCCGGCGGAGCGCCGCCTGACCGGCCAGGCCCTGGCCGACGCGCTCGACCTGCTGCACGAGCCCGCTACCGGCCGCCTGCTGGACGGGCTGGCCGCACCCGTCCCGGTCGGTGCGGACGGGGTCACGGTGGTGGCGTTCTACCTGCCGGCCTTTCATCCCTTCGCCGAGAACGACGCCGCCTGGGGCGAGGGCTTCACCGAATGGGCCAACGTGGTGGGCGCCCAGCCGCGCTTCCCCGGCCACGCCATGCCGCTGCTGCCGGCCGACCTCGGCTTCTACGACGCCCGCCTGCCGGACGTGCGGCGTCGCCAGGGCGAGCTGGCGCGCCAATACGGGGTGGACGCGTTCTGCTACCATTTCTACTGGTTCTCCGGCCGCCGGGTCATGCCGGCGGTGCTGGACGACGTGCTGCACTCCGGTCAGCCCGCCCTGCCGTTCTGCCTGTGCTGGGCCAACGAGACCTGGTCGCGCCGCTGGGACGGCTCCGAGAACGAGGTGATCGTCGCCCAGGAGCACGACCCGGCGACCGACGAGACCCTGTTCGCCGACCTGCTGCCGTTCCTCGGGGACCCGCGCTACCTGCTCGTGGACGGCGCGCCGGTGCTGCTGGTGTATCGCATGGACATCCTGCGCGAGCCGGAGCGGGTGTTCGCCGCCTGGCGCGCCGCCGCCGTGGCGCACGGCTTCCCCGGCCTGTTCATCGCCGCCGCCCGCAGCTTCGGGCTGATGGATGCGGGCGCTGCGGACGCCACGGTGGAGTTCCCGCCGCACGGCCTGGACAACACGGACGTGGCCGGCCTGGTCGCCCCCGGGGTGCGCACCCACACGCAGGCCGGGGACGGCTTCACCGGGCGCATCCTGGACTATCGCAGCGCCGTGGTGAGCGCGGTGGCGGAAGGCGGGGCCGACCCGGCGCCCGTGCCGCCGCGCATCCCGGGCATCATGCCGCGCTGGGACAACACGCCGCGCCGGGGCGACACGTCGCACCTGTTCCACGGCAGCACCCCGGCGGCGTTCGGGCTGTGGGCCAGCCTGTCGCTGGCCCGCGCCGCGGCGCTGCCGCCGGGGCGGCGCATGATGTTCGTCAACGCCTGGAACGAGTGGGGCGAGGGCGCGATGCTGGAGCCGGACCGCCGCTTCGGCCGCGGCTACCTGGAGGCGCTGCGCCAGGCCCGCGCCGGCTATGCGGTCGGCCCGGCGGCGGAGGGCCGCTTCCGCCTCGTCTCCAACCTGCCGCCGGACGGGGCGCAGCACTACCTCGACTCCTTCGCCGAGACGGTCACCCTGGCGCGGCAGGCGCTGGCCCGGCTGGGCGGCCCGCCGCTCGCCCTGCGGCCCGGGCCACCCGAGTGGCTTGCCGGCTTGACCGCGGCCGACATGGCCGGCCTCGGCACGCTGGACCACGTGCACCCGGCGCTCGACGCCGGGCGGCTGGTGGTGCAGTCGGGAGGCGTGGCCAGCGTGACCGGCTGGGCGGTGATGGACCCGGCCAGCCCGCACGAAGCCGACCGCATCGCCTTCCTGGCGCTGGCGGATCCGCACTCCGGCGTGGTGCGCCACCACCTGCCGCTCACGCGCTGGACCCTGCGCACGGACGTGCGGGCCGCGCACGCCCCCGGATTGGGAGACGAGGCAGCCTATTTCGGCTTCACGGCCATGCTGGATCTGGAGGGGGTGGCAGCCGGCACGTTTGGCGTGCAGATGCTGCAGGCGGTGGGCCGCCACGTCGTCCGGCTGGATTTCGGGATCAAGCTGCTCCGCGTCTGAAACTTGCGCGTCGCAGGGCGGCGCTCACCCGCTATCGGGCTGCGGCGGTTCGTTGATGATGCGCAGCAGCTCGGCA
>CAXSAX010000002.1:57063-124356 GCA_964235495.1 uncultured Acetobacteraceae bacterium | reverse complement strand
GATGCGGGCTGGTCACGAACGGAATAAGAACACGCGATGCGGACGGTCGCAAGCTATTGTTTGCAGCAATAACGCGAATGGGGCGCTTTTCACGGCCAGCAGGAGCTTGGCCAGCATGACCGATGGCGTTTTCACGCTTGGCGAAGAAGGCTGGGCCTCCGTCACGCCGATCGGCAAACCGCGCCGCAGCATGGGCGTCTCAAACGACGACGGCAACAGACAGGACTGCTTATAGCCGCCCCGCTATGGCGAAGCAGTCTCATTCACACTAGGCAGCTTGCGGGTTGAGGGCGGGCGCACGTCTTGAGGGCATTGGTCGGTAGTCTCTGCACGCTTGGCCAGATGGCGCGTCCCGCGCGACGCCTGGCCATGCTCGTCTCGCTTGGCCTGGCGGGGCTCGGGCCGCCTGCCTGGGCCGTTGAGTCGAGCCCGACGCCTGAGGGAGGGCCGCAGGCCAGCACGCCCGCGACCACGCCACGGTCCGACGTCGCGGCGGCAGCCACCCCCGATGCGCCGCCGACGTACCAGAGCTGGGCCATTCACGGCCAATCCACCTTCACCGAGATCTACCAGCCCGCCTTCGACTCGCCGTATCGCGGCCAGCAGAGCCTCGACCCGGGCAGCCGGGGGCGGGAGACGTGGGATGTCACGCTCTACGCCGGGTTCCGTCCCTGGCGCGGCGCCGAGATTTGGGTGAACCCGGAGGTGGACCAAGGCTTCGGGCCGAGCAACACCTTCGGCCTGGCCGGCTACGTCTCGGCGGAAGCCTACAAGCTCGGCGCGGCCGAGCCGTACGTGCGTGTGCCGCGGCTTTTCCTCCGCCAGACGCTCGGCCTGGGCGGCGAGGTGCAGGGCGTCCCGCCGGACCAGAACGTGCTCGGCGGGACGCAGGCTGCCAACCGCGTGGTGCTCACGGCCGGCAAGTTCTCCAGCTTCGACGTGTTCGACACCAACAGGTACGCTCACGATGCGCGCAACGACTTCCTCAACTGGTCCCTGATCGACGCGGGCAATTTCGACCAGGCGGGCGACGCCTGGGGGTTCAGCTACGGCGCGTCCGCCGAGTGGTACCAGGACTGGTGGGCGCTCCGCGGCGGCGTGTTCGACCTGCCAACCACCCCGGGATACAAGTATTTGGACAACCATGCTTTCCATCAGCTGCAGTACGTCGCGGAGGCCGAGGAGCGGCATGCCGTCTTCGGGCAGGACGGCAAGGTGAAGCTGTCCGGCTTCTACTCCCGCGGCCTGTTCGGCAGCTACGCGCAGGCCGTGGCGGAAGGCAAGGCGACCGGGACGGCCCCGAGCACCGGCGACGTGCTGCGCTACCGCGGCAAAGGCGGCGGCAGCCTGAACGTGGAGCAGGCGATCACCGGGGAGCTGGGCTTCTTCCTGCGGGCAGGGCTGTCGGACGGCAGCAGCTCGATCACCGCGTTCACCGACATCGACAACACGGTCTCGTTCGGCTTCTCGCTGGCCGGCCAGCGGTGGCGGCGGCAGGACGACACGATCGGGATCGGCTTCGTGCGCAACGACATCTCGCGCCATTTCAAGGATTACCTCAACGCGGGCGGCCTCGGCATCCTGATCGGCGACGGCAAGCTGCCGAACTCCGGCCCGGAGCAGATCGTGGAGCTGTTCTACAGCTACGCCGTCGCCAAGGGGATCAACCTCACCCCCGACTACCAGTTCGTGGCCAACCCGGCCTACAACCGCGACCGCGGGCCGGTGAACTTCCTCGGCACCCGGCTGCACGCGCAATTCTGACACAAGGTTGCCAGGCCAGGGGGCCGTCCCCCGCGCCTCGGCAGGCCGCCCGGCGCCCCGGGCTTGCATTACCGCCAAAATCACGTTCACTGATCCCGGTGCGATCGGGGATGACAAGCCCCGCCGAAACTGCCAACTACTCGCCCAGCTCCGGCGGCCTTCGCGCAGGGCCGGACAGAGAAGCGCGCACATGATTACGCGCCCGATGCGCACCTTGGCCGTGGAGTCCCGGCTTGGGCGGCGAGACGATGCACGCAGTTCACCGTAACAGCTGGCCATGGGAACACGATGACCGACGCCTCCCCCCTCGAGCGGCGCACGCTGCTGGCCGCCATCGCGCCGTTCCAAGCGCCGTCGCTGTGGCGCAGCATCGTGCAGTTCAGCACCACCTTTCTCGCGTTCGTGGCCCTCGATGGGGCGATGTACGCCAGCCTTAACGTCTCCTTCTGGCTCACGTTGGCGCTGGCCTTTCCGGCGGCAGGGCTGATGGTGCGGCTGTTCATCGTCCAGCATGATTGCGGCCACGGTTCGTTCTTCCACTCGCGCCGGGCGAACGACATGCTTGGACGTTTCTGCAGCGTGATCACCTTCACGCCCTACGCGTTCTGGCGCCGGCAGCACGCCAACCACCATGCCAGCTTCAACAATCTCGACCGCCGCGACACCGGCATCGACATCTACTCGACCTGCGCCACGCTGGCGGAGTACCAGGCCTTGCCGCGGGTGCGCCGGGTCATCTACCGCGTCTCCCGCCACCCGATCGTGATGCAGCTGGTGCTGCCGCCGGTCGTGTTCCTGCTGCTCTACCGCATCCCGTTCGACGCGCCCAAGAACTGGACCCGGGAGCGTCGCAGCGTGTGGCTGACCAACCTGGTGATCGCCGGTATCCTGGTGGGCCTTGCGCTGGTGTTCGGGGTGTGGCCGGTCGTGCTGGTCCAGCTACCGATCCTGGTCATCACCTCCATCATCGGCGTGTGGCTGTTCTCCGTGCAGCACCGCTTCGAGGAGGCGCAGTGGGCGCGGCAGTCGGAGTGGAACGCGGTCCAGGCCTCCCTGCACGGCAGCTCCTACCTGAAGCTGCCGCGCGTCCTGCAATGGTTCACCGGCAACATCGGCTACCATCACGTCCACCACCTTGCCGCACGGATGCCGAACTATCGCCTGCAGGAGTGCCACGAGGCCCGGCCGGAGCTGGGCGCCGTGACGACGCTGACGCTGTGGCAGGCGCTTCTGGCGCCCTGCTACGCGCTGTGGGACGAGGAAGGCGGCCGGATGGTGCGGTTCCCGGCCTGAAGGAACTCGCCGCAGCCGGTAGCGCTCTGCCTCGGTGACGGGGGCGGGCGCCATGGATGTGCGGGATAAGGCGCTGGAGATTCACCATCGCCTGTGCCAAACCTATCACTGCCCGATCAGCTACTTCCACACGCTGGACCCGTTGAGCGAATTGGTCAGCTCACTGTTGTCCCACCGCACCCGCAACGCGGACAGCGGCGCCGCCTTCAAGGCGCTGCGGGCGCGTTTCCCGGAATGGGCCGAGGTGACGGCCGCGCCCACTGCCGAGGTTGAGGCGGCGATTGCGCGCGCCACCTGGCCGGAGCAGAAGGCGCCGCGCATCCAGGCCATCCTGCGCGCCATCCAGGCCGAGCGCGACGCGCTGTCGCTGGATTTCCTCGGCGAGATGACGGTGGAGGCGGCGCGCGCCTGGCTTGAGCGGCTGCCCGGAGTCGGACCCAAGACCAGCGCCGCCGTGCTCAGCTTCAGCAGCCTGCGCCGCCCCGCGCTGCCGGTGGACAGCCACCATCACCGCGTCGCCGCCCGCACCGGACTGATCCCGGAGAACCTGGCCGTGGGCCCGTCGCACCGGGTGCTGGAGGCGCAGCTGCCGCCCGACTGGGACGCCCAGCAGATCTACGACAACCATGAGGTCCTCATGCTGCACGGGCAGCGATGCTGCTTCTTCCGCAAGCCGGCTTGCGCGCGCTGCCCGTTGCTCGATCTGTGCCCGGAGGGACAGGCGTTGCATGGGGGCCTCGTGCAAGCCTCGTGACCGCGCAAATCCGCGGCTATACCAGTTGGCCCATGCGACAAACCCAACCCGCCCAAGCAGACGCGGCTCCCCCCAGCCTGGCCTTGCCGCCGGCCGATCCGCAAGCCGTCCGGGGCAGCCGCGCCGTCCAGCGGCTGGAGGACGCCAACCGGGCCAGTTTCGACTCGCCGCTGCCGTCTCCCGGGGCGGCGCAGCGCCGGGCCGCGGCGTTGGACGCGGCGCTGGAAGCGGTGCGGGCGGAGGCGGAGCTGTTGCAGAGGAAGCTCAGCGCCGTGCAGGGCAGCACGAGCTGGCGGCTGACCGGGCCGCTGCGCTGGGCCATGACCCGGCTTCGCCCGCGGCAGGCGCCTCCGGCTCCCCCGCCGCCCGCACCGCCCGTGGTGGCGGGCCCGCGCGACTATGCCGGCTGGATCGAGGAGTGCGAGCCCGCCTGCCTCGCCGAATTGGTGGCGGTGCGGCCGGGGCGGCAGGCCGCGGCGACGCAGCGCCTGGCCGTGCTGCTGCTGCCAGGCGCTGGATGCAGCGCGACGCTTGCCAGCTTGTCGCAAGCCTGCCCGCCGGGCGTGTCGGTGCAAGCCGTGCCGCCGGACCGCGATGCGGCCACCACCGCCCGCAGCCTGGACGCGGACCTCGTCTGCGTCCTCGATCCACGCGACACGCTGGCCCCCGAGGCGCTGCGGATCGCCGCCGGGTTCGCCGCGCGCTACCCCCATGCGGACGTGATCTATGCCGATGAGGACTGGCTGGAGGGTGGCCGCCGGGTGCGGCCGTTCTTCAAGCCGGATTGGGACGAGGAGCTGCAGCGCTGCCGCGACCTGTTGGGGCCGTTCACCTTCCTGCGGGTCGCGCTGGTGCGCGAGGCCGCGCCCGGGGGCGGCCCGGCCCGGCTGCACGGCCTGGCAAGCCAGGTGGCCGCGGCGGCCCGACCCGGCAGCATCCGGCACATCCCCGCCGTGCTGTGCCACCGGGGGGCGCCGCCGCCCTCCGCGGACGCCCTGTGCCGCGCCGCCGAGGCGCAGCTGCGGCGGGAGGGCGTCGCCGCCGCAGCCACGCCGATGGCTGGGGGGCGCCGCGTGGCCTATGGGCTGCCGCAGCCGGCCCCCCTGGTTTCGGTGATCGTGCCCACCCGGGACCATGCCGAGCTGCTGTCGGTGTGCGCCGACGCCGTGCTGCGGGGCACCGATTACCCGCGGCTGGAGCTGCTGATCGTGGACAACGGCTCCGTGGAAGCCGAGGCGCTGGCTTTGCTCGACCGGCTGGCCGAGGACGGCCGGGTGCGCGTGCTGCGCCACCCCGGCCGGTTCAACTGGTCCGCGATGAACAACGCCGCGGCCCGGGTGGCGCGGGGGGACGTGCTGCTGCTGCTGAACAACGACATCGCGGCCCTGCAGCCCGACTGGCTCAGCGTGCTGGTGTCCCATGCCGTGCAGCCCGACGTGGGCGCTGTGGGGGCCAAGCTGCTGTATCCGGACGGCCGGGTGCAGCATGCGGGCATCACGACGGATGCGACCGGCATCCCGCGCCACCTGCTGCGCTATGCGCCCGGCGACAGCGCCGGGCCGTTCGGGATGCTGGCCACGGCCCGGCAGGTCTGGGCGGTGACGGGCGCCTGCCTCGCCCTGACGCGCGACGCCTTCTTCGCCGTCGGCGGGCTGAACGAGGCGCTGCCGGTCGCCTACAACGACGTGGACCTCTGCCTGCGGCTGACCGCGCATGGCTACCGCATCGTCTGGACGCCTTGGGCGGCGCTGGAGCACCGCGAGCTTGCGTCCCGCGTTCCGGACCATGCGCCGGAGCGACGCGACCAGACCCGGGAGGAGCTGGATCGGCTGGTGCGCGACTGGGGGCGATTGGCGCTGCACGACCCGTTCCTGAACGGCAACCTGCATCTGGAGCAGGAGCAGCCGTGCTTCGGCGCGGCGAAGCCGGGGCCGTAATTCGGTTGCGGCCCGCCCGCCGATACGGTATCGCGCGCTGGCAATGCCGAGCTTACTTTTGCCTGCGCGCGAGCGCGGGATTGACCTGCTGGCCAATGTGGGCGCCGGGGCGCGGCAGCGGGTCGCATGGCAGGACGTGACGGACGGCCTGGCCGCCTGGCGCCTCACCGTCATGCTGGGGTGGCTGGACATCAAGCTGCGCTACCGCGGCTCCGTGCTGGGCCCATTCTGGCTCACGCTGTCCACCGCCATCATGGTGCTGGCCATGGGGGTGCTGTACTCGCAGCTGTTCCACATGGAAGTGCAGAAGTACCTGCCGTACCTGGCGCTGTCGCTGGTGCTGTGGAACACGCTGGGCGGCTTGGTGACGGATGCGTGCACCTGCTTCACTTCAGCCGAAAGCAGCATACGCTCGCTCCGCATGCCGTTCACCGTGCATGCGACGCGCGCGGTGGTGCGCAACGTGTTCGTGCTGCTGCACAACGTCGCGGTGATCGTGGGCGTGTTCGCCTGGTTCGACGTCTGGCCCGGCGTCACCGCGTTCGCCGCGCTGCCCGGGGTCGTGCTGTGGGTGGTTGACGCCCTGGCGGCCTGCCTGCTGCTGGGGGCGTTCTGCGCCCGCTTCCGCGACGTGGCCCCGATCGTAGGGAGCATCATGCAGATCGCCTTCTTCCTAACGCCGATCATCTGGCAGCCCGAGCTGATCACGGACAACGTCCAGTACCTGGTGCTCAACCCGTTCTACCCGTTGCTGGCCCTGGTGCGTGACCCGTTGCTGGGCGTCGTGCCGGGGCTGGGCGTGTGGATCGCGGCGGCGGTGTGGAGCGCGGTGCTCTGCCTGCTGGCCTGGACGCTGTTCGCCCGGGTGCGCGGCCGCCTGGCGTTCTGGGTTTGAGCATGGCGGCCGGCATCCGCGCGGAAGGCCTGTGCATCGACTTCCCGCTGTATCACGGCAACAGCCGCAGCCTGAAGAAGACGATGCTGGCCGCCGCGTCCGGCCGGCTGGGCGAGGATGGGCAGCACCGCATGGTGGTGCAGGCGCTGCGCGACATCTCGTTCACCTTGCGCCCGGGAGACCGCCTGGCCCTGGTGGGCGGCAACGGTGCGGGCAAGACCACGCTGCTGCGCGCGTTGGCCGGCATCTACGAGCCGGTGGCCGGCCGGCTGCGGGTCGAGGGCGCGGTGGGCTCCCTGCTGGACGTGAACTCCGGCATGAACAACGACCTGTCCGGCCGCGAGAACATCATGCTGCGCGGCCTGTACAACGGCATGAACCGTGCCGCCACGGCGCGCCTGGTGGAGGACGTCTGCGACTTCGCCGAGCTGGGCGAGTTCATGGAGCTGCCGGTGCGGTTCTACTCCTCCGGCATGGCCGTGCGCCTCGCCTTCGCCATGGCCACGGCCATCCAGCCCCAGGTGCTGCTGATGGACGAGTGGTTCCTGGCCGGCGATGCGAACTTCCTGGACAAGGCGCGCGCCCGCATGGAGAGCCTGGTCAAGACCGCGGAAATCCTGGTGCTGTCCTCGCACCTGGAGAACATCGTGCTCGAATGGGCCACTCGGGTGATCTGGCTGGACCATGGCCGGGTGCGCGAGGACGGTCCGGCGCGCGAGGTCATGGGCCACTACCTGGACATGGACATGTCCCTGCCGCAACTGGCGGAGACCGTGGCGCCTTAGGGCGTTTTCCGTAGGAACGCCGGGTCATGCTGCGACCGGCCGCGCAGCCGTCTTGCGGTGCAGCCTCCGTCAAGCTGCAAGCGGACGCGCCCTCGCACCGCGAAGACCCGGCGCATCATTAGGCATGGCAAACGCGATTTTGCGGCGTCGCTGCTCGATGACGGAGCCGTAACTCAATTTGGAGACAACCTGCCGTACGTTGACGCGATAAGTGCGTCAACACCTCATTCTCCTGCATCCATGTCAAAGGTTTCAAGTAAGGCTTGTGACAGGGGGTTAGAGGCATGGGCTGTCCATCCATTCTCTTCGTTGACGATGACGTCTTGACTCAATGGGTCATGACAGAAGTCCTGTCGCGAAGCGGCTACACAGTAACGAGCGTTTGCCGTTGCGAGGACGCCATCGGATTACTGGGGGATACTTCCGAGTTTGACCTGCTATTGGTCGATCTGGACTTGCTGGATGGCTTGGATGGCAGCAGCTTGATCACGCAATGGCGCAAGGCAACTCCTGGGCGCGCGGCGATCTTCACCTCGGTGCTGAGCTTTCCGCTGCGCCGCCTGAACCGTCACGAGCACTTCATGCAGCGACCCTTCAGCCCGGGGCGGCTGCTCGAAACGGTCGAACTCGCCATGGAGGAAGCCATGTTCCAACCGTCGTACCCCGGCGCGGTGCACGACACGCAGCACGTGCACTGACCGACCCGTGGCTGCTCAGCCCGGGATGAGCGGATCGAACGGCCGGATTTGCCGCTCGCTTGGCAGCTGTTCCGTGGACCAGCCGCCGCCCAACGCGCGCACCAGGTTGACGGAGACCTGCTGGTAGCGCGAGCCCAGCCCGATCTGGGTGGTTTGGGCCTGCAGCAGGGCGATCTGGGCGATCACCACATCGACGTAGTTGCCGACCCCGGCCGTGTAGAGCTGCAGCGAGAGCGCCTGCGCCTTGCCTGAGGCGTCGGCGGCCTGCTTGTCCAGCGCGCCCTCCTTGGTGAGCCGGTCGTTCAGCGAAAGCTGGTCCTCCACTTGCTGGAAGGCCGACAGCACGGTCGCCCGGTAGCGGTCGCGGGTCTGCGCGTAGCTGGACTTGGCGAAGTCCAATTCCGCCTTGCGCAGCCCGCCCTCGAACAGCGGCAGGGCGATCTGCGACCCGATCGACCACACGGCGTTCGGCAGGCTGATCAGGTTGAACCCGGAATCCTCGGTGCCGGCGAGCCCGCTGAGCGAGATGTTGGGGTAGAACGCCGCGCGCGACACGCCGATCTCCGCATTGGCGGCGGCCATGGCGCGCTCGGCGGCGGCGATGTCAGGCCGCCTTTGCAGCAGGTCGGACGGCACGCCGGAGGGAATCTGCGGCATGACGAGCGGCGTGTCCTGCTGTGGCGGCAGGCTGAACGTGCTCGCGGACTCGCCCACGAGGTCGGCGATCGCATGCTGCGCCAGGGCGCGCTGCGCCAGGTTGTCCTGGTACAGCGCCTGCACGGTGCTCAGCTGCGTTTGCGCCCGCGCCACGTCCAGCGCGTTGCCGATCTTGCCGGCCAGCCGCATCTGCGTGATGGTCAGCGCCGTCTGGTAAGTGGCGGCGGAGCGCTTGAACACCTCCCCCTGCTGATCCAGGCCGCGCAAGGTGATGTACACGTTGGCCAGCTCCGCCTGCAGGCTGAGCTCGACGAAGGCCACGTTGGCCGCCTCCGCCTGCGCCAGGCGCTTGCGTGCCTTGGCCTCGTTGCCGATCCGGTCCCAAAGGTCGATCTCCCAGTTTGCCTGGGCATCGACCTGGACCGAGGGCTCGACGAAGGGGGCCGCGCTGGTGGGCGAGCGGAACAGCCGGTACGGCGATTGCTTGTTCTGCGATGCAAACCCGCCCACGCTGACTTGGGGATACAGGCCCGACGCCGCTTCGGCTTCCAGCTCGCGCGCCTGCGTGAAGGCTTCCCGTTCGGCGAGCAGGTCCGGATTGTCCGGCAGCCTGGCCTCCAGCCGGTCGAGCGTGGGGCTGCCATACGCCTTCCACCACGCGCCGCGCGCGATCCTGTCCTGCGGATGGGCGATCTGCCAGGGCCCGGCGCCCTGGTACGAGGCCGGCAGCAGGTAGCTTGGCGGCGTGTACGGCGGCGCGAGATCGCATGATGTGAGCGATCCCGCCAGGAGTGCTGCGGCCAGCCGGGCGCTCAGCCTCACTTGGCGGAGTGGCTCGCGTTGCTGGCGCCGGCCTGGGGCTCGTCGTCTGAGTTCTGCGGCGGCACCTGGACGACATCGACCGCCTGGCCTTCGAGCAGCCCATCGGACGGGTTGGCGATCAACTGGTCGGTTGGCTTCAGTCCCTGCATGACCTGCACGGTTTCCCCAAGGTTCAGGCCAAGCTTGATGTTCTGCAAGTGCACCTTGCCGTCCTGGACCAGCGCTACTTGCAACCCCTGGGCACGGAACAGCAGCGCCTGCTCGGGGACGATGAGGATGTTCGGGTCGGTCGGGATCTGGAACCGCACGTCGGCGTAGGCGCCGGGCCAGATCTCTTCCTTGGGATTTGGCAGCGTCAGCTCGGTCACCACGGTGCGGGAGGCTGAGTTGAACGATTTGGCGGTCGTCGTGACATCGACCTTGAAGGTGCGGTCGGGAAACTGCGGCATGGTCATCGAGGCGGTGAGGCCGGGCTTGATGTAGCCCGCATAGTCCTGCGGCACGGAGACGAAAACTCGGATTTGGTGCACGTCGGCCACCGAGAACAGCTCCTGGGTGCCGCCTTGCTGCCCCGCATTGCCGCCTGCGGCATTGACGAAGTTGCCGGTGTCCGTGTTGCGGGACGTGACCACGCCATCGAACGGCGCCACAACCTGCTTGAACGATTCCTGCGACTCGAACCGCCCGACGTTGAACTGCGCGGCCTGCACCTCGGCCTGCGCGGCCCTGGCATCGGCGTTGTTCACGTCCACGGTCTGCTGCGAGACGGCTTGCGTGCCGGCCAGCTTCTGCCACCGCGCCGCCGTCACCTGGGCCAGGGCATACTTGCCTTTCACGACCTGCAGCTGTGCCCGCGCCTGCTCGAGCTCCTGGTCCAGGTTCGGGGTCGCGATGGTGGCCAGCAGCTCGCCCTTGCGGACGTCGGCGCCGTAATCCTTGTACCAGGCCTGCACGTAGCCGGTGACCTGGGCGAAGATCGGCGCTTGATACCAGGCCTGGGTTTGGCCCGGCAAAGTCACGGTTCGGATGCTGGGGCCGTGCTGTGGCGAAACCAACGTCACCTTCGGAACCGACTCGTCGTCGGCCCGCTGCGTCAGCGCGGACACCGTGTCCGCCCGCCCGACGATGCCCCAGGCGGCGATCCCGCCGGCCGCCAAGAGCGCCACCCCGGCCAGCAGCCAGCCCCGGCCCCGCCGTTTTCGCACGCTGCCCCGCGCCCCGCGCCCCGCCTTCGGCAGCCCCGCCTTCGGCAGCTCCGCCTGGTCCGTCATGCCGTGGCCTCTTTGCGCTTGCTGTGGAGCAGCCGGCCGTGCACCAGCGCGAACACCGCCGGCACGAACAGCAGGGTGGAGACGGTCGCCACCGCGAGCCCGCCCATCACCGCGCGGCCGAGCGGGGCGTTCTGGGTGTTGCTGAGCGCCATCGGCAACATGCCGATGATCATCGCCAGCGCCGTCATCAGCACCGGGCGCACGCGGCCGTAGCCGGCCTCGATGGCGGCCCGCGCCGCGTCGCCGTGTTTGGCCAGCCGCTCCCGCGCGAAGCTCACCACCAGGATGGAGTTCGCCGTCGCCGTCCCCATGCACATGATCGCCCCCGTCAGCGCCGGGACCGAGAGGGTCGTGTTGGTGATGAACAGCGACCAGACGATGCCGGCCAGCGCGCCGGGCAGGGCCGTGATGATGATGAACGGATCGACCCAGGACTGGAAGTTCACGACGATGACCAGGTACACCAGCACCACGGCGAACAGCAGCCCGCCGACCAATTGGCTGTAGGCCGTCGCCATGGTCACCGCCTGGCCACGCGTTGCCACGTGGGAGCTGCGGGGCACGTCCTTCGCGGTCTCTTGCAGGACCTGCTGCACCGCGTCGTTCACGGCGCCCAAGTCGCGCTGCTGCACGCTGGCGTAGATGTCGATGGTGGGGGTGATGCTGTAATGCGAGACCACGAGCGGCATGCCGGTTTGGCTGATTTGGCTTAAGCCCCCCAGCAATTGCATGCCCTGGCCGGATGGGTTGCCGTCCCCGGCGTCGATGGGCAGCGTCTCCAGCGCATTCATGCTGTCGAGCTGGGGCTGCGGCGTCTGCATGTTGACCAGGTAGGAGACGCCGTTGGTGGTGTCGAGCCAGTAGGTCGGCGCGGTCTGGCCGCTGCCGGACAGGGTGGCGAGCGCGTTGCCCGCGATGTCGGCCTCGGAGATCCCGGTGCCGCTGGCGAAGGAGCGCGATGAGGTCACCCGCAGCGTCGGCGCATCCAGGGCTTGCAGGATGTTGGGGTCAGCGATGCCGGGTATCTTGGCGATGCGGGCCAGCACCTGCTTGGCGTAGTCGAAGTTCGCCCGCTGGTCGCGCCCGATCACCTGGATGTCGATGGGCGACGGCAGGCCGAAGTCGAGGATCTTGGCCGTGATGTCGCCCGGCAGGAAGGTGAAGGCGGTGCCGGGGAACGCCGCGGCCAGCTTCGGCCGCAGGATTTGCCGGTATTCCTGCACCGGCGAGGCCTCGTCCACGAGGCTGATCGTCAGGTCGCAATCCGATGGCCCGATGGTGCCGCTGGCGCCGTACACCTCGTTGATGCCGCTGACCGGCAGGCCGCAATTGTCCACGATGCCGGCGACCTTGCCGGGCAGCGCCTTGCGAATTTCCTGGTTCACCAGCACCGACAGCTTGCCGGAATCCTCGATGCGGGTGCCGATCTGGGCGCGCATGTGCAAATCCATCTCACCCGAGCGTATCTCGGGAAAGAAGTTGCGCCCCAGGAACGGGATCAGCAGCAGCGAGGCGAGCGAGAGGGCGAGGAAGACGCCGATGAAGCTGCCGGTGCGGCCCATCACGTCCGTCAGCAGGTCGCGGTAGCTGGTTCGGAACCGCTCGAACCGGTGCTCGAAGCCGCGCTGGAACCGCGTGAACGGCCCGCCCCCGCTGCCGTGCTGGCCATGCGCCTGCTGCTGGCCGGCCAGCAGCCAGACGGCCATGGTCGGCACCAGGGTGCGGGACAGGACGAACGAGGTGATCATGGCGAACACGATCGCCATGGCCAGCGGCTTGAACAGGTAGCCGCCGATGCCGCTGAGCGTGAACAGCGGCAGCCAGACGATGCAGATGCACAAGGTGGACACGAAGGTCGGCACGACGATCTCGTTGGCGGCGTCGATGATCGCCGCTTCCAGCTCCTGGCCCTGCTCCAGGTGGGAGGAGATGTTCTCGATCATCACCGTGGCGTCGTCCACCAGGATGCCGACGGCGAGCGCCAGGCCGCCCAGCGTCATCACGTTGATGGTCTCGCCGAGCCAGGACAGCACCAGGATGGAGGTCAGGATGCAGAGCGGGATGGAGGTCGCCACGATCAGCGTCGAGCGCCAGGAGCCGAGGAACAGCAGCACCATCGCCCCGGTCAGCACCGCGGCGATGGCCATCTCGCGCAGCACGTCCTGGACCGAGTCCCGCACGAAGGTGGAGGCGTCGTTCAGCGGGGTGATCTTGATGCCGGGGGGCAGCGTCTTCTCGATGCCCGGCAGCATCTTCTTGACGCCTTCGACCACCGCCAGGGTGGAGGCGTTGCCGATCTTCAGCACCTCCATCAGCACGCTCTGCTGCCCGTGCACCAGCACCAGGTTGGCCTGCGGCGGCCCGCCGCGGTGCACGTAGGCCACGTCGCGCATATAGATGATCGCGTTGCCGACCTGCTTGATCGGCAGGTTGTTGAACGTGTCGAGATTGACCGGCGAGGCGTTGGTGGACACGAGGTAGTCGAGCTTGCCGATCTTCTCGTCGCCTGCCGGCAGCACGAGGTTCTGGCGGGCGAGCGCCTTGGACACGTCCGTTGCGGACAGCCCGTGCTCCAGCAGCCCGCGCTGGTTGAGATCGACCTGCACCACGCGGGAGGTGCCGCCATACGGCGTGGGGATCGCCACGCCGGGCACGCTGATCAGCGTCGGCCGGATGAAGTTCGAGGCGAGGTCGTACAGCTGCTGCACGGTCTGGTCGGTGCCCGAAACCTGCAGGCTCAGCACGGGCACGCTGGAGGCGTTGTACAGCAGGAGTTGCGGCGGCGTGATGCCGGGCGGCATCTGCTTGAGCACGGTCTGCGCGCTGGCCGCGATCTGCGCCTGAGCGGCCGCGACGTTCGTGTTCGGCTGGAAGAAGATCTTGACGATGCCGCGGCCGTAGAGCGACTGGCTCTCGATGTGCTCGATGTTGCTGACCGTCGTGGTCAGCGTGCGCTCGAAGTAATAGACCACCCGGCCGGACATGTCCTGCGGCGTCAGGCCGTTATAGGTCCAGACGACGGCGACGACGGGGATGTCGATGGCAGGGAAGATGTCGGTCGGCGTCTTCCAGGCTGCCTGCCCGCCGAAGATCAGGATGACGATGGCCAGCACCACGAAGGTCAGCCGCCGCTTGAGCGCGATCAGGACGATGGCGTTCATGCGGCTGCCCTACCCTTCACGGTCCACCGGCGATGTCTCTGTTCGCCCGCCTTCGTAGCCACGCAGCGGGGTTGGAGCAACCGGTTCCGTATCGAGCGGCTGGCGGGTGCGCGCTCCCACTCCCGCCTTACGCCTTGAAGCTGCCCTCCATCATGATCTGCGCCAGCGGGATGCGCTCGCTCGGGTGCTCGCGGGCCGCCATCGCCTCGGCCAGCATGGTCTTGTCGCCGGGCCGGCCGATCGCGATCATCTGTTCCACCCGGTAGCCCACGGGCACGCCCAGCTCGGCAAAGGCGCGCTCCTTGTCGAAGCCGACCATGCCATGGGCTTGCCATCCCATCAGCGTCGCCTGGAAGGCGACGCTGGCCCAGGCGGACCCGGCGTCCATCGAGTGGCTGTAGGACGGCACGGGCGTGTCCTTGCCGGGGGGCAGCATGGTCGAGTTCGACACCAGCGTCACCAACACGGCGGCGCTCTTGGCCCAGCCCTGGTTGAACTCGACCAACAGGCTCAGCATCTTGTCGAAATGCGGCTTGCCGCGGCGGGCGTAAATGAAGCGCCAAGGCTGCGAGTTGTACGAGGACGGCGCCCAGCGTGCGGCCTCGAACAGGGTCATCAGGTCGGCCTCGTTCATCGTCTCGTCGGTGAAGGCGCGCGGCGACCAGCGTTCCAGGAACAGCTTGTCGATCGGGTGGTCGGAGTGCCGGTGGTTGGCGTCGGTCATGAGTGGCTCCGCAGGAACTATCGCTCCCGTATCACGGCGCCAGCTCCGATGCACCAGGCGCCAGCTTGGTGGAAAGCTCCGCCAGGCGATGCGCCGCCGCGATCACCCGCCCCAGCGCCTGCACCCGCCCGGCGAGGTCAACCTCATGCAGCAGCGCGTGGAACTCCCGCTCCAGCGCCGGCACCACGTGGGCGCGGCCGAAGCTCACCTCAGGCAGCCAGTCCGGGAAGCCCTGGCTGATGTTGCACTGGTTGCCGAAGAAGAACAGCAGCGAGCCGTCCAGGTCGTGCACCGGCGAGATGAACAAGAGGTTCCAGAACATGGTGCCGTCGCGGCGGTAGTTGACGATCCACTCGATGCAGCCCTGCCCGGCCGCGAGGCAGGCGCGGATGTGCGGCGCGGAGTCCGGATCGGTGTTGGAGCCTTGTAGGAAGCGGCAGTTGCGCCCGATCGCCTCGTCGGCGGAGTAGCCGGTGAGGTCGGCGAAGGCCTGGTTCACCGCCACCATGGGGCAATCCGGCCGGTGCGGGTCGGACAGCACCATGGGCGCCGTGCTGTGCATCATGGCCGTGGTCAGGGCCTCGCGGATGGCGCTCGCCGTCATGCCGTCCTTGAGCGCCGCGCCTGGCCCGGCACGAGCAGGGCCAGCACCGCCGCGAGCAGCACCAGCGCGCGCGAGGCGGCCAGCCCGCTGTCATCGTGGCGCAGCTCGCTGCCCAGCACGGCAGCGGACGCGCCCGCCACCAGGGCGCCGCCGAGCCGCCGAGTGGCGCGCGACGCCATCAGCAGGCCGCCGGCCGCCTCGGCGGCGGCCAGGGCCTGCATCTCGTCGCGGCTCCAGCCGAGATGGCGGAACATGCCGTCATAGCCGCGGTCGCCGAACAGCTTGTCGGCGCCGGCCAGGGCGATCGCCGCCCCAAGGATGGGAAACAGATACTTCATAGCTACACTCCTGTTCCTGCCCAACGCCGCGGCGCCGCCCGCGTTGCGGCCCGCTTGCCGGGCGCGGCGGTCCTGCCCATTTTGCCATGGCAGCAATCCAGGAGCCTCCCCGTGCCCGACCATCCCGTGCCCGACCATCCTGTGCCCGACGACATGGCGACGAGCCACCCCGACTGGCGCACCCACGGCATCCGCGTGGTGCGGCGGGGCGGCGCCAGCGGCGACACCCCCATGACCCTGGGCATGAACCGCGAGGTGGCGCTCAGCGGCGGGCGCACGGGCGGGGCGCTTTGGGCCGGCACCAACCTCATCAAGCCCGGCTCCGCCACCGGGGCGCACCACCACGGCGCGCTGCACAGCATCATCTACGTGGTCTATGGCGAGGCCCACATGCGCTGGGGCGACCGGCTGGAGTGGATCGCCAAGGCCGGGCCCGGGGATTTCCTACAGGTGCCGGCCTGGCTGCCGCACCAGGAGATCAACGCGTCCGGCACACAGGACCTGCACTGCGTCATCATACGCAGCGGCCCGGAGGAACTGGTGGTGAACCTGGAGCTGGAGGTCGCCGCCGAGCCGGAATGGGTCAGCCAGGACTGAACGCCGGGTTGCGCCGCCACAGGGAGGCGTTCAGCGCGCCGGCGAACGTCACCCAGGCGAGATACGGCAGCAGCAGCGCCGCGGCGACCGCGCTGATGGGCGCGAACAGGGCGGCCGTCAGCGCGATGGACACCCAGAGCAGCGCCAGCTCGGCCAGCGCCCAGCCCGGCCGGTGCAGGCCGAAGAACACGGCCGACCAGCCGGCATTCAGCGCCAATTGCACGCCGTAGGCCACAAACGCGGCGGGTGCGCCGGCCACGCCCGCCTGGCGCCAGGCAAGCCAGCCGGACACCGCGATGCAGATGTAGAGCACCGTCCAGGCCGGGGCGAACAGCCAGTTCGGCGGGCGCCAGCGCGGCTTGTCCAGCCCTTCGTACCATGCGCCCGGCCGGAACACGGCGCCCGACAGCGCCACGCAGACGCAGGCTGCGGCGAACGGCAGCAAACCCAGTGCATTCATCGGCGCACCGTATGACCGGGGCCGAGGCCTGTCGATCCGGCGCACCCTGGCTCGCCCTCGTGCGCCACCCTCCGGTGGCGTCCGGCGGGCGCTGCTACGGCCGCACCGACCTGCTGCCCGACCCGGCGCAGGCCGCCGCCCTGGCGGAGCGGCTGCGGCCCCTGGCCGGCCTGGTCTGGACCAGCCCCGCCCGCCGCTGCCGCGACGTGGCCGCCGCCCTGGGGCCGCACCGGGTGGATGACCGGCTGGCGGAGCTGGATTTCGGCGAGTGGGAAGGCCGACTCTGGGATGGCGTGCCGCGCCCGGCGCTCGATGCCTGGGCGTCCGACCCCTGGCGCTTCGCCCCGCCCGGCGGCGAGTCCGGGGAGGCGCTCGCGGCGCGGGTGCAGGGGTTCCACCGCGCCCTGCCGCCGGGGCGCCACGTGGTCATCACTCATGGCGGCCCGCTCAAGGTGCTGCGGGCGCTGGCGCGGGGCGAGCCGATCGACCTGCTCGCCCCCGCACCGCCCCTGGGCTCGGTGGAGTGCTTCACCCGGCCTTGAGCGCGCCGCCCCCGGCCATGCCGTAGGAGGCCGCCGCCCAGGCGGGCCGCAGCTCCTGGGGTGCCACGCTCACCCCGGCCTCCCTGGGCAGGGCGGGTGGCGCTGCCGCCTGCCGCGCGTTCCGCAGGTCGGACTGGGCTTGGGCCAAGGCGAGCAGCAGGGCAGGCGGGGCGCCCTCCTCGGGGATGGCGAACAGGCCGAGCCGCCGGGTCCACTGGCCGAGGCTGAGCCGGCTGGACCAGACCGCCACCGGCACGCCCGCGAGCAGGATGGCCGCCGCCCAAGGCGACACCAGCAGCCCCGCCAGCGCCGCCGCGCCGGCCAGCGGCAGGCCCAGGCAGCGCCACGCCTCCGCCCAGCCGAGGCCGCGGTCGTCGCGCGGCTGCGCATCCCAGCCCACGACGCGGCCGGCCAGGGTTCGGGCCACGAACAGGGTGTGGAACACGGCCGTCACGGGACTGACGAGCACGCCGAGCACCTGGTCCAGCAGCGCGCTGGCCAGCAGCCGGCCCCGCCCGCCCAGCCCGGCCGAGACCCGGCCATCCGCCAGCGCGGCCGCCAGCGCCAGCAGCCGGGGGGCGAACAGCAGGGCCAGCACGGTGGCGTCCAGCGCCCCCGCCGGCCCGGCCAGGTGGCCGCCGGGCAGCGCGGACAGGGCGAGCAGCGCCACGAACAGCGGCGCGGACAGGTAGTGCGCGATGCCCTGGCCGAGGTGCAGGAAGGAGGCGGGCTTCAGCCCCTCCGCCCGCAGCACGGCGGCGTGCTGCAGGTTGCCCTGGCACCAACGGCGGTCCCGCTGCAGGTGGTCCAGCAGGTTGGTGGGCGTCTCCTCCCAGGAGCCGCCGATGTCCGGCAGCAGCCAGGCGTCCCAGCCGGCGCGCAGCATCAGGGCGGCCTCCACCGTGTCGTGGCACAGAATCTCGCCGCCGAGCGGGGCTGGTCCCGGCAGCTCCGGCAGGCCGCAATGGGCGGCGAAGGCGGCGATGCGGATGATGGCGTTGTGCCCCCAGTAGCTGCCGCGCGGCCCCTGCCAGAATGCGGCGCCCCGGGCCAGCAGCGGCCCTTGCAGCCTTGCTGCGAATTGCTGCGCCCGGGCGAACAGGCTGGCGCGCCCGACGGGGTAGCACATGGACTGCACCAGCCCGGCGCGCGGGTTGGCCTCCATGGCGCCGACCAGGGTGGCGATGGCGGCCCCCGTCATCAGGCTGTCCGCGTCCAGCACCACCATGAAGTCATACGCCGCGCCCCAGCGCCCGCAGAACTCGGCGATGTTGCCCGCCTTGCGCCCGTCGTTGCGCACCCGGCGGCGGTAGTGGATCGCCGGCCCGCCGGCTGGCTGCATGGCCAGCACCCGGCGATGGGCCTGCTCCTCCGCCGCAGCGCCCGCGGCCGAGCGGGTGTCGCTGAGCACGAAGATGTCCGCCGCCCCCAGCCGCTCCCGCGCCAGCGAGTCCCGCATGACGGCGGCGGCGGCGAACACGCGGATCGCGTCCTCCTCATAGACCGGCAGCAGGACGGCGGTGCGGGCCTGGCCGGTGGGCGGACGCAGCACCGGACTCGTCGCCTTGCCGACGAGGCGTTCCCCGAGCGCCACGATGCCTCCCAGCACCCCGCCCCAGGACGCCAGCGCGAGCAGGCCGACGTTGACCGCGACCGCGACCGCGTAAAGCGCCCGCGCGCCGCCGGCGAGCGGCATGGCGTGCAGCGCCAGCGCCAGGGCGGCCACGGTGATGGCCGCAACCGGCCCGAAGAAGCACAGGTGCCGCAGCCACGGCTCGGGCGTGGCGGAGTGGGTGGACACGGTACTGGCGAGGGGCAGCGGGCGCTCGGGCGGGAGATGCATGGACGGCCTCGGAGGTTGCGCGCGTCACGCTCTGACGCCCACGCATCACGCCAGCCGATTGCGCCGGGCTGAGGCCGGGATTGTGTCTGAGTTGGGTGCTTGGTGGGGCGATTGGGGCGGCCGATCAGAACGGCTCCGCAGCCCCCTCCGGCAACGGCACCGCGAACGCCTTGATCGTCATCGAGATCAGCCCGTAGTACCCGAGCAGCCCCACCAGCTCGACCACGGCCTGCGTTCCCAGCAATCCCGCCACCGTGCGGTAGGTCGCCTCCGGCACCTCGCGGTCTCGCAGCAGGTGGTGGGCGAAGCGCCAGACTGCCTGCTCGTCCTCCGCGTCGAAATGCGGCGTGCCGCCGGTGCGCAGGGCTTCCACCGCCGCCGGGTCCAGGCCGGCGGCCAGGGCCAGGGGGGCGTGAACGTGCCACTCGAACCCGGCCTGCCAGTGCGCGCCCGTGGTGAGGATGGCCAGCTCGCTCAGCCGCGGCGGCAGGGACGTGCCGTAGCGGCAGAATGCGCCGAGCGCCTGGGCGCGCTCCGCCAGCGCGGGGCTGTGCAGCCAGGCCAGCAACGGCCCCTGCACGACGCCGCGCGGCCCGGCCTGGATGGCATCGGCCACCCGGCGCTGCTCGTCGGTCATCCCCGTCAGCTCCGGCAGCCGATACGTCATAGCGCCACCTTGTCGCCGCCCTTGAGCGCCAGCATCTCGCGCGCTTCGTCCGGCGAGGCCAGCTGCAGGCCCAGGCCCTCGATGATCTGCCGCGCCAGCCGCACCTGCACCGCGGAGGAGGTGGCGAGCTGCCCCGGCCCGGCCCACAGGCTGTCCTCCAGCCCGACCCGAACGTTGCCGCCCATCGCCGCCGCGATCGCCGCCACCCGCAGCTGCGCCGACCCGGCGCCGAGCACGGACCAGCGGTACTGGTCGCCGAACAGCCGGTCCGCGGTGCGGCGCATGTGGGCGATGTCTTCCGGATGGGTGCCGATGCCGCCCAGGATGCCGAACACCGATTGGATGAACAGCGGCGGCTTGACCAAGCCGCGGTCGAGGAAGTGCTTGAGGTTGTACAGGTGCGAGATGTCGTAGCACTCGAACTCGAACCGGGTGCCGTTCTCGCTGCACGTGGCCAGGATGAACTCGATGTCGGCGAAGCTGTTGCGGAACACCAGGTCCCGCGTCGCCTCCAGCGCCGGGCGCTCCCAGTCGTGCTGGAACTCGGTGTAGCGGTCGAGCAAGTGGTAGAGGCCGAAGTTCATGGAGCCCATGTTGAGGCTCGCCACCTCCGGCTTGAACGTGGCGGCGGGACGCACGCGCTCCGCCACCGTCATGAACGGGCTGCCGCCGGTGGTGATGTTGAGGACGGCGTCCGTCTGCTGCTTGATCCGCGGCAGGAAGCGGGCGAAGGCTTCCGGCGTCTGGTCCGGCCGTCCGCTCACCGGGTCCCGCGCGTGCAGGTGGACGATGGCCGCCCCCGCCTCCGCCGCGCCCACGGCGTCCGCGGTGATTTGTTCCGGGGTGATGGGCAAGTGGGGCGACATGGACGGGGTGTGGATCGCACCCGTCACGGCGCAGGTGATGATGACCTTGCGGCTGGCGGCCATGGCGCGTGCTTCCCGTTTTGCCCCACCCATAGCGGCCCGGCCATCGGCGCGCTAGGTGAGGCGGATGCCCCACCCGGACACCTGGCTCAAGGTCCTGCCCGACGGCCTGTACTGCGAGCCCGGCGGCTTCTTTATCGACCCGGTGCGGCCGGTGGACCGCGCCGTCATCACCCACGCCCATGCCGACCACGCCCGCCCCGGCCACGCCCACGTGCTGGCCAGCCCGGAGACGCTGGCGATCATGCGGGTGCGGATGGGGGCGGCCGGCGCCGGGTCAGTGCAGCAGGAGCAGCCGTACGGCCAGGTGGTCACGGTGGGGGAGGTGCGCGTCTGGCTGCAGCCGGCCGGGCACGTGCTGGGGGCGGCGCAGGTGGCGATGGAGTGGCGCGGCAGCCGCGCCGTCGTCTCCGGCGACTACAAGCGCGCCGCCGACCCGACCTGCCGCCCGTTCGAGCCGATCGCCTGCGACGTGTTCGTGACGGAGGCGACCTTCGCGCTGCCGGTGTTCCAGCATCCGCCGGCCAGCGACGAGATCGCCAGGCTGCTGCAAAGCGTGGCGTTGTTCCCGGAGCGCACCCACGTCGTCGGCGCCTACGCGCTCGGCAAGTGCCAGCGGGTGATCGCGCTGCTGCGAGAGGCGGGGTGGGACCGGCCGATTTACCTGCACGGGGCGCAGGCGCCGCTATGCGCGGCCTACGGGGCGATGGGCGTGCCGCTGGGCGAGCTGCGCCCGGCGACGGTGGCGAACAAGGCGGAGCTGGCGGGCGCCATCGTGATCGCGCCGCCCGGCGCCATCGCCGACCGCTGGGCGCGGCGGCTGGCCGAGCCGGTGGTGTGCCTGGCCTCCGGCTGGATGCGGGTGCGCCAGCGGGCGCGCTCCCGCGGGGTGGAGCTGCCGCTGGTGATCAGCGACCACGCCGACTGGGCGGAGCTGAACGCCACGGTGGACGAGGTGGGCGCGCCTGAGATCTGGGTGACGCACGGGCGGGAGGAGGCGCTGATCCACGAGGTCGCCAAGCGCGGCGTGCGCGGGCGGGCGCTGCGGCTGCTGGGCTATGGCGAGGACGAGGAGGAGCTGGCGGGGGCAGCGGCGGAGGCGGCGTGATCGCCTTTGCCGAGCTGCTTGACCGCCTGGTGCTCACCCCCGGGCGCCTGGCCAAGGTCGCCCTGCTGCGCCGCTACTTCGCCGCCGAGCCCGACCCGGACCGCGGCTTCGCCCTGGCCGCGCTCACCGGCGAGCTGGCGTTCCAGGCGGCCAAGCCCATGCTGATCCGCAGCCTGGCCGAGGCGCGCACGGACCCGGTGCTGCTCGCCTGGTCGTACGACTTCGTGGGCGACCTGGCGGACACGGTGGCGCTGATGTGGCCCGCCCGCCCCACCAACCAGCCCGCGCCCGGCATGACGGAGGTGATCCAGACCCTCATCGCCACGCCCAAGGCCGACCTGCCCGCCATCGTGGCAAGCTGGCTCGACGCCTCGGACGCCTCCGGCCGCTACGCCCTGCTCAAGCTCATCACCGGCAGCCTGCGCGTCGGCGCCTCCGCCCGGCTGGCCAAGGTGGCGCTGTCCGAGCTGGCGGGCGGGCGCATCGCGCCGGACGAGATCGAGGAGGTGTGGCACGGCCTCACGCCGCCCTACCTGCCGCTGTTCGCGTGGCTGGAAGGCCATGGCGAGCGGCCGGACCCGGCGGGCGCGCCGGTGTTCCGCCCGCCCATGCTGGCCCACCCGCTCGAAGCGCCGGACCTTGCGGCCCTCGACCCGGCGGCGTTCCGGGCGGAGTGGAAGTGGGACGGCATCCGCGCCCAGTTGGTCGCGGTGCCGGGCGGCCGCCGCATCTACTCGCGGGGTGCGGACGACATCTCCCACACCTTCCCCGAGATCGTGGCGGCGATGGATTTCCATGCCGTGCTGGACGGCGAGCTGCTGGTCATCCGAGACGGTGAAGTTGCGCCCTTCGCCGACCTGCAGCAGCGGCTGAACCGCAAGGCGGTGACTGGCAAGGCGTTGAAGGACTACCCCGTGCATGTCCGGCTGTACGACCTGCTGTTCGACGGCGCGGAGGATTTGCGCCCGCTGCCGTTCGACGCGCGCCGGGTCCGGCTGGAGCAGTGGTTCGCGCAGGTGCAGCCGGCGCGGATGGACCTCTCGCCGCTGATCCCGTTCGGCTCGGTGGCGGAGCTGTCGGTGGTGCGCGACGGCGCCCGCGCCGCCTCGATCGAGGGGTTGATGCTGAAGCGGGCGGACAGCGCCTACGTGCCGGGCCGGCCGAAGGGCCAGTGGTGGAAGTGGAAGCGCGACCCGCTGACCATCGACGCCGTGGTGATGTACGCCCAGCGCGGCCACGGCAAGCGCAGCTCCTACTACTCGGACTACACCTTCGGCCTGTGGCGGGAGGATGGCGAGCTGGTCCCGGTGGGCAAGGCCTATAGCGGCTTCACCGACGCCGAATTGGTCAAGCTGGACCGCTGGATACGCAACCACACCACCAGCCGGTTCGGCCCGGTGCGGGAGGTGGAGCGCGGCCTAGTGCTGGAGATCGCGTTCGACGCGGCGCAGCTGTCCAGCCGGCACAAATCCGGCGTGGCGCTGCGCTTCCCCCGGGTGGCGCGCATCCGCACGGACAAGCCGGCGGCGGAGGCGGACCGGCTGGAGACGCTGATGCGGCTAGTGGAGAACCCGGCGGGCTGAGCCGGCGTCAGTCCGCCGCGGCCGCCATCTTCTCCGCCAGGGCCGGCATGGGCGCGCGGCGGCGCGGGGCCAGCCATTGCTGCACGCGGTCCAGGTAGAGGTAGATCACCGGCGTGGTATAGAGCGTCAGGACCTGGCTCAGCAGCAGCCCGCCCACCATGGCGTAGCCCAGCGGCTTGCGCAGCTCGGACCCGGCGCCGCTGCCGAGCATCAGCGGCAGCCCGCCCAGCAGCGCCGCCATGGTGGTCATCAGGATGGGGCGGAAGCGCAGCAGGCAGGCCTGGCGGATAGCCGCTAGCGGCTCCGCGCCCTCCCGCCGCTCGGCGTTGATGGCGAAGTCCACCATCATGATGCCGTTCTTCTTCACGATGCCGATCAGCAGGATCACCCCTACCAGGGCGATGATCGACAGGTCGTAATGCGCGAGCAGCAGCATCAGCAGCGCCCCCACGCCCGCCGAGGGCAGGGTGGACAGGATGGTCAGCGGCAGGATGTAGCTCTCGTACAGGATGCCGAGGATGATGTACACCGAGACCAGGGCCGCCGCGATCAGGTAGGGCGTGCTGCTGAGCGAGGACTGGAATGCCTGCGCCGTGCCCTGGAACGTGCCCGTCAGCGTGCTGGGCGTGCCCAATTGGCCCATCGCCGCCTCGATCTGGCCCACGGCGTCGCCCAGCGCCGCGCCCGGCGCCAGGTTGAACGACAGCGTGACGGCCGGGAACGAGCTTTGGTGCGACAGCGACAGCGGCACCACCGGGTCCGTGTCGATGTGGACGAACGTGCTGAGCGGCACCGCCGCCCCCGTCGCGGACCGCACGTACAGCTTGCGCAGCGTCTCGGTGTCGCCCTGCATGTCGCCGGGGACCTCCAGGACCACGTGGTAGGAGTTCACCTGGGTGAAGTACTGGGTGACCTGCCGCTGGCCGAACGCGTCGTATAACGTGTCGTCGATCTGCTGCGGGGTGATGCCGAAGCGGGAGGCGGCGTCGCGGTCGATGGTGATGGTGGCGGCGGTGCCGGCCACCTGCTGGTCCGTCGCCACGTCCCGCAACGCCGGCAGGGTGCGCAGCTTGTCCAGCACCTGGGGCGACCAGTGGTTGAGCTCGGGCAGGTCCGCATCCTGCAGCGTGTACTGGTACTGCGTCCGGGACAGCCGGCCGCCGATGGTGATGTCCTGCACCGCCTGCAGGAACACCTGCGCGCCCGGCACAGCCTGGGCCTTCTGCCCCAGGCGGGCGGCGATCTGCGTGGCGGTCGCGTGGCGCTGGTCCCAGGGCTTCAGGCTGATGAAGATGCGGCCGTTGTTGCCGGTCTGCCCGCCCGAGCCGGCGCCGACGGAGGACGAGTAGGCGTCCACGTCGGGGTCGTCGCCCACGATCTTGGCCAGCGCAACCTGGCGCTGCGCCATCTCCGCGAACGAGATGTCCTGCGCGCCTTGCGTGACGGCAAAGATGGTCCCGGTGTCCTGCTGCGGGAAGAAGCCTTTCGGGATGACCACGAACAGGTAGGCCGTGAAGGCCAGGGTGGCGAGGAACACCATCAGGGTGGCGAGGCGGAACCGCAGCGCCACGTCCAGGGTGCGCCGGTAGCCGCCGATCATCGCGTCGAACATGCCCTCGATCAGGCGATACAGCCGGCCGTGCCCGCCGCCGTGGTGGCGCAGGAAGCGGGAGCACATCATGGGCGTGAGGGTGAGCGAGATGACGGCCGACATCACCACGGCGATGCTGACCGTCATGGCGAACTCGCGGAACAGCCGGCCGACGATGCCGCCCAGCAGCAGCAGCGGGATGAACACGGCGATCAGGGAGACGCTGATGGAGACGATGGTGAAGCCGATCTCGCCCGCGCCGCGCAGGGCGGCGTCCATCGGGTTCATGCCGTCCTCCACGTGGCGGTAGATGTTCTCCAGCATGACGATGGCGTCGTCCACGACGAAGCCGACCGCGATGGTCATCGCCATGAGCGAGAGGTTGTCCAGGCTGTAGCCGAGCAGGTACATGGCCGCGAACGTGCCCACCAGCGCCAGCGGCACGGTGACGCTCGGGATGATGGTGGCCCAGGCGCTGCGCAGGAACACGAAGATCACCCCCACCACCAGCGCGATGGAGAGCAGCAGGGTGAACTGCACGTCCTTCAGGGACGCCTGAATGGTGAGGGTGCGGTCGATGATGGTCTGGACGTGGATGGAGGGCGGGATGGCCGCCTGCAGCTGCGGCAGCTTGCGTTTGATGCGCGCCACCGTGTCGATGACGTTGGCGCCGGGTTGCTTGAAGATCAGCAGCTGGATGCCGCGGCGGCCGTTCTGCCAGCCGGCCAGCTTGGCGTTCTCCGGCCCGTCGATGGCGTGACCGATGTCGGACACGCGGACGGGCGCGCCGTTGCGGTAGGCCAGGATCGTGCTGTCGTACTGGCTCGCCCGGGTGATCTGGTCGTTGTCGTAGATCGCGAAGGATTGCCGGTCTCCGTCCAGGCTGCCCTTGGCGCTGTTGACGGTGGCGTTGGTCAGCGTGTTGCGGACGTCCTCCAGCGTGAGGCCCATGGCCGCCAGGCGCGCCGGATCCACCTGGACGCGCACGGCGCGCTTCTGCTCGCCGCCGATCGAGACCTGCGACACGCCGGCGACCTGGGATATCTGCTGGCTGAGGATGTTGTCGGCGTAGTCGTCCACCTCGATCAGCGGCGCGGTGTCGGATTGGACGGACAGGATCAGGATGGGGCTGTCTGCCGGGTTCACCTTGTAATAGGTCGGCGGGCTCGGCAGGTTCTTCGGCAGCTGGCCGCCGGCGGCGTTGATCGCGGCCTGGATGTCCCCGGCGGCCGCGTCGATGTTGCGGTCCAGGTCGAACTGCACCGTCACCTGGGTCGATCCCAGCACGCTGCTGGAGGTGAGCTGGGACACGCCGGAAATCTGCGCGAACTGCCGTTCCAGCGGCTGCGCCACGGTGGAGGCCATCGTCTCCGGGCTGCCGCCGGGCAGGGAGGCGGAGACGGCGATGGTCGGGAAATCCACTCGCGGCAGCGGCGCCACCGGCAGCAGCGGGTAGGCCGCGATGCCCACGAGCAGCAGCGCCGCCATCAGCAGCGAGGTGGCGACCGGGCGGCGGATGAAGGGGGTGGAGATGCTCATCGGGGGGCTTAGCCGCCCGCCCTGGCCTGTGCGGCATGGAGGTCGGCGACCTTGGTGCCCTCCGTCAGCCGGGACTGCCCGCCTGTCACCACCGTCTCGTCACCGCCCAAGCCCTTGGTCACCACAGCCACCTGGCCGTCATCCTGCCCGGCCTCGATCGGCATCAGCCCAGCCGTGCCGCCGGGCTTGACGACATACACGTACAGCCCGTTCACCCCGTGCTGCACCGCCGTGGACGGCACGGCCACCACGCCTTTAGCCACGCCCAGCTGCAGGTGGGCGTTGACGAACTGGCCCGGCCATAGCCGGTCATCGGCGTTGGCGAACTGCGCCTTGAGCGTGATCGTTCCGGTTGCGCTGTCGATCTGGTTGTTCAGGGTCAGCAGGACGCCATCGCTCAGCTTCTGCTTGCCGTCACTGCTGTAGGCCTCCACCGCCAAGGGCGCGGCGCCGGCTGCGCGCATCGCGTCCTGCACCGTGGGCAGCATGTCCTGCGGCAACGTGAACAGCACGGAGATGGGATGGATCTGGTTAATGGTGACGATCCCCGTCGCATCCGTGGCGTGCACCAGGTTGCCGGCATCGACCAGGCGCAGCCCGACCCGGCCCTCGATCGGGGAGACGATGCGGGTGAACTCCAGGTTGAGCTTGGCCGCCGCGATCGCCGCGTCGTCGCCCTCGGCGGTGGCGCCAACCTGCAGCACCGTGGCGTCCTGGGTATCGACGCTTTGGCGGGAGGCGAAGTCGCTGCGGGCAAGGTCGGAGTAGCGCGCCAGATCCCGCTTGGCGTTGCTCAGCTGCGCCAGGTCGGCGGCCTTCTTGGCCATCGCCTGGTCGAGTGCGGCCTGGTAGGGGCGCGGGTCGATCTCAGCCAGCAGCTGGCCTGGCTTGACCTCCTGGCCCTCGGTGAACGCGATCCGGTCCACCGTGCCGTCCACCCGGGCGCGGATCAGCACCGACTGGAACGCCTGCACCGCGCCGATGCCGCGCACGAAGATCGCCACGTCCTGCCGGGCAGCGGACGCGGTGCTGACGGGAACGGGGGCGGGCTGCGCCAAGGCGGGCTGAGCCAGGGCGGGCTGCACCAGGGCGGGCTGCACCAGGGCAAGCTGGGCTAGAGCACCCTGCGCCAAGCCCAGGACCATTCCACCGAAGAGAGTAAGCCTGGCCACCTGGCCTCCTTCGCAGCTGCATCTGCCTCATGGCAGGTATCAAGGGCACCGCGGCAAGACATTCACCTTAAATCCAGGACATGTCTTGCGCCCTGACAAATGTTCAGGACGCGCGGGGGCCTCGCAGTGCAAAGTTGATCGGCATGGACCGGTAGGAGTCCAGGGTGCGGGAGGTGACCAGCCCCCCGCCGACTGCAGTGGCGCCCGGCAACGGCAGGACACGAATGGCCTCGGAGCCCGCGTTGGGCAGCATCACCGCAACCCGGCTCGGCGCCGCGGGCGCAGCGGAGGCCGTTGTTGGAGCGGGAAGGCTGGGGGGCATGCCATGCGTCACCGCCTGGCTTTCCACGGGAAGCTGCGGCACGCCCCAGGCTGCCAGCACCTTGCGCGCGTACTCCGCGCCGAGGTCGGGCGTGAAGGAGTGGTAGGCGGCGGCGGCCAAGGGCCAGGCGTTGGTCTGCGCGAACAGCTGCTGCAGGAAGCGGGCGGCGTAGGCGGCGTTGGCCACCGGGTCGAACGCCTGGTCCAGGCTCGTGAACGCGTCGGCATGGTACAGGATGTTGACCTGGGTGCACCCCACATCCATCGAGCGCACGCCGCGCGCCTGGAACGCTTCCGCTGCGGCGACCGCCTCGGCCTTGCTCTCGTAGAAATGGCCGATGCCTTCGGCGTTGATGGTCCAGGGCCAAGGATAGACAGCGCCGCTCACCGGGTCGCGTCGGCCGCTTTCCACCACGCCGATCGCGTCCAGCAAGCGGTCCGGCACGTGCGTCACCCGCTCGGCCTGCAGGATGGCGGCCCGGCACAGCGCCGAGGGCGCGGGGATGCTGGCTGCCGGCATCGGGCGGGCCAAGCAGGCGAGGGGAGACGCCACGAACCAGATGCACGCGATCACAAGCCGTGTCATGGCGCCATTCTATAGCAGCAAAAGTTTCAGGGGTCTTACCTTCCGCGCGAAATGGTGCACTGCAAAAAATGGCTTGCAGCCAAGCCGTGCGGGGTCTACTTATCGTCGCGTAGCGAGGCTCTTGTCTCGCTACTTCTTGGACGTTTCCTCCCTAAACTTGGCGGTGCCGCAAGGCATCGCCTTCTTTTTGCGGGGCAAGCGGCAAGCCGGCGCACGCCTCCGCCAGCTCACCGAGCAGCGTGTCCAACCGGGTGCGCAGCGGCTCGAACCCTTCGGCTCTCAGCAACGTGCCCTCGTCCATGTACAACCGGCGAGCCACCTCAATCTGCAGGGCGTGCACTCCCTCCCGCGGCCTGCCGTAATGCCGGGTGATGTAGCCGCCAGCGTAGGGATCGTTGCGCCGCACGTCGTAGCCGAGCCCGCCCAGCACTCGCTCGACCAGCGCGGTGACGTGCGGGGTGCAGGCGGTGCCGTGGGCGTCACCCAGCACGAAATCCGGTCCGTTGAAGCGGCCCGGGCCGGCGGGCATGGAGTGGCAGTCCAGCAGCAGGCAGCTTCCGAACTGCGCCCGGGTGGCAGCGAGCAGCCCGGCCAGCGCGTCGTGGTAGGGTTGCCAGCACTCCCGCACGCGGGCTTGCGCCTCCGCAAAGCGCAGCTTGCCGCGGTAGATCGCCTCACCGGAGGTCACCACGCGCGCGATGGTGCCAAGCCCGGCGCCGACGCGGGGGCTGGTGGTGTTGACCCAATCGGGCAACGGGTCGGCGAACATGGCCGGGTCGAGTTCCCAGGCTTCCCGGTTGGGGTCGCAATAGGCGCGGGGGAACTGGGCGCACAGCAGGGGCGCGCCGTGGCTGACGGCGGCGGCGAACAGCTCCTCCACGAAGCTGTCCTCGCTGCGCCGCAGGTCGAGCGGGCCGAGCCGGGCGGATTGCAGGAAGGCGGTGGCATAGAAGCGCCCGGAGTGCGGCGAGGCCACCACCAGCGGGATCGTTTGGCTGGGCGGATGCCGAACGATGAAGGGCAGGGTGTCCAGCGGCGGGGCGGGCAGGTCCATCCCCGTATAGAAGCCCTGCTTCACCGTCCTGTCATCCCTGCGCGTCGCATGCGCTCTCGAAGGAGGCAGGCGAATGGCCTGGCTTGCACCCGATAGTGGGCCAAGCTAGGAAGCACGAAGGGGCGCGTAGCTCAGCGGTAGAGCACTGCCTTGACATGGCAGTGGCCACAGGTTCAATCCCTGTCGCGCCCACCACTCCCCATCGGCGCTGCCGAGACCTGCGCCATGCACGCCTACCGCACCCACACCTGTGACCAGTTGCGCGCCGACAATGCAGGCGAGACTGTCCGCCTATCCGGCTGGGTGCACAGCAAGCGCGACCATGGCGGGCTGCTGTTCATCGACCTGCGCGACCATTACGGGTTGACCCAGGTGGTGTTTCCCGCCGGGTCGGCGGCCTTCGATGAGGCGGACGCGCTGCGGGTGGAAAGCGTCGTCACCGTGACGGGCACGGTCGTGCGACGGGAGGGCGCCACGGTGAACCCCCGCCTGCCTACGGGCGAGGTGGAGGTGCGGGCCGAGGTGCTGGCGCTGCAATCGCCCGCCGCCGTGCTGCCGTTCCCCGTGGCGGGAGAGGCGGCCACGTCCGAGGAGCTGCGGCTGCGCTACCGTTACCTGGACCTGCGCCGGGACAAAATTCACCGCAACATGCTGTTGCGGGCGGGCGTCATCGCCTCCCTGCGCCGCCGCATGATCGAGGCCGGGTTCACCGAGTTCCAGACGCCGATCCTGACGGCCAGCTCGCCGGAGGGTGCGCGGGACTTCCTGGTGCCGTCCCGGGTGCATCCCGGCCAGTTCTACGCGCTGCCGCAGGCGCCGCAGCAGTTCAAGCAGCTGGCCATGGTGGCCGGGTTCGACCGCTACTTCCAGATCGCGCCCTGCTTCCGGGACGAGGCGGGCCGCGCCGACCGGTCCCCCGGCGAGTTCTACCAGCTCGACTTCGAGATGAGCTTCGTCACGCAGGAGGACGTGTTCGCGACCCTGGAGCCGATCATGGCCGGCGTGTTCGCCGAGTTCGGCGGCGGACGCCGGGTGACGGAAGGGGCGTTCCCGCGCATCCCCTACGATGCGGCGCTGCTGCAGTACGGCTCGGACAAGCCCGACCTGCGCAACCCGCTGCTCATCACGGACGTGACGCAGCATTTCGCCGAGTCGGGGTTCGGGCTGTTCGCCCGCATCGCGGCGTCGGGCGGGGTGGTGCGGGCCATTCCCGCGCCCGGCGCTGGGCCGAAGCCGCGCGGCTTCTTCGACAAGCTGAACGAGTGGGCGCGCGAGCAGGGCGCGGGGGGCCTGGGCTACATCCAGTTCGAGGCGGAAGGCGGCCGCGGCCCGATCGCCAAGAACCTGGAGCCGGCCCGGGTGGAGGCGATCCGCGCCGCCTGCGGCCTGCGACCCGGCGACGCCGTGTTCTTCGCCGCCGGCCCGCGTGACGAGGCGGCCAAGTTCAGCGGCGCGGTGCGCACCCGCATCGGCCAGGAGCTGGACCTGATCGAGCAGAACGCCTTCCGCCTGTGCTGGATCACCGACTTCCCGATGTACGAGCGGGTGGAGGAGACCGGGCTGATCGATTTCAGCCACAACCCGTTCTCCATGCCGCAGGGCGGGCTGGAGGCGCTGGACACCCAGGACCCGCTGATCATCAAGGCCTACCAGTACGATATCGTGTGCAATGGGGTGGAGCTGAGCTCCGGCGCCATCCGCAATCACCGTCCCGACATCATGATCCGCGCCTTCGCCATCGCCGGGTACGACGAGGCGGAGGTGGAGGCGCGCTTCGGCGGCATGTTGAGCGCGTTCCGCTACGGCGCCCCGCCGCATGGCGGCTCCGCACCCGGCATCGACCGCATCGTGATGCTGCTGGCGGACGAGCCGAACATCCGCGAGGTGATCCTGTTCCCGCTCAACCAGCAGGGCCAGGACTTGATGATGGGGGCGCCGGCTCCCGTGCCGTCGGCGCGGCTGAAGGAGCTGTCGCTGCGGGTGGAGCTGCCGCTTGCGAAGCCGAAGGGCTGACTACCAATACATAATATCTACTATTATTCAAGGTAATCAGGCAGATGGCTAGAGGTCCACAAACTCCTGTCTCATCAGGCTCTCGTACTGCACAGCCATCGGCGACTGACAAAGCTATCGCTAAATGGACAAAAGCCGTCGCAGTCTTCACACTACTTCTGGTAATTAGCTCATTAGTAAGCGATTGGTTTATATTTCAGCAATATAGTGTCTCTAATCAGGCACAGATTGATGACCGCGAACAATTGCGAGCGGTAATAAATTAGGGGATTATCCCCTTGAAGCAGGTAATAGCAGATTGCAACCTAAGGTAGCGCAAGATTGAAGCGATTACCCGTGCGGGGCGATTCTCTATCATCGCATAGTAGTCTAGGGTAGGTGGACAAGAGCCTGGAACGAGGGAGATGGATGGGCTGGAAGATGAGGCAGAACGGCTTGGACCCGGGCAGGTTAGGCTTCGTGTTCATGGGGCGCCTCGCCCGTTCGGGCTTTACGATCGCGTATCCGGTGAGGTGTTCGCAGCAAAGCTCACACTCCTAATCAAAGCTCTGAAAGAAGCAGATAAGGCTGTAAACGGAGCAGTACAGTATGACTACAAAATAGCCAACCTCACTCTTGGAAGTGCTGTTGTAGTGCTAAGTCAAGAGCCGGTGCTTCCACTGATTGAGCCTACCGGCGAATCTAGCTTGTCAGCCCTAGATGATTGCATAAGCGCGATTTCGGAAGGCAAGCCGAATACTGCTAGGAATTACGGCTCTTGTCCTAGGCTCATATCCAGACTTGCGTCTGGAGCCGATAAAAAGTTCGGCTATGGCGAGTTGTGGCTTAATGAACTTACGCCATTCCGAGTTGATGGCTTTCTGGCGGAACAGGCGAAAGCTGCGGAAAAGCCCTCGCCAGTGACCATTTCATCGCGGCTGTTCAAAGGATTTGCCGAAGCCAGCTTTGACGGCGTAATCAAGCGAGCTGACCTTCGCGGCGCGCTGCCTCAGATTACGTTGATGATCGGCGGTGGTGCCCGTGAGCTTGATTGCATATGTCACCCAAAGCATGTCGAGGAAATCAGGAACAACCTAGATCGCAGGGCGCGTATCTCGGGCCGAACCTTCTATGACGGGGTATCTGGCCTACCGCGCCGGATAGAGGTCAAATCCATACGAGCCATCAAGCCGGCCGGGGATTTCAGGCGCTGGAAGGGCGCTTTCACGCCGTTTGAGGTGCCTGAGCTGACGGATGAAACCTCTTGAAAGACCCTAAAAGCATGTGTTGGGATTCGTGTGTGTTCATCCGCTACCTCACACAAAATCCCCCTGAGCATATCAGTGATATCGAAGATTTCATTATAGACGCTCAGAAGAAGCAGCGGACTATATTCTACTCTACTATGGCAATAGCAGAGATAAAGCCGTCCCATTTCAAAACTAGGGGCTATGGCGTCATACAGGACTTCTTCGATGACTTTGAAGGAGCATTTGAGCCTATTGGTCCTGATCCGAATATCTTTGCCAATGCGGCCCGCTTACGCGATGCCGAATCCGTCAATCCAGGTGGCCCTAGAGAGCCAAAACGTGTCATTGGCATGGCTGACGCCATACACTTGATGACGTGTCTGTACGTGCGTGACGTACTCGACGTCCCGGATGTCGTTTTCCACACTTTCGACAAGGGAAAAGGCGCTACTTGGGAAGGAAAGTGCATTCCACTACTTGGTTTTGAGCAATGGTTTCCCAATCCAGAGCCTCAAAGCCTAGTGGCAAGCATCTGCGGGCTGACACGTCTTAAGCCTGTCCACCCGCAGCCCCGGTTGGCAGGAACGAAGGGAGTAGCGCCATGACCTTATCGTTGCGTCAAGCTATCGAGAGAGGACAGTTGCCTGACTTCATCTCTCAAGAGGAAGCAAGAGGCATCGGTCCCGCGCCAATTCCCGAACTGGATCGCACGCTCAGTAACGCAATCAAACCGAGCCAATCAGCAGGTCAAACATCGCGTTTTCCATCTGGCGATGATTTGACCGGAAAGCGAACTCGGCCAGATAGCGGTCCATGTACTTCGGCGAAACGTGGATGTGCGTCGAACGGATCGAAGCTTTGAACAGCTTCCAGAAGCTTTCCACGCTGTTCGTGTGATGCGTCACGCCTTGGCGGTAGTCGTAATGCGTCCACTCTTTCGCGCCGTGCTTAACCGCGCCGTGCTGGTATCCATCGGGCGTCAGTAAACCATACGCCACGAACTCATCCGTCGAGACAACTGCGCCGGGTTCAACGTTGGCCTTCACCATGCCGCGCAGCGTCTCCTTCTTGGCATCGGGAACGGACTTGGCGCGAATGTCGCCACCACGCTCCTTGATGCCGACAACGATTGTCTTGCCAGCAGCACCCCGCCCACGCTTGCCGGGCCGGTGGCCGCCTACGTAAGCTTCGTCCATCTCGACGTGGCCTTGTAGCAGGCCGAAACCCTCGCCAGCCGCCATGAGCTTCCTGATTTGCTGGCCCATGCGCCAAGCGCACTTGTAGGTGACGCCAAGCGAACGCTCCAGCTCCTTGCCGCTTACCCCGTGGCGCGTCGCCACGAACAGGTAGATGGCATAGAACCAAGATTGCAGGCTGGTGCGGCTGTCTTGGAAGATCGTACCGGCACACGGGTAAACGTGATCGCCGCACTGCGCGCAGCTATAAGCCTTGCGCGCTGCGATCCGGTGGAAGCTCGCCTCCTTACCGCAAGCCCGGCAAATGTGGCGAAGACCGAAGCGAACCTCCATCACATGATCTAGGCAGGCATCATCCGTCGGATACTTGGCGAAAAACTGTTTGACGGTGAGCTTGCTGGACATGGAAGGCACCCTTTCGATGCCTTCAACCTACCCGGTCATCCTACCTGCGTCAAGGGGATAATCCCCATAAATTATTACACTACTACTACATCTTCTGGCTTGAATGCCGACACTAGGCAACTTGGTTATTTAATGATGGCAACCCTCCATAATTACGGTGCAACAAGAACCGGCAATTTTCATCAGTGGATTTCATCAAGCTATTTTGATAAGGAAGTTCCTATAGTCAAGATTTTAGTAAACCTGTTAAGCAAGTAAGAGAAAAACTGTCAATCGTTGGCCCAAATGCTGATATAGCAATTCAAGCTGGTTTTGATAATGATGAGGTTAACAAGGCAGCTCAAAAGCTGGGAGTCATCATACTGTGGGGTCGTGCTACATACTCTGACATATTTAATCCTAATGATGTTCATACAGTCAGTTACTACTTTGATATGAATCCAAGTATCATCAATGGAAAGATAGAGTTTAACCCAGTCATATTTCGACCGGATTATAATTTCAGCCGGTAAACTCAAGCATTGCGCCTTGTTGTTGGCGAAGTAGGTTATTAATAATCCTTTTCAAATTAGAAACGGAGCACTTGCCTTCAGTCCTCCACCCGCCGATACCGCGCCCGCGCGCCACGCTCGATAGCGCTCGCCACCAGCGGGTCAAGATGCAGCTCACCCAGCACGAACTCCAGCATCTGCAGCGTGCTCTGGCCCGCGAACCCGTCGCCCGCCACCACTTCGCAGGCCAGCGCGTAGGCCGTCTCGCGCAACCGGGGGATCAAGGCCTCGCGGATCATGCGGCCGGCATGGGCAAGGCCGTCATCCTCGCGCAGTAGGTTGATCGCGGCTTCCGTCGCCGCTTCCAGCTGGTGGCTGCTGAAGCCGTTGAAGGCGGGCAGGGTCTGCACGAGGCCGGACATCACGCCGATCTCCCGATCGGTGATCCCGCCATCGGTGGCCGCCACCAGCACCATGGTGCACACCAACGCTTCCTGCGGGTCCAAGCCAACTCGTGCCAGCATCATTGTTCCCTATCCCCGGGCGGGACCCTGAGCGAAGCCGTGCCGGAGATCAAGCCTTCGCCCTCCTGAAGGAAATCACGCGTGCGCGCGGCGGCCTCGGCCAGGCCCACGCGCTGCGCCTCCACGCCCGGCGGCAGCGCGGAGAGCAGGCGGGAGGGCGCGCGGCGGTCCAGCAGCACGAACACGCCGCGGTCCCCGCCGGCCCGGATCAGCCGGCCGAACGCCTGGCGCAGGCGCAGCCGGGCGATGGCGTCGTCGTAGCCGCGCGGGTTCCCTGCGGAGAGGTGGATGCGGCGCTCGCGGTGCAGGATGTCCGGCCTGGCCCAGGGGACGCGCTCGAACACCACCAGCCGCAGGGCGCGGCCGGGCACGTCAACGCCGTCCCGCATCGCGTCCGTGCCGAGCAGGCAGCTGTCCACCTCCGTGCGGAACACGTCCACCAGGGTGGCGTTGTCCATCGCATCGACATGCTGGGCCAGCAGCGGGATGCCGGCTTCCTCCAGGGCGGGGGCGATGCGGGCGTGCACGGCTTGCAGCCGGGTGATGGCGGTGAACAGCCCCAACCCGCCGCCGCCGGCCGCCAGGAACAGGGTGCGGAAGGCGGCGGCCAGCGCTGGAACGTCGCCCGCCACGTCGTTCACGATGAAGGCGCGGGTCTGCCGGGCGTAGTCGAACGGGCTCGATACGGCGGCGCGCATGGCGGGGGAGGGCAGATGCGGCATGCCGACCCGCGCCTCGGCGGCCGCCCAGGCGGCTTCCGGGTCGGCCTCGCCACCGTCGCGCAGGGTGGCGCTGGTGATCAGCAAGCCGTGGGCGGACGCAGCCACGGTGGCGGTGAACGGCAGGGTCGGGTCCAGCCAGTGGCGGTGCAGCCCGGCGTCGCGGTCCCCCGCCTCGCGCCGGTCGAGCCGCAGCGTGGTGACATAGAGAGGGCGCTGGCCGGGTTCCGGCGGCGGGTCCGCCAGGCTTGCGAGCATGGCCTGCCAGGCGGCCAGCCGGTCCACCGCGCGTTGCTTCACCACCCGGGCCGCCGCCTCGATCCGCGCCCGGGTGGCCGCGTCCAGCTCGTCCGCCTCCGCGTCGAGCCGCTCGTGCAGGCGGGTGACGAGCGTGCGGAGCGGCTCGGCGATGCGGCCCAGGGCGCGGTCGAGCCGGGCGCCCGCCTCCGCCAGGCCGGGCAGCAGCGGGTGCAGGTCGCATTCCAGGCTGGCCCGGCGGCTCGCCGTGGCGTCCAGCTCCGCCTCCGGCGTGCGGGCGAGCACCTGCTGGCGCACCAGCCGCAGCAGCTCCTCCGCCACGTTGGCCTGTCCGGTTTCCAAGCCGCCCAGCTCCGGGCCGGGCTCGGCCAGGCGCAGCGACCATCCGGGGGCGGGCAGGGCGCGGGCGGCTTGCAGGGCGGCGTCCAGCGGCGCTTCCAGCTCCTTGCGCCCGCCCACCAGCTCCTCCAGCCGGCGTCGCAGCCCGCGGGCGCGGGAGACGCCGCCCTCCGCGCCCAGCAGCCAGCGGCGCAGCTCGGCCCCCTCTATGCCGCTGAGGACGGCGGAAAAGGCGCTGTCCGCCGCGTCGAACAGGTGGTGGCCCTCGTCGAACACGTAGCGGGTCGGCACCGTGTCGCCGTCCGGGCCTTCCCCGAAGCCTTGGGCGGCCTGCACCATGACCAGCGCATGGTTGGCCACCACCAGCTCCGCGGTGCGGGCGCGCCGGATGGTGTGCTCCACGAAACAGCGCTTGTAGTGGTTGCAGGCGCCGTGGATGCATTCGCCCCGGCGGTCGGCCAGGCCCAGCAGGGCCGTGGGGCCGAACAGCTCGCCGAACCAGCCGGGCAAGTCCCCGCCGGCCAGGTCCCCGTCCGTCGTGGCCAGCGCCCAGCGTGCCAGCAGGCTGAGCGGCACCACCCCAGCCGACCCGGCGGCGCTCGACAGGCCGTTCACCCGGTCCTCCAGGTTCAGCAGGCAAAGGTAGTTCTCCCGCCCCTTGCGCACCACGACGCGGCGGCGGCGCTCTGCCGCATCGGGATGCAGGCGGGCCAACTCACTCTCCACCTGCCGTTGCAGGTGCCGGGTGTAGGTGCTGATCCAGACGGGGGCGCCGTTGCGCTCGGCCCACAGGCTGGCAGGCGCCACATAGCCAAGCGTCTTGCCGGTGCCGGTGCCGGCCTCGGCCAGCACGGCCGCCGGGTCGCCGCGGGCCTCGCGCGGGGCGAACGCGGCGGCGGCGGCGCTGGCGTAGTCGCCCTGGCCAGGGCGTTGCTCGGCGTCCGGTCCCAGCATGGCGGCGAGGCGGCGGCGGGCGTCCGCTGGGAGCACGGGATGCGAGGCGGGCGGCGGCGGCGGGGCTTCCTCCTCCCACTCGGGCAGGCGCTTCCACACGCGCAGGCCGTCACCGGGCTTGCCGTCGCCGGCGCTGCCCAAGGCCGCGAGCACGGCGGGCGCCCAGGCCCAGCCGGCGCTGCCCATGCGCGCGGCGAGGCTAGCGGCGTCCCGGTTGGCCGGCGTGTCCCGCCCCGCGGCGAGGCGCGAGAGCAGCGCCTGCGCCAGGTCCGGCAGCAGCGCGGCGGCGGCCTCCATGTCGGCAGGCGGCGTCATGTCCAGCGCCACGGCAAGGCCGCGCGGGGTGGGCGTCGCCGGGCAGGCGGGGCGGACGAAGGCCCAGAGCTCAAGCAGGTCCAGGCAGGGGCGGGGGCGCAGGCCCAGGCGGCGCAGGGTAGTGGGGGCATGAACGAGCAGCGGCGAGTCGGCGCCGAGCAGGGCCGCGACCTCGGCCGACGTTCCGGATGCGAGCTCGCCGTCTCCGGTCAGGATGCTGGCCCGGCCATGCCCAGCGACGACGGCAGCGGGTTGCGTGGCGGGCGGAGGCATCATGCATGCTATATGTCGCGGCGAACCGGCGTTGCGAGCAAGGGAGGCGGCAAATGGGTCAAGGGTATCGATGCCGGGAGAGCCTCGTCCGCTGCCGTGAGGGGTGGCTGCGAGGCCGGCGCCAGATGTGGCTGATTGACCACGCCGGGCACAATTCTTAGCTTGCGCGCAATGGCTGACACAGTTCGCAATGATCTGCCCAAGGCTTGGCCGTACGAGGAGGCCGCCAAGGTCGTCGCGCGCCTTGAGGCATCCGGCAAGCCCGAGGCGCTGTTCGAGACCGGCTACGGCCCCTCCGGCCTGCCGCACATCGGCACGTTCGGCGAGGTGGCGCGCACCAGCTGGGTGCGGCGCGCCTTCACCGCGCTGACCGGCAAGCCCTCCCGCCTGCTCGCGTTCAGCGACGACATGGACGGCTTGCGCAAGGTGCCGGACAACGTTCCAAACGCCGCCATGCTGCGGGAACACCTGGGCCAGCCGCTCACCCGCGTGCCCGACCCATTCGGTACCCACCCGAGCTTCGGCGCGCACAACAACGCCCGGCTGCGCGCCTTCCTGGATCGGTTCGGCTTTGAGTACGAGTTCGCCTCCTCGACCGAGTACTACCAGTCCGGCCGGTTCGACGCGGCGCTGCTGGGCGTGCTGGCGCTGCATGACGAGATTCGCGCCGTCATCCTGCCAACGCTCGGGCCGGACCGCCGGGCCACCTACTCGCCCATCCTGCCGATCCACCCGGTGAGCGGCCAGGTAATGCAGGTGCCGATCGAGGCGGCGGACCCGGCGGCCGGCACCGTCACCTGGACGGACGCGGCGGGCGAGCGGTTCACCACGCCCGTCACCGGCGGCGCGTGCAAGCTGCAGTGGAAGGCGGACTGGGCCATGCGCTGGGCGGCGCTGGGCGTCGATTACGAGATGAGCGGCAAGGACCTGATCGACAGCGTGCGGCTGTCCGGCCGGGTGTGCCAGGTGATGGGCGCGGCCCCGCCGGTGGGCTTCACCTACGAGCTGTTCCTGGACGAGGCGGCGCAGAAGATCAGCAAGAGCCGCGGCAACGGCCTGACGGTGGACCAGTGGCTGCGCTACGCCCCGCCGGAAAGCCTGAACCAGTTCATGTACCACCAGCCGCAGCGGGCCAAGCGGCTGTTCTTTGACGTGATCCCCCGCGCCGTGGACGACTACATCGCCAACGTCGGCAAGGGCGGCGACGACCCGGCCAACCCCGCCTGGCACATCGGCGGCGGGCGCGTCCCCAACGAGGCGGGCAGCCCGATCCCGTTCACCATGCTGCTCAACCTCGCCAGCGTGGTGAACGCCGACACGCCGGACATGCTGTGGGGCTTCATCCGCCGCTACCACCCCGGCGCCGGTCCGGACGGCACGCCGTTCCTCGCCCGGCTGGTGGGCCACGCCGTCGCCTACTACCGGGACTTCGTGCGCCCGGCCAAGCGCTTCCGCCCCGCCACCGCCATGGAGGCCGCGGCGCTCGCGGACCTGGCCGACGCGCTGGCCGCCCTGCCGCCAGGCAGCACGCCCGAGGCGATCCAGGACGAGGTGTACGCCGTCGGCAAGCGGCACCCGTTCCCGGCGCTGAAGCAGTGGTTCGAGTGCCTGTATCAAGTGCTGCTCGGCCAGCAGGAGGGGCCGCGCTTCGGCGGCTTCGTGGCGCTGTACGGCAAGGCCGAGACGGTGGCGCTGATCCGCGACGCCCTGGCGCGGCCGGCGCAAGCGGCTTGAAGCGCCACCTCCGCCACCTGCCCGCGCTGCTCGGGGTGCTGCTGCTGTTCGGCGCCATCTACGTCGTGCAGCGCGAGTTCCACAGCCTCAAGCTGGCCGATATTCGCGCCTCCATGGCGGCCATCCCGTCGCAGGCGCTGCTGCTGGCGGCTGGCGCCACGGTCGTGTCGTACGGCGTGCTCACCTTCTATGACCGGCTGGGCACGATCTATGCCGGGCACAAGGTGCGCTACCGCCGGGTCGCGTTCGCGTCCTTTTGCGCCTACGCGCTGTCGCACAATCTCGGCTTTGCGGCCGTTTCGGGCGCTGCGGTGCGCTATCGGCTGTATTCGCACTGGGGGCTGACGCCGGTGCAGATCGCCAAGGTGGTGGGCTTCTGCTCGCTGACCTTCGGGCTGGGCGGCCTGGTGCTGGGCGGCTGGATCTCGTTCTTCGAGCCGCGCTCCATCCCGTTCTTCAGCGGCGTGCTGCCGAGCTGGGCCTTTCCCGCCATCGGTTCTGCCATGTGGCTGGTGGTGGCGGCCTACATCGTGATCTCCCGCGTGGCTGGCCACGTGCGGTTCCGCGGCCACGAGTTCGACCTGCCGGGCTGGCGCATGGCGATCGTGCAGGTGGCGCTGGCCTCGCTGGACGTGGCGGTCACGGCGGCGATTTTCTTCACGCTGCTGCCGGCCACCCCTGGGCTGACCTACCTGCGCTTCCTGGCGTGCTACCTCGCTTCCTACAGCGCCGGGCTGCTGGCCAACCTGCCCGGCGGCATCGGCGTGTTCGACACGGCCATGCTGCTCGGATTGGATGGCTACCTGCCGGCCCCGGTGATCCTGGGCGCCATTCTCGTGTTCCGGCTGTACTACTACGTGATCCCGCTGTTCCTGGCCGGCACCATGTTTGCCGGCAACGAGATTCTGCTGCGCGGCGGCGCCCTGCTGCAACGCGGCGCACTGGCCCGCAGCGCGCAATCCTTGGCGCGGCTCAGCGAGCCGGACTTCGCCGTGGGCGCGGCCACCGGGGCGGTGGCCATGTGCGGGGCGTTGCTGCTCTCGCTCGGCGTGCTGGACGACCGGCCAGACTTCACCTGGATCGACCCGGATTTCGCGGGTGCCGCGGCCGGCGCCGGGCAGTTCGTGCCCTCCCTGATCGGCGCGGCGCTGATGGTGCTGTCCATCGGCCTGTCCCAGCGGGTGACGCTTGCCTGGGGCGCCACCATCTCCCTGCTGCTGGTGGCCGCGGCCTACGTGGCGGTGCAGGGTGACCAGCTGTGGATTTCGGCGGTGCTGGTGCTGTCCGCCATCCTGGTCGCGCCGTTCCGGGACGCCTTCTATCGCCATGCCCGCATCCTGAGCGGCACCCTGCAAGCCGACGTGATCGTGCCGCTGATCGCCCTCGGCGTTTGCGTGGCGGCCTTGGCCGCCTTCGAGCCGCGGATGCGCATGATGTCCGACAACTCGTGGTGGGAGATCGTGCTCTCGCGCAACTTGCCGAACGGCCTGCGGGTGCTGATGGCATTGGCTGTGCTGCTGGCCGCAGGCGCGCTGTGGCGCATGTTCCGCCCCAGTCACGTCGTCTGGCTGCCCTGGGCGGGCGAGGGCCGCGCCGCCTATGCCGCCCTCGGCGCGGGCTTGCCGCCGGACGCGGACGGCATGGTGATGGGCGAGGCCGGCCGGTCTGGCGTCCCGTTCCGTCGCATGGGCGGCGTCCTGCTCGGCCTGGGCGACCCGGCGGGCGCGCCCTCCGACCGCATCTCCGCCATCTGGCGCCTGCGCGACCTGGCGGCTCAGGAAGGGCTGCACCCGGCGGTGTGGCGCGCTGGGCCGGGGTTGCTGAAGATATACGGCGACCTCGGGCTGACGGCGCTGCCGCTGGGGCCGGACGGCCAGCTGCTCCCCGAGAGCGAGGACGTGGCGCCGTTCTCCTGCCAGTACCTCTGCTGCGTGGCGGAGCGAGACCTCGGCACGCTCGCGCCGCAGCTCGCGATGCTGGCCGAGCGCAGCCTCGATCACGCGGCGGAGTGAGCCGGGCGCCCGCTGCGGCGCTCAAGTCGGAGGCAGCCTCCCACAGGCGCCATCTTAGCCGCTGACGTGCTGCCGCAGTCAGGCTGGTGGCCGGGCTGCGTCCACCACTGCGTCGCTGCGCAGCACCATGATCAACCCGTTCATCTCCTGCACCGCCTGCCCATGCTGGTTGCGGGTGGTGGTGCGCAGCAGAACCAGGCCGCGGTCCGGCTTGGAGCGGGAAGGGCGCAGCTCCATCACCTCGCTGACCGCGTGCAGCTCGTCGCCGGGATAGACCGGGTTTGACCAGGTAATGCTGTCCATCCGCACGCCCAGGCCGCGGCCGCTGGTGCCTTCCATGGCGCTGTCCAGCATCAGCCGCATGGTGAGCGCCGCAGTGTGCCAGCCGCTCGCCACCAAGGTTCCGAACAGGGTGCCTTCCGCCGCCGCCTCGTCCATGTGCTGCGGCTGGGTGTCGAACTGGGCGGCGAACGCCTTGATGGCGTCGGCGTCGATCGTGCGGGGCGGCGAGGTGAAGACCTGCCCCACCACGAAGTGCTCAAACCCCGTCACTCCCATCGCTGCGCCCCCTACTGATTTGACCGCAGCCTAGCGCGTTCGCCAGCCGCCGCCCATTATGCGGTCGTTTGCGCCTGAGGAGAGTCTTACCTTGTCAAATGCCGTGAACCGGGAACGCATCAGCGAAGGCCGGCCCCATCCGCTCGGTGCGACGTGGGACGGGCTGGGCGTGAACTTCGCCCTGTTCTCCGCCCACGCCGAGAAGGTCGAGCTGTGCCTGTTCGATGAGACCGGGATGCGCGAGCGGGAGCGGATCGAGCTGCCGGAGTACACGGACGAGGTGTTCCACGGCTATCTGACGGACGCCCGCCCCGGGACGGTCTACGCCTACCGCGTCCACGGGCCCTACGCCCCGGAGGCGGGGCACCGGTTCAATCCGCACAAGCTGCTGCTCGACCCCTACGCCAAGGCGCACATGGGCCAGCTCGACTGGAATCCGGCCTGCTACGGCTACACCGTCGGCGCAAAGGCGGAAGACCTGTCCTTCGACACCCGGGACAGCGCGCCCTTCATGCCGAAGTGCCGCGTGATCGACCCGTCGTTCACCTGGGGCCGCGACACGCCGGTGATGGTGCCGTGGGAGCGCACCATCCTGTACGAGGCGCATGTCCGCGGCTTCACCAAGCTGCACCCCCAGGTGCCGGAGGCGCAGCGCGGCACCTTCGCCGGCCTCGCGATGCCCGAGGTGCTGGACTACATCCGCTCCCTCGGCGTCACGTCCGTCGAGTTGCTGCCGGTGCAGACCTTCGTCGATGAGCCGCGGCTGCAGCAGCTGGGATTGAGCAACTACTGGGGCTACAACTCGATCGGCTTCTTCGCGCCCGACCCGCGCTACGCCTACAGCCCGGATTTCGCCTTCGCCGAATTCAAGCAGATGGTGGCGCGCTTCCACGACGCCGGGCTCGAGGTGATCCTGGACGTGGTGTACAACCACACCGCCGAGGGCAACGAGCGCGGCGCCACGCTGTCGTTCCGCGGCATCGACAACCTCAGCTACTACCGGCTGCACCGGGAGCGCCGGTTCTACATCAACGACACCGGCACCGGGAACACCGTCAACATCAGCCATCCCCGGGTGCTGCAGATGGTGATGGACAGCCTGCGCTACTGGGTGAGCGAGATGCACGTGGACGGCTTCCGCTTTGACCTCGCCACCGTGCTGGCGCGCGAGGCGCACGGCTTCGACGAGGGCGGCGGCTTCCTCGACGCCTGCCGGCAGGACCCGGTGCTCTCGGGCGTGAAGCTGATCGCGGAACCCTGGGACGTGGGGCCGGGCGGCTACCAGGTGGGGCAGTTTCCGCCGGGCTGGGCCGAGTGGAACGACAAGTACCGCGACACGGCGCGGGCGTTCTGGAAGGCGGAAGCGCCGGCCTCGGCCATGGCGGCGCGGCTGTCGGCCTCGGCGGGCGAGTTCAACCGCCGCGGCCGGCGGCCCTGGGCCTCGGTGAACTTCGTCACCGCGCATGACGGCTTCACGCTCAACGACGCTGTGTCCTACAACGACAAGCACAACGCGGCGAACGGCGAGGACAACCAGGACGGCACGGGCCACAACATTAGCTGGAACTGCGGCGCCGAAGGCCCCACCGACGACCCCGGCATCAGCGAGGTGCGGGAGCGCCAGATACGCAACTTGCTGGCGACGCTGCTGCTGAGCCAGGGCACGCCCATGCTGCTGGCCGGCGACGAGTTCGGCCGCACCCAGGGCGGCAACAACAACGCCTACTGCCAGGACAACGAGGTCGGCTGGCTGGACTGGCAGGTGGGCGAGCGCGGCCAGCGGCTGATCAGCTTCGTGAGGGAGCTGACGGCGCTGCGCCACCGCTATCCCATCCTGCGCCGCGGCCGCTATCTGACCGGCGACCTGGACCCGGAGTCCAACGTGCGGGACGTGACCTGGCTCACGGCGCTCGGCACGCCAATGGCGGGCCCGGACTGGGCGGACGGCAACCTGCGCTGCTTCGGCATGCTGCTGGACGGCCGCGCCCACGCAACGGGCGTGCGCAGGGTGTCGAGCGACTCCTCCATGCTGATCGTGCTCAACGCCCACCACGCCGGCGTGGGCTTCATCCTGCCGGCGGTGGCGGGCGGCACGGCGTGGCGGCTGGTGTTCGACACCAACGCGCCCAATCACGAAGAGGAGGTCCCGGTCGGCTACGAATACGTGGTGACGGGCCGCTCGGTGCTCCTGTTCGAGCGCGTGGTGGAGGTGCGCGAGCCGGAGCGCCGCCGCTCCCGCCGCCGCCGCTCCGCCGAGACGCACGCGGCGGGGGAGTAAGCGAGGGTCCGGGCGGCAGCGGCAGGCTGTCCGGCCGGAACGGCTGGCCTCAGTCCTTGCGCTTGCGGAAGGCGTCCAGGCTCACGACCTGCGGCTTCTCGGCCGGCTCCGGCGTTGCCAGCTCCGGCTCCGGCACGTTCTCCTCCGTGTTCGCCGGCTCCATCGGGGCAGCGCGGAAGCGGAGGCCGAACTGGGCGTGCGGGTCGGCAAAGGCGGTCAGCGCGTTGAACGGCACCAGCAGCGTGCTCGCCACGCCGCCGAACGACAGCCCCACGCTGAACGACCCCGCGGCTTCGTCCACCTTGAGGTCCCAGAACTGGTGCTGCAGCACGATCGTCATCTCCTCCGGGTACTGCGCCAGCAACCGGGCGGGAATCGACACGCCGGTCTGGTCGGTGCGGAAGCTGACGTAGAAATGGTGCTCGCCCGGCATGCCTTCGGCCGAGGCGTATTGCAGCGCGCGCACCGCCACGCCTCGCATCGCGTCCTGCGCCCACAGGTCGTAAGGCAGCAGGCTGTCTGGCCGGGGGGCGGGAGTGTCGTCTTCCATGTGAATCGCTCGATCTTTTGACGGTTTCATAGCGCGGATCGGGCCAGCCGAGCAAAAGCCGCGCATCGCGGGGCGGTGGCCATCCCAAGCCACGACACCATGCTAATGTGACAAGGTCACGGCAGAGGAGCCACCGATGTATATCGCGATGAACCGTTTCAAGGTCGCCCCCGGGTCGGAGCAGGCATTCGAGGCCATGTGGGTCAACCGCGACAGCCACCTGCACTCCGTGCCCGGCTTTGTCGAGTTCCACCTGCTGCGCGGCCCCAAGAAGGAGGACCACATGCTGTATTCCTCCCACACGGTCTGGACCGACCACGCAGCGTTCGAGGGCTGGACCCGGTCCGAGGCGTTCCGCGCCGCGCACGCCAACACCGGGAACAGCAAGGTGGCCTACCTGGGGCACCCCGAGTTCGAGGGCTTCGCGGTGGTGCAAACCATCAAGTGATGCCGTTGGCTGTGCAATCAGCGGAGCTGCAGGACGCCGCACGGGACGGCGACCTGCGGCGCCTGGCTGCCCTGCTGGGCAGCGCCGACCCGGACCAGCCGGACAGCCGCGGCTTCACGCCGCTCATCATGGCCAGCTACCACGGCCAGGAAGGTGCGGTGGCGTTGCTGCTGGGGGCGGGGGCGGCCGTGGACGTGGTGGACGCCAAGGGCAGCACGGCGCTGTCCGGCGCAGCTTTCAAGGGCCATTGCGGCATCGCACGCCTGCTGCTGGATGCAGGCGCTGCGGCTGACGCACCCGACGAGGCAGGGCGGACGCCGCTGCTCTATGCGGTGATGTTTGGCCGGACGGAGATGGCGGCGCTGCTGGTGGCGCACGGCGCCGACCCGCAACGGCGGGACGAGGAGGGCGTGAGCGCCGCCGACGTGGCGCGGCAGGGCGACGCGGCGCTGCTGGCGGCGCTGGGCTGTCCGGCCTGACAACCCGCCTGACAGAGGCCGTGGCCGCCGGATTTGCCGCCACGGCGCTGGGCCACGTCACGCGGGAGTATCCCAACAAACCCGGCAACGTCATGGCCGGGCCGAGCGATGCGCGCACCCCGCGCGCCCTACACCCGGCGTTCTACGGCAGCTTCGACTGGCATTCCTGCGTGCACAGCTACTGGATGCTGGCCCGCCTGCTGCGGCTCTACCCCGCCATGGCGCCCGCCGCCGCCATACGCCGCCTGTTCGACGCCCACCTTACCCCCGGGGCCATCCTGGGCGAGTGCGCCACAGTGCAGCATCCGATGGCCGCCGGGTTCGAGCGCCCGTATGGCTGGGCATGGCTGCTCAAGCTCGCCGAGGGGCTGGCCCTCCTGCCGGACCCACGATGGGCGGAGGCGCTGGCCCCGCTGACAGCCCACTTCGTGCAGCGCTTTACCCTGTTCCTGCCGAAGGCAAGCTACCCGGTGCGGGTCGGCACCCATTTCAACACTGCGTTCGCGCTTGCGCTGGCCGCCGACCACGCGGCCGAGGTCAGGGACACGGCATGGGCTGCCTTGCTGCGCCGAACCGCCGAGGGCTGGTATGGCACCGACCAGGACTGCCAGGCTTGGGAGCCAGGCGGCGACGACTTCCTGTCTTCCGCGCTGATCGAAGCCGAGTGCATGCGCCGCCTGCTGCCCGCAGAGCAGTTCCTGCCATGGTTCGACGCGTTCCTGCCCAAGCTGGCGCAAGCCCGGCCGGCCTGCCTGTTCTCGCCGGCCGCCGTGTCCGACCGGAGCGACGGCAAGATCGCCCACCTGGACGGGCTGAACCTCAGCCGCGCCTGGTGCTGGCGCTCACTGGCGCATGCGCTGCCGCCGGAAGACGCGCGGCGGGTGATCATGGAGCAGGCGGCTCGCCTGCACTTGGAGGCCGGGCTGCCGCACGTGACGGGCGACTATATGGGGGAGCATTGGCTGGCGACGTTCGCGGTGCTGGCGCTGGATCACTCCGAGTAGCGCTGCTCCGCCCACGGGTCGCCGCGGCCGTGGTAGCCACGCGTCTCCCAGAAACCCGGCTTGTCGGCGGTCACGAACTCGATCCGCTGCAGCCACTTGGCGCTTTTCCAGAGGTAAAGATGCGGCACCACCAGCCGCACCGGGCCGCCATGCTCGACGGTGAGCGGGTGGCCCTCCCAGGAATGCGCCAGCAACGCGTCGGCTGCGGCGAAGTCGGCCAGCGGCAGGTTGGTCACGTAGCCGTCCTGGCTGTGCAGCACCACGAAGGTGGCGCCGGGCAGGGGGCGCACCGCGTCCAGCAGCGTGCGGGTGGACACGCCCTCCCAAGCATTGTCGTAGCGCGACCAGGTGGTGACGCAGTGGATGTCGGTCACCTCCCGTTGCTGGGGCTGGGCGCGGAAGGCGGTCCAGTCCCAGGTCAGGGCCTCCTCCACGGCGCCGAACACGCGGAGCGTCCAGCGCGCCGGGTCGATACGGGGGTGGACGCCGAGGTCCAGCACCGGCCAATCCCGCACCAGGTGCTGGCCGGGGGGCAGGCGGTCCTGCGCGGGGCGGGCGGTGCGGCCGGTGAGGAAGCGGCCCTGCTCCGCCCAGGCCTGCTTGGTGGTGGTGAGCTTGCTGTCGGGCGGCAGGTCGCTCATGCCGCTTGCTTCTGCCGCTCCAGGGCCGGGACGACCTGGGCCAGGAGCTCATAGGAGCGCAGTCGGGCAGCATGGTCGTGGATGGCGGCAGCCACCAGCAACTCGTCGGCGCCCGTCCAGTCCAGCAAGCCAGCCAAGCCTCGCTGCACCGTCTCGGCCGAGCCCACGAAGGAGCAGGCCAGCATGTCCGAGACCTGCGCCTGCTCCGAGGGTGACCAGTAGGCCTCGATGTCGTCGATCGGCGGGGGCAGCTTGCCGCGGGTGCCGCGGATCATGTTGGTGAACGCCTGCTGCGTCGAGGTGAACAAGCGGCGCGCCTCGGCGTCCGTGTCGGCAACGACCACGTTCACGCCGACCATCGCGTGCGGCTGGGACAACTGGCCGGAAGGGCGGAAGCGGGCGCGGTAAACCTGCAGCGCCTGCTCCAGGGCCGCTGGCGCGAAGTGCGAGGCGAAGGCGTAGGGCAGGCCGAAATGCGCCGCCACTTGGGCGCCGTACAGCGAGGATCCGAGAATCCACAGCGGCACGTTCGTGCCACCCCCTGGCACGGCCTGCACACGCTGGCCGGGCTGCACCGGCCCGAGCAGCGCCTGCAGCTCCGCCACGTCTTCGGGGAAGGTGTCGGCCGCCGCCGGGTCCCGCCGCAGCGCGCGCTGGGTGAGGCCGTCGCTGCCGGGAGCACGGCCGAGGCCGAGGTCGATGCGGCCGGGATACAGCGTGGCCAGGGTGCCAAACTGCTCGGCGATCACCAGGGGCGAGTGGTTCGGCAGCATGATGCCGCCGGCGCCGACGCGGATGCTGCTGGTGCCGGCCGCCACGTAGCCCACGGTGACAGCGGTGGCGGCACTGGCGATGCCGACCATGTTATGGTGCTCCGCCAGCCAGTAGCGCTGGTAGCCGAGGCGCTCGACGTGGCGGGCGAGGTCCAGCGCGTTGTGCAGCGCGTCCGCCGGGGTGGCGCCCTGCGGCACGGGGGCGAGGTCCAGCACCGAGATCGCTTGCATCCATGCCTCCAAAGGAAAGAGTGGGGGGCTTCTGTTGCCCGGCGCCCCCCGTGCCGCGTCTATCGCAACTTACGCTGCGACTGCGAATGCCTCATGATTGTCATTGGCATCTGTGATGTAGCCCGATAACGGCGGTACAATGCCGAGCAAAAAATGTGTCTTTACCATGCGTGTCGAGCCTATTTCGTCCCCTTGCCCACCGGAGTGGTGGAGACGCCGGGTACCGCCCCCGGGTCCACAACAATTATTCCACACATCGTTTATCGCCATATCTGGCAAGCCAGCCCCCTGTATATAGGCGAGTGCGAAGCGAGATGGTAGGGGAAACCATGCCCATTTCACCCGAGCAGGCCGACGCCATCGCCGACCTCCGCAGCGCCCCCGCGCCCACCCTGCGCGCCACCGTGCCGGCACTGGAGGCGATGCTGTACCAGGCCATCCCCGTGCTGGACCACGGCTTCGTCCGGGTGATCGACTACATGGGGGACGATGCGGCGGTGGTGCAGGCGGCCCGCGTGTCCTACGGCCGGGGCACCAAGCGGGTGAGCGAGGATGCCGGGCTGATCCGCTACCTGATGCGTCACAGGCATTCCACGCCGTTCGAGATGTGCGAGATCAAGTACCATGTGAAGCTGCCGATCTTCGTGGCCCGGCAATGGATTCGCCACCGCACCGCCAACGTGAACGAGTACTCCGCGCGCTACTCCGTCATGGACCGCGAGTTCTACATCCCGGCCCCCGAGCACCTGGCCGCGCAGTCCGACAGCAACCGCCAGGGGCGCGGCGCGGTGCTGGAAGGGGAGGAGGCGGCCGCCGTGCTCGACCTGCTACGGGCAGACTCGGAGCGCGCCTATGACGGCTACGCCTGGATGCTGAACGAAGGGGCCGCTGACCCGGCGCGCCAAGGCCTGACGCGCGAACTGGCGCGGATGAACCTGACGCTCAACACCTACACCCAGTGGTATTGGAAAGCCGACCTGCACAACCTGCTCGGCTTCCTGTCGCTGCGGGCCGACACGCATGCGCAGTACGAGATTCGCGCCTATGCGGAGGCGATGCTAGCCACGGTCGCCGCCTGGGTGCCGGCCACCTACGAGGCGTTCAAGGATTATCGCACCGGCGCGGTGACGTTCTCCGCCGCCATGCTGGCCGTGCTACGCCGCAGACTGGCCGGCCAAGCGGTAGACCAGCCTGGCAGCGGCCTGAGCAAACGCGAATGGGCCGAAATGGAAAACGTCCTGCAAGGCTCAGTGGAATAACTATTCCTTGGCAGGGCCGGGGCGAAATCCTGGCGTGCGGCTTGCCTGCTGCGAAATCTCCGCCAGCAACGACCAGACCCGCTCCGGTTCCAGCTTGCTGTCCGGATCGTTGAGGATGCGATCCAGCTCGTCCAGCTTCAGGTCATACTCAACGTCGAGCATCGCCCCACCACATTGCTGCCGTGCACCATAACGTTAGCCGGACGCTGCTTTGGAAGAGGCATAGACCAGGCTCACGAAGCTGTCAGATCGAGGAGGTGACGGCGGGGGCGAGGGCAGCGGTCTTGGCCGCCGGGTGCGAGGGATTGCGGAAGCGCAGCTCGCCATCCGCTGCCGCATCCGGGGCAGGCATGCCGAACATCTCCAGCCGGGACGCGCAGGTGACCGCGACGACTGAGCGGGCGCCCGGATTGGTCAGGAACTGGCGTGCCTCGCCTTCGAGGTCCATGCGCTCCCGCAACAGCCGCCATTCCGTTTTGTCTGTATCCTCGATGAACATGGCGAGGATGCCGGGCCGGGTGCCGCTCAGTCGGGCGGGCGCCACGGCGGCCATGCGGCGGCGAATGGCGACGGCGACCTCGTTCTCCTGCCCGGCGCGGGCCGCCATGACGAACAGGCTGCGCTCCGCGGTCGTCACCGCCAAGTGGGCCTCCGGCCCGAACTCGCTGCGCAGCCGCGGCATGAGGCCCAGCTCGTTCGCCTGGGACGCAGCGAGCATCAAGGGATCGAGCCGCAACACCGCCGCCTCGTCGTGGTCGGCGCGACGCATGGTGGACAGCATAGTGGTGATGCGGCTGTGCAGCGCGCCCAGCGCGTCGCCTTCCGGAAGGTTCTTGAGGCCCTGCGGCAGCGTCATCTTGAGCAGGTAACGGCCGGGATGATTGGCGAGCCAGGCCTGCAGGTCGGGATCCACCCGGTCGCACAGCCGGGTCCATGCGCCGCGATGCACCTCGCGTCCGTCCTCGGCGGAGACGACGTCGCACACGACTTCGGCCTCCTGGCCGGAGCGATGCAGCAGCAGGTCGAAGCTGGTTTCGTCTTCCAGCCCAGTGAACGCGACGTCGAACCCGCGTGCGCGCTGCAGGGCAGCGATCCGCATCAGGTGAAACGGCGCAATGAGCGTATTGTCGCCGATTGCCGCCTTGCGAAGCTGCGCGCGGAGGCGATCGCGGCCTGGCATGGGCAACGCGTCGAACAGGCGGCTCATATCGGCCGCCAGGCTGGAGATGCGGCGCTCCGCCGGGCTCGGCGGACGGTTGCGCCCGGCGACCCGCCAGCGGTTGATCGTCAGTTCCACCACGTGGCGCTGCAACACGGCCCGACCCTGCCGTGTCGAGCAGGCGGCGGCCCGTTCCAGCTCGCCCAAGCGTTCCGCCCAAGCACGCGCGCCGAAGCCCTCCACGAAAGCCTGAAGCGCCGCAGCGTCGATCTGCTCGTTTGGGTCGTTCATTGCCTTGCAGACTAGGGGACGCGCGATGCCGCGCCCCATTCACAAGCCCGCGAGTCTGCCAAGCGGCGTCAATCGGAACCCGACACGTTGATGTCAGGCGCCTTGGGGTTCTTCATGCCAACGGTGTGGTAGCCGCTATCCACGTGATGAACCTCCCCCGTGACGCCCGAGGCCAGGTCCGACAGCAGGTACACCGCGGCGCCGCCCACTTCCTCGATGGTGGTGTTGCGCTCCAGCGGCGAGTTGTATTGGTTCCACTTGAGGATGTAGCGGAAATCGCTGATGCCGCTGGCCGCCAGGGTCTTGATCGGCCCGGCACTGATCGCGTTCACCCGGATGCCCTGTCCGCCCAAATCCGCCGCCAGATAGCGCACCGAGGCCTCCAGCGCCGCCTTGGCCACGCCCATGACGTTGTAGTGCGGCATCACCCGTTCGGCGCCGAGATAGGTCATGGTCAGCATGGAGCCGCCTGGCCGCATCAACGGCGTGGCGCGGGCGCAAACGGCGGTGAACGAGTAGCAGGAGATGTCGAGCGCCGTGAGGAACGCCTCGCGTGGCGTGTCCATGTACTTGCCGCGCAGGAACGCCTTGTCCGCCCAGCCGATCGAGTGGACCAGGAAGTCAAGCTGGCCCCACTCCTCCGCCACCTGGGCGAAGGCCGCATCCATGCTGGCGTCATCGCTCACGTCGCAGGGCACCACCATCGCGCTGCCCACGCCTGCGGCCAGCGGGCGGACGCGCTTCTCCAGCGCCTCTCCCTGGTAGGTGAAGGCCAGCTCAGCACCCTGCGCTGCGCACGCCGCGGCGATGCCCCAGGCGACCGAGCGGTCGTTGGCCACGCCCATGACCAGGCCGCGCTTGCCCGCCATCAAGCTCCCGGTGGCGGGCTTGGTCCGCAGGTTGGTATCCGGCATGGCGTTGCTACCCTAAGTTTCTATTTGACGTGTCGGCGGTGGTGACACAGGCGGCCGGGCAAGGGAAGCAATGCTTGGCGAACCGCCGGGCCAGCCCCAATGTGTTGATCCAGAAAGGTTGCTCATGCCCGATACGCCCCAGTTTCCTCAGGTCATGCCATCGCATGATCGCGCTTCTCAGGCGATGCCCGCCGTGTCCGACCCGATCGGTTTGTTCCAGGACTGGCTGGCGGAGGCCGCCGGCACCGAACCGAACGATCCCAACGCCGTGGCGCTGGCGACCAGCACACCGGACGGGCGTCCCTCCGTGAGGATGGTGCTGCTCAAGGGCGTCGATGCGCAGGGCTTCGTATTCTACACCAATCTCCAGAGCCGCAAGGGCGGCGAGTTGGCCGCCAACCCTCACGTTGCGCTGCTATTCCACTGGAAGACGCTGCATCGCCAAGTGAGGGTGGAAGGCCGTGTGGCGCCGGTGACCTCGGCGGAGGCAGATGAATATTTCGCCAGCCGCGCCCGCATCTCCCGCCTCGGCGCCATGGCGTCCGACCAGTCCCGCCCGTTGCCGAAGCGCGCGGAGCTGGAGCGCCGGGTGGCCGAATATGACGGTCTTTACCCCGGCGACAGCATCCCGCGCCCGCCGCACTGGTCCGGCTACCGGGTGCGTCCGGAGGCGATGGAGTTCTGGCAGGACATGCCGTTCCGGCTGCACGACCGCCGGACCTACGTCAGCCAAGGCGAGGGCTGGACGTCCGAAACACTTTATCCCTGACCAGGGTCGAGCGTTTGGTCACAGCGCTCGCAGCCGCGCTGAACGGCTTTGGCTTCGTTGTCGTCCCGTCGTCACCAGCCGGGCGGGAACACTCGTCTCGCTTGTCCGAAACGCCTTACCCTCGCCCCCCACTGGCCAGCATCTTGGCGAACATCTCCTGAATCTGCGTGGACAGCTGCGGCACCGCCGTGGACCACAGCTTCAGCATCGCGTCCGGCGCGAAATGCCCCGCCGCCTGCACCGCCTGCTGCTCCAGCGCGTCCATCATCGCCGCCTGCATCGGCCGCACGTCCGGCAGCCCCAGGAAGGCGCGCGCCTCGTCCGGCGTGCAGTCGATCTCGACCGTGACTTTCATCCCTGCATCTCCCCGCGCATGGCGGCGTCACTCTGACGCCTTTGCCCCCGCCCCGGGAAGGGTTGGAGCCATGGCCAGGCGGCGATAGGCTGCGGCCGGCAACGGGATGGCACAGTGGACCTGAAGGAAGAAGCGCTGCTGGGGGGCGGTGCCGCCCGGCATTGGTACTACGGCGCCAAGCTCGCAGCCCTCACCGACGCCCTGGCCGGCCTGCCGCCGGGCCCCGTGCTGGACATCGGTGCCGGAGCCGGCTTCTTCGCCCGCAGCCTGCTGGAACGGGGAGCTGCGACGGGAGCGGTGTGCGTGGACCCGGGCTATGCAGCCGACCATGACGAGGTGGTGGCCGGCCGCACGCTCGCCTTCCGGCGCGAGCCGCCGCCGGACCCGGCCGCCGCCGTGCTGATGATGGATGTGCTGGAGCACGTGGCGGATGACAGCGCGCTCCTGCAAAGCGCGGTCCGCCGCCTGGTGCCCGGCGGGCGCGTCATTGTCACGGTGCCGGCCTTCCAGTGGCTCTGGAGCGAGCACGACACCTTCCTCGGCCACCACCGCCGCTACACCCTTCCCCAGGTGGAGCGGCTGCTACGGGCGGCCGGGCTGCGCGTCGAGTTCGCGCACTACCTGTATGGCGCGGTGCTGCCCATGGTCGCCATTTCCCGCCTGGCCCGCCGGCTCAGCCCGGCCAAGCCGCCGGCCAGCGACATGCGGCGGTTCAGCCCGGCCAGCAACGCCCTGCTCGGCGCGCTGTGCGGCGTCGAGCGCCGGGTCGCCCGGCGCAACCGCCTCGGCGGGCTGACGGTGATGGCCCGCGCCGTCGCGTCATGACGCGCCAGGATGCCGCGGTGTGACGGGCCGGGCCGCCTACCCCCTGGCGCTCGCGGCTGGCGCTGCCTTCGCGGTGTGGCTGTTGTCCTGGCACGCCGTCTTTCCCGCCGACCCACTCCATGCCGCGTTCGTGGGCGACCAGGCGGTTTCGGTGATCGGCCAACGGTATTTCCTGGCCGAGCCGTGGGGCTGGCCGCTGCTGCGCATCCCGGCCCTGGCGGGCACCAGCGTCGCGCTCACCGACAGCATTCCATTGGCCATGCTGGCGCTCAAGCCGTTCCGGGCGCTGCTGCAACCGGGCGCGTCGGCCTCGCAGGCCTGGCTCGCCTTGGCCTTCGCGTTGCAGCCCGCAGCCGCCGTGTTCGCGCTGCGCAGCGCGGGGGAGCGGCGGCTGGGGCCGGCGGCGGCGGTGGCGCTGCTGTCCCTGAGCATGCCCACCTTCCTGGCGCGCTACGGCCACACGGCACTGTGCAGCCACGCCGCCATCCTGCTGGGCCTCGGGCTGTATTTCCGGCTGGCGGCAGGCCGGCGCTGCTGGCCGGCGGCGGTGCTGCTGATGCTGGGCTGCCTGCTGATCCACCCGTACATCCTGGCCGTGACGGGGGCCGTGCTGGCGGCAGCGCCGCTCACGCTGCTGCTGCGCGGCGACCGGCGCTGGCTCCGCGCCGCCGCCGGGTTCGGCGCCGGCCTGGCTGTCTGCGGCGGGGCGGCCTGGCTGCTCGGCATGGGCGGCAGCTCGCCGGCGGTGGGCTTCGGCTTCTACTCGATGAACCTGCTGGCGCCGCTGCTGCCCGGCGCATCCTCCCTGTTCCCCGAACTGGCCTACGACGCGACGGGCGGGCAGGCCTGGGAGGGCTACCAGTATCTCGGCGCCGGGCTGCTGCTGCTGCTGGCGGCCAGCCTGGCGCTCGCTGTCCGCGCGCGCCCGGCTTGGCGGCGTCACGCCGGGCTGTGGCTGGTGGCCCTGGGATTGACCGGGTTCGCGCTGTCCAACGTGGGATATGCCGGTCCGCTGCGCCTGTTCCACTGGCACCCGGTGCCGGATTGGCTGGCGCAGTTCCGGGCCACCTCGCGGTTCTTCTGGCCGGTGGCGTACATGGTGATGGTGCTGGGCGTCGCCACGGCGGCACGGACGCTGCCTCCCCGCTGGGCGGGGGCGCTGCTGGCGACGGCCGTGATCCTGCAGCTGGCCGACACGGGGGAGCTGCGGGCGGCGATCCGCTGGAGATCGGCAGCCGGCGACCCGTGGGCGATCGACGCCGCCGGTCTGCGCCCGGCATTCGCGCAGCACCGCCAGCTGACGCTGTGGCCCAAGTTCGGCTGCGGCGCGGCGCAGACCAGGCCGGTCGACATCCAACTGATGCTGCTCGCCTCCGAGACGCTGATGCGGACCAACACGATGGCGACGGCGCGCGACATGGCAGCGCCGGAGTGCGACCCGGCGCAGACGCTCGGCCAGCCATTGCAGCCCGGCGAGCTGCGCGTGCTGCTGCGCCGGAGCGAGGCGTTCCGGGTGCCCGGCGCGGGACAGCATTGCCACGCTGCCGGCGGGCTGGCGCTGTGCTCCGCCGACGATGCGGCTCTCGCGCCCTGGCCCCTGATCGGCGCGCCCGCATTGCCGCCCAGCCGCAGCGTCGGCGAGGCGGATGCGGTGTTTCACGACGCCTTGGCGAAAGGCTGGGATGACACGGGGGGCGCTGCCTGGAGCGTCGGCGGCGTGGCCGTGCTGCAAGTCCGCCGGCCTGCCGGGCCGGCCGTGCTGCGGCTGGACCTGGTCGGCTTCGCGCCGCAGCCGGGGGGCGAGCAGGCCGTCTCGGTCATGGTGGACGGTCGGCCAGCCGCCGAATGGCGGCTTCCCGATCTAGCCTCCGCCCCGCAGAGCCTGGCGCTGCCGGCGGGTGGCTCCGACCCTTGCGTGGTGAGCCTGGCGATCCAGCAGCCCGCTCGGCCGCTGGACCGCGGGATGAACTTGGACACCCGGACGCTGGGGGTGCTGCTGCGCTCGCTGCAGCTCGATCTGGATCGGCCCGGATGAGCGCCGCGGCCTACACCACCGCCGTCGGCAGGGGCCGCCCGGCGAGGAACGCCGCCAGGTCGTCCAGCGTCAGCCGCCCCATGGCGCGCCGGGTCCCGTCCGTGGCTCAGCCACCTGATTTCACGTTACAAACCGCCCGGTCCAGGCCCATCATGACGCCCATGCGCACCTGCCTGGCCGCCGCCGTGCTCGCCCTGTTCGGCCCGCTCCCCGCCTGGGCGGATGACGCGCCGGTGAAGCTGGCCTACTCCGCCTATGCCGATGGCCTGAACGTCATGGACATGCAGGCCAGCCTGGCGATGTCGCCGCAGAGCTACCGACTGCAGGTGTCCTACCATCTGACGGGCATGGTCGGCTTGCTGGTCCATGCGGACGCCACCACGACGGTGGATGGGCGTTTCCACGGCGAGGCGGCGGAGCCCCGGGAGCTGTTCAGCTCCGGGCACATGCACGGCGAGTCGCGGGTGACGCAGATCGACTGGCAGAATGGCAAGCCGGTGCTGAGCCAGCTCGTGCCGCCGGTGGACGAGGAGCGGGACCCGGTGCCCGTGGAGCAGCAGCTGCACACCATCGACTCGCTGAGCGCCATGGCGGGGCTGCTGCGCCGCCTGTCGGACACCGGCAAGTGCGAGGGGGCGGCCACCACCTTCGATGGCCGCCGCCTGTCGCAGATCGACGTGCGCACAATCGGCGAGGAGGTGCTGAAGCCGACCGGCCGCTCCTCGTTCCAGGGGGCCGCGCTGCGCTGCGACTTCGAGGGGCGCCAGTTGGCCGGCTTCATCCACGACGCGGACGAGGCGGTGCTGCGCCGGCCGCAGCGCGGCTCCGCCTGGTTCGCCCGCCTCGCGCCGGGTTCGCCGCTGGTGCCGGTGCGAATCACCTTCGAGACCCGGCAGTTTGGGGCGGCAACGATGTACCTGACGGGGCCGCCCTCCTGACGCGGCGGCTCAGGCGGGCGCGTCGAGGGCGAGGCTCGCCGTGGTGCCTTCGTGCGCCAGCCGGCCTCGCCCGGTTCCCTGCTCGCGGCATAGCCTGACGTACTCGACGGCCTGGCCGCTTTCGAAGAACTCGACCAGGGTCGCCTCGCTGCCTGCCACGACCCCGCGCCCCAGCTGCAGCACGGCCGCCGCGACGTTGCCGCTGTCGGCCAGGCAGACCAGGTCCGCCCCCGCCGCCAGCGACTCAAAGGCGGCGTAGGAAAAGGTCTCGGGCCAGGGCGACAACGCCGCGACCAAGTCGATCTCCAGCTCGGCCAAAGCCTGCGTCATGGCGTCTGGCCGCTCCGGGGAGGTCGAGACCTGGTGGCAGCTCATGCCCGGCAGGTCGCGCACCGCCTCGGCGCTGCCCAGGTGAAAAAAGCGGTACGCGCCGGTGTGGCAGGTGCGCGCGATCAGCTCCCGCCACAGCGGCCAGCCTTTCTGCGGGCGGGGATAGCCGATGAAGGCAACACGGACCGGCACCCCGACCGGACGCGCGAGCGCGGGCGCCGGGTCGGCCTGCAAGGTGCAGTGCGAGTGCGCCTGCGCCGTGGCGAAGGGCAGCCCGGCATGGGCCAGCCAGAGCGACAGCGCGGCCTGCGAGGGTGCTGCGACGTGGAACGGCACCGCCTGGAACAGGTGGCTGACCTGGCCGGCATGAGCCTCCCGCCGGCTGCCGTGGATGCAGACCCGGCAGGCCATGCTGCCCGGCGGCGGCGCGTGGCAGAACGCGGCGTCGTTGCGCAGCAGGGTGTAGCCGACGCACACGGAGGAATAGTCGTGCACCCAGAACACGGCGCGGGCGGCGAGGCTGGCGCGGTGCAGCGCCACCAGGTCGGCGATGCTGTGGCCCAGCAGGCAGTGCAGGACGAACCAGCGCGGCTCGCCGGGGCGCGGCGGCATGCGGCGGAGCACGGCAGCCAGGTCGCCGCCGTTGGCCACTCCGATGAAGCGGCCATTCAGCACAAGGTTCAGCGGCAAGTCCGCGGCGTCAGGGTCGGCGAGGCGGAGCAGGGGGACGAACGGGGAGACGTTGAGGTAGGCCAGGTTCTGCCGCGCGAACTTCGCCTGCTCGTCCGCGATGAAGAGCTGGATGCCGCCGGTGACGCGGATGTAGCAGTCATGCCCGGCGGAGATGACCAGCCCGCACGCCGCCTCCGCCGCAGGGCGCAGCAGTGCTGCGAGCCGGACGCGGGTCAGCGTCACGGCCTGCTCCGGCCTGGCGTAGGCGGCGGTGATGACGTCCGGGTCGACCGCTGCCTCGATGGTCTGCCGCCGGGTTCCGCCGGGACGGCTTGGAGCGCGCCCCTCGGAGCGGCCGTGCGCCAGGTAGTGCCAGAACGGGTTGACCCCGTGCTCGGCCACGTCGCGGTTGGCGTCGAGGTAGTGGCGAGTGTCGAACCACGCCGCGGGATCGCGTCCTTCCGCCCAGCCATGGCTGCAGTAATGACTGACCGGGTCGATCCCGGCACGCCGGATGTCGTCGTACATGCCAAGATAGAACCCGGCGTCCAGCTGCCCGGCGACGGTGGCCTCGACGGGATCATCGTAGCTGGATGCCAGGCCGGCCTGGGCAGCGCCGGGCTGCGGCAGATCCGCGCGCGGCGTTTGCGTCCCGAACAGCACGTCGAGGGGGAAGCGGGTGGACCGGAGCGCGCCCGCATCCCCGGTCGCGGCCGTCGTTGCGGCGGGGGCGTGACTGGTCCGACTTCGCAACATCCGACTCCCAAGCTACGGTGCAAGACCCTCCTCGGCAAGGCGTCGAGCCAGATTAGCCGCTGGTCGTGCAGCCAGGCCCGGAGGTGCGGGCGGGCTCGGTGGCACGCAGGATTGTCTGCTGCGTTGCAATGCAATAACGGTGGCGCGCAAGGGCTTTGCCCAGGCTGTGACAACGCTGGATGAAACACGCATGATGGCTGAATCGATGCGGTCGCCGATCAACTGCCAGCTCGACTCGGTGGAGGAAGGAGTGATCGCCGGCTGGGCGCACGACCCAAACGGCCGTTCGCAGCCGGCGCGGTTTTACGTGCTGGTGGACGGCCAGCAGACGGCGGAGGTGGTGTGCGACGGCTCGCGCCCGGACGTGGCCAATGCCGGTTCGGCCCCGGAGGCCGTCGGCTACAGCGTGAAGCTTCCGTTGCAGGCGCTGGACGGCGAGCCGCACCGCGTGGAGTTCCGCGACACCCGGCGCATGCCGATGGTCATCCGCTCCCAAGGCAACACGGCGGACTCGTTCGACTACAGCTACAAGTGGCGTCCCCAGGTGCAGAGCCACGTCGATGGCCTGCGCGGCAGCGGGCTGGAAGGCTGGGTGCTGCGGTCCAGCTACGAGACCGGCAGGCTCGACGGCAACTGTATGGTCCGCATCGCCTGCGACGGCATCACCATCGGCCATGTCCGCGCCAACCGCGTGCGCACCGATGTCGGCCGCCTGCTGAATGGCTCCGCCTATTGCGGCTTCCGCTTCGTGCTGCCGCCATCCATGCGGCGCGGGCGCAAGCAGAGCTACCGCTTCTACCTGATGCCCGACAACGAGGAGCTGGAGAAAAGCCCGCTCGTCGTCAGCCTGATCTCCGATGCGGCAGAGGCCCAGCTGGCCGAGCTGTCGGACGAGATCAACTACATGCACGTGCGGCTGACGCGGCTTAGGCGCAACCTGCTGAGCCTGATTCCGCAGAAGACCTACCTGCTGGCGGATTACTCCGAGTGGTTTCCCGAATACGCCGCCGCCCTGAAGGCCCGCGTGCTGGCGGATCGAGAGCCTGACTCCCGCTCGCCGCTGATCAGCGTCGTGTGCCCCGTGTACCGCCCGAAGCTGGACGAGTTCCGCGCGGCGGTGGAGTCGGTCATCGCCCAGACCTACGAGAACTGGGAGCTGATCCTCGTCGATGACGGCAGCGAGAACGCTGCCCTGACCGCCTGCATCGAGGAATACGCCGCCCGCGACGCCCGAATCCTCGTGCGTCCCATGGCCAAGAACGGCGGCATCAGCCGCTCGACCAATTTCGGCCTGAAAGCGGCGAAGGGCGAATGGATCGCCTTCTTCGACCATGACGACCTGCTCGCCGAAACGGCGCTGGAGGTGATGCTGCGCGCGGCCCAGGCGAGAGGCGCCAAGCTGCTGTACTCGGATGAGGACAAGGTCGATGCGGCCGGCAGCTTCACCACGCCCGCGTTCAAGCCCGACTGGAACCATCGGCTGTTGCTGGGGGTGAACTACGTCTGCCACCTGTTGTTCGTCGAGCGCGGCGCGCTGGAGCGGGCCGGCCCGCTCGACAGCCAGTACGACGGCGCGCAGGACCATGACCTGATCCTGCGGCTGTCCGAGCACGTGCCGCCGCACGAGATCTTCCATGTGCCGGAAGTCCTATACCACTGGCGCATCACGGAGAACTCGACCGCGTCCGACACCAGCGCCAAGCCTTACGCGCTCAACGCCGGGATCGCCGCCGTGCGCGACCACCTCGAACGCATCGGCCGGCCGGCGAAGGTGTCCAACATCCGGGACAGCACGCTCTACCGCCAGGATTGGCTGATCGACTGGGAGCCGTCGGTCGAGGTCATCATCCCGTTCAAGGACCAGGTGCCCACGACCCGTCGCTGCCTGCGCACGCTGCTCACCAAGACGCTATACGAGAACATGCGCATCACCTTGGTGGACAACTGGTCCACCAGCGACGAGGCGGCCGCCTTCTGCGCCGAGGCGGCGCTGCTGCCCAAGGTGCGCGTCATGCGCGTCGAGGAGCCGTTCAACTATTCCCGGCTGAATAACCTGGCCGCCGCCGGCTCCACCGCGGACTTCCTGGTGCTGATGAACAACGACGTGTTCGTGGGAGACGGGGACTGGCTGCGGGTCTGCGTCAACGAGGCGCTGGCTGACCCGGCGGTCGCCATGGTCGGCGGCAAGTTCCTCTACCCGTCGCGCACCGTCCAGCACGGCGGCATCATCATGGGGCTGGGCGGGGTCGCCGGGCACCTGGGCGTTGGCTTGCAGGAGGACGACCACGGCTTCGGCGGGCGGCTGCTGTTCGCCCAGGAATATTCCGGCGTTACCGCCGCCGCCGTGCTGATCCGCGCCAGGGTGTTCCAGGAAGTCGGTGGCCTGGATGAGAAGAACCTGCCGGTTGCCTTCAACGACGTCGATTTCTGCCTGAAGGTCCGGGCGGCCGGCTACAAGATCATCTGGACGCCCGACTTCATCGCCGAACACCACGAATCGCTCAGCCGCGGCGACGACGAGCGCCCGGTGCAGGAGGCGCGCTTCTTCCACGAAGCCGAGACCATGAAGGAACGCTGGGACGACAGGCTCACCCTGGACCCGTTCTACAACAAGAACTTCAGCCTGGAGCGCGCGCCTTTCACCGAGTTGCTGCCGCCGGACGAAGCGGTCGCCCTCGACTGGGTCAAGGTCGCTGAGCCGCCCTTCACCCGCGTCGACCCGATGCAGCCGGCATATTTCGGACCTAAGCGCCCGGTGGCGGCCGCCAAAGCTGACGCTCCGGCGGCCCAAGGGCGACGGGCTGCGAAGCAAAGCGCGGCCAAGCTGCCTGATTCGCCGCGGGGCATCGGCCAGGACCTGCCAGCCGTGGCTGAGCCCGCTTCCATCCGCAAGTTGCGAGCCGCTGCTCCCGCAGCCAAGGAGAAGCCGCGAAGCGCTGGGAGACCCAGGAACCATTAGCCGGGACGGCAAGCTCTCCATGCCGAAACGGTCGCTGGCCTGTCTGCTCCTGGCGCTCGCGGCGGGCGGCGCCGCTCCCTCCGACGTGCTGGGCGCTTCGGACAAGGTCGTCTTTATTGGCAGCGTGGGCCCGCGTTACGCCGCCTTGGCGGACCCGGCCATCAGTTCAGCCATGCTGCGCACCGGCAGGATCGGGCTTTACCAGCACGCCAACGGGAACGCCGCGCTCACCGCGGGTCAGCGCTCGGCGTTGTGGGCCGCTTGGCTCGGCAAGGCAGCAGCGACCGCAACCGTGGCGGAGGTCGGTGGCGGCAGCATCGACGACGCTGGCTACCTGGCGCTTTTCGACGGCCGCTACCCGGCTGAAGTGAACATCAACATGCTGACCAACTCCGGCGACGGCACGGGAGTTTACCAGGCCGGCGTCGGAGATGCGCGAACCGGCCATGCCTATGGCGGATACACCACCAAGGCTGACCTTGCAGCCATGAAGCAGGTGATATGCAGTGCAGCGAGGCACGATGTCCTCAATGCAGCGATCGTCATGACACCCAACGGCGGCGCTGAGGACCTGGACGATGGTTTCGCGGATGCGGAGTTCTGGGCCAACGTCCGTGCAGCCGCGCTGTTTGGCGGCGGCATTGGATTGGATGTCCCGCCAACCTACTGGACGCTGCGGGACGCAAGCTACGGGCGGCTGGTCATCCAGATGATCGCCTGGGCAACGCAGCAGGGCATTCGCAGCAGCCTGATCGTCTCACCTTACGCTGAGAGACCAGATGCCGCCGGCCAGCGCGGCGGATGCGGTTACGACCTCGCGTTCGCCCAAAACACGGCTCGCCTTGTTGCAGACCTGAAGGCCGCCCACGCCCTGCCAACTCAGTGGGTCGTGGAGAATTACGGAGCGAACGATCCAACCTGCAAGCTCGGCAACGACATCACGGCGGATGCCGGGCCTGAAAGCTTGAACGCGGTTGCGCTGTCGCTGGCTGACCCGGGCCTGACATCTGAACACAGGCCTCCATCCCAGCAATGGCGCGACAGGTGCGACGCTGGTTAGGCCAGCAGGCAAATGCTTCGCCAGGCATGAAATGGATGCAGCGTTCACACGCTTGGGCATCGCCGGGCGTGCGCGTGTGACGAAGCAAGGCCCGGCAACCGTGAGCGATCGCAGACTCTCCTTGATCGATTGTATGGGCCGGGTTAAGCGTCATGCCAGTGGGTCATTGGGCAGATAGGTGAGGATACGATCATGTCAGCTGCCTACGACGTAAATCGGCCCGATCTGGGTGGCAATGTCAGACACGGTGATCAGAATACCTGGGCGCCAAGTCTGTGGCGGTACTTTCGGGAAAGGTTCGCCATTAGTTCAATGCTGGACGTTGGATGCGGGGAAGGTCACGCTGTTGACTTCTTCAGCCGCATGGGGGTGAAAGCGTTCGGCATTGATGGGCTTCTGGCAAATATTCAGCGCGCCGTGACTCCCGTTGCGTTGCATGATTTGCTAACCGGCCCTTTCACAATGCCAGTCGACTTCGTCTGGAGTTGCGAGGTTGCGGAACATATTGCTCCAGAAAAGGTGGGCTATTATGTGGACACGTTGGCTAACGCGCCCATCATAGCCATGACGCATGCCGTTCCTGGGCAGCCCGGACATCATCATGTCAACTGCCAACCATCCGAGTATTGGATAGAGAAGCTGGCCAACAAGGGCTACTCACTCTACAACAACAATGAGGTCTTGCGGAGAATCGCGTCGCAGGGCGATGTTCCTACTTATTTCCAGTACACCGGTTTGCTCTTTTTGAAAGACTGATGAACGCCTGCATTAGGCAAACCCGTGCTGGTGTGAGGAGTGCGCTCGGCGCAGTTCCGTGGGGGTCTTCTAAGTGTTTGAGTTCTCAATCGTAGCCTGTGCTCGGTGGGAAACAACACATATTTCTGAGTGGTTGCAGTATTACGATCTTCTTGGATTCAACCACGTCTATCTTTACTGTAACGACGACGATCCGAACTCGTTTGCAGACCAGGTGTTTGCAACTGAACTCAGCCAAAAGAATTTCGTGTCTTTCAGGCATTTCAGCGGGCAGGGACAGCAAAGGACTATGTACCTGGATGCCATGACCCGGGCAAGGCGAGAGTCGGAGTGGGTCACGTTTCTGGACATAGACGAATTTCTAGTGCTGCGTGGTCTCAATTCCATTTCTGCCTTCATGAAGGAGTATGCTCTCACCGCTGATAGCGTGCACTTCAATTGGCTCAACTTCGGAACCAGCGGATTCGTCAGTCGCCCGCGTGGAAGCGTATTGCGGCAGTACACTCAACGAGAGTCTACCCTCAGCATCAATACAAAGCACCTGACACGCTCAGCAGTGCTGACGGATGCACGGCTGAGGGGCGGGGGGCTGCCATTCTGGCATGGGTTGAGCAACCCGGTCTGGTCCGATGTTCGCCGCGTCAACGTGATCGGAATAGATGCCAGCTCTTATCTTGCGGATCATTCGGAGATCGCGAGGGGATACCTGGATGATCCCGTCACGATGGACTCCATCATGCGCAAGGCGGTCGTCAACCATTACGCCCTCAAGTCCGAGGAGGACTTCCTCCTGCGGGCAGCGCGCGGCACTGGCGGCGAGTTTTCCGGTCAAGTTGCCTGGAAGCGGCATCATGACGACGGAAGCTTCCGGGGTGTGCTCGAGCGAATGAACGGCGTTGAAGACACCTACTTGCGGGATCTGAGCAAGGCGTCCTGCCCAGAACCGAGAGACACGGCGCCGTTGCCTGGCTTGCCTGGACAGGGACCGTACCGCGTAAGGGTTCAGCACCGGCTATGGACAGACGACCTCCTGCTTGGCGAAGATGGCCGCGTTCGTCATGCAAGCCATGGAACCCTGGGCGACTATTACCTGTCCGGTGATGTGCTGCACGTTCGATGGGACACCTATCCGGCCGACCTATTCACCCGACAGGGAGGCATTTTCACCCAAGTCCCGGCCAACCTGGACGACACGGTGAACATGCGCACAGCGCACGTTGCAAAACTCGACACCGAAAAAGCGGAAATCTCTGCTGTGGTGGTCGAGTTGCCCGAGAGCGTGTGCCTTGTGGAAATCCGCCCAGGCAGTTCGGACGTGGATGTCTACAAGGCTGTGTTCCTTGAGCGAAAATACCAAAACCCTGAAATCGCCCATGATGTTGCAACCATATTTGACATGGGAGCCAACATAGGGCTGACCACTCTATACTTCGCTCAGAAGTACCCAAAAGCCCGCATCATCGCGGTCGAGCCTGACATCGCCAACTTTCGCCTGCTGCAGCGCAATACGATGGCCTATTCGAATGTGGTTGCTGTCAACTCGGCTGTTTGGCCCGATGACACCATGGTCAGGTTGCGAAGAACGGACCCATCCGGACAATCGCTGGGCGAATGGGGCTATCAAACCGAGGCTGTTGCCCCGGGCGAGCTGGCGGACGTGACCGCAACCTCGATGTCGAGCCTGATGAAGCGCTACGACGTGCAGACGATCGACTTGCTCAAAATGGACATTGAAGGCGCCGAGCTGGACGTGTTCGAGGCTGACACCGGTGCTTGGCTGTCGCTCACCCGATGCGTCGTGATCGAGACGCACGAGCGTTTTCGTGCAGGCGCTGACCAGGCTGTCACGCGCAAGATGCTGCCAGACTTCCACGAACAGGAGAGAAGCGGCAACAATCGTATCTTTGTTAACCGCCTGCTCTCGCAAGATGTCTGACCAAGATTGAGCGACCTTGCTTGATGGGACCTAACTTAGCTTCGTCACGCCGTCAAAGGTGACAACGGCGCCATCGCTCAGCGTCAACTGCAGCGAGCCGTTGTTGACGGTCTGACTGGCAACCGCGTTGCCGTTGAAACCTTGGAAGTCATAGCTGTCATGGCCGGAGTGGAAGTTCTGGATATCGATGGCACGTGCTCCCTGTCCGGCTTGGAAGTGGTAAGTGTTGGTGCCGGCCCCGCCGACGACTGTCGCATTCCCGGCGCCAAGGTAGGCCGTGCTGGCGCTTGATCCTTCGGTGAACATCGCGTTGCCGCTTCCGGCATGGAACACATCGCCAGCGCTGCTGCCTTTGACGGTCAGGTTGCCCGAACCAGCCTCAATGACCATGGCGCCCGAGCCGCCCAACACCTGCGAGTCGTGGCTGCCCCCGATGAAGGTGAGCTGTCCGGAGCCTCCCTGTATAGTGTCGGTGCCGTTGCTGTGAACCACGGAGCCGCCCGCTCCTACCGTGACGGCCGACGCCGTGCTCGCGTCGGTCGTCGTCGTCAAGCCATAGCCGGCCCCGCCGCTCACCGTCGCGTAGCCGCCGGCAAGGTTTACCAGGGCGTTGTCGCTGCCGCCCGTCTCCTTGATCTGCGTGTCTCCGCCCGTGTTGATGACGTTGGCCCAGGACCCTGTCAGGTTCACGGTGGCGTTGGAACCGAGTTTTGTCTGAATCGTGTCGGTGCCGGTTGTCTGACTGATTAGTGTCGCAGTTCCGTCGATGACGTAGTAGTTCGACCCCGTGCCGCCCTGGATGGCGTCGCCGGTGCCCTGCGACACCACGGTGTAGTTGCCGCTGCCCAGGCTGACGCTGGTGGCCTGGCCGCCGTTGGTGCGCGCGTTCAGCCCGAGGCCGGCGCCGCCGTAGATCAGCCCGCCGCCGCCGGACAGCGCCAAGCTGGCATTGTCGCCGCCGCCGGTCTCGCTGACATGCACGCTGGCGCCGTTGTCGACCAGGTTAAAATACGCGCCGGTGATGTTGGCGGTCAGGCTGGCGCCGGCCTGGGCGACGATGGTGTCGGTGCCGGCCGAGCGGCTGGCCAGCGTGGCGCTGCCGCTGACCACGTAGTAGTTCGACCCCGTGCCGCCCTGGATGGCGTCGCCGGTGCCCTGCGACA
>CAXSAX010000002.1:0-56963 GCA_964235495.1 uncultured Acetobacteraceae bacterium | reverse complement strand
GGTCTCGCTGACATGCACGCTGGCGCCGTTGTCGACCAGGTTAAAATACGCGCCGCTTTCCGTCGCCGTCAGCACGGCTCCGGCATTGGCCGTGATCAAGTCGCTGCCGGATGGCTGGCTGGCCAGCGTGGCAGTGCCGTTAATGACATATTGGTTGGAACCCGAGCCGCCCTGGATGGAGGCGGTTCCGTTCACCGTCACGGTGGCGTTGGCTCCCGTCGTGATGCTGTCATGTCCCTGGCTGTTGACCACGGACGACGCTCCCACGACGACGGTGTTGGTGGAGCCTGCAACGGTCCAGATTTGGTCGGATACCCCGGACGAGTTGACCTTGATGCCGCCCGCCCCGCCGCTGATCTCCGCCTGGCCGCCCGTGTCGCTGACGGTCAGCAGGCTGGCCCCTCCCACCGCGACGTGGACCGGTGCGGCCCATGACACGCTGGTCGAACTGGAGGAGATCGATGCCGCGGTGTCCTGGTTCTGCGCCACCCACAGGGCGACGCCCGCCACGGATTCCGGGTCGGTGTCGCTGCCGACGATGGTTGTTCCGTCGCTTGAATAGGTTTCGACCACCCAGGTGTCAGGCAAGGCGCCGTTGGCGGCCAGCTGGGCGATGTAGCTCGCCGTGTTCTCCCGGAAGTTGGTGTCATAATCGTCATGCGGCGACAGGATGACCGTGACGTGAAGGTCGTTGGCGCGCGCCCAACGAATCTCGCTCTCGACGGTGCTGAGATAGGCTGAGCCTCGCTCAAGGGCGTAGTTCGGCGGAGTGTCGAGCGTCAGTCCGCCGCCGAGAAGAGCCGCTGACCGCAGGCTGGCGTATTGCGGGAGAGTGGCGAAGTCACCCAGCGAGTCGTCTGCGGTGTTGGGCGAGAAGATGGGGGAGACGCAGGTGATGCCGGCCTTGCTGGCGGCGGAAACATAGGCCTGCCATTCGGCGGGATCGATGTCGACCGGCACGTCAACCGCAACCTCAGCCGGCGTGAGCCCGTTGTTGGAAAACAACGTCGCGTAATTGTTGGCGAACCAGTCCGCGGCGTCCGATGGGATGAACGGCAGTTCCGCATAGCCGGAGCCAGTACCGTCGAAGTTGCTGGCGACCGCCGACAAGGAGCCATCGTCGTAAGAGTTCTGGATCGCGTCCGCATGCATGTAGAGGCCAATGCGGCTATTTTCAAGTAGAAGCTGCGTTGCCTGAGTAGTTCCCAATGTTGAGAAGCCCTGAACGCCACCGACGAAAACATCCGGCACCATAACCTCCCAAGACAACGACCCGAACGTTGAATAGGGAGGAGATTCTAAAAATTTGTTAAAGGAATCACGATTAAACATGATTTCTATCAACGCCTCGATAATGCTTATCTTTGACGGGCAGGTCAAACGCCCAGGGGCGTTTTGGGCCTAATCGATTGTACTTCCGCTTGGTCCACCAAAGCGACTTCAGAAATGCCATTTCGGTTCTGGCGTCTAGGCATTCGCCCATAAGGGTTTCCTCCTGTAAAACCGACGCGTAAACCGACGCGCGCCAGCTCTGCCGCGCCCTTAACCGACCGGCACGCTCCTCACCGCAACAACCCCAGGTCTCTCGCACCATGTTGGACATCGCAGCCCCGGCGACCATCGGGCACGTCGACAACGGCAGCCTCCAATCCATGTCAGGCTGGGCGTTTGACCCAGCGAACCCGTTCGACCCGGTCGAGCTGGAAATCCTCTGCGGCCATGACCTCGTCTGCCGGGTCCTGGCAGACCAGTTCCGCGCCGACCTGCAAGGGTTCGGCTACGGCGACGGCCGACACGCCTTCACGGTCAGCCTGCCCTCGGCCAGCTTCACCGGACCGACCGTGGACCTGCGGGTCCGGGTGCGGGCGACCGGGCAGGACCTCACCGGGTCTCCCATGGCGTTGCCCAACCCGCGCGTGCTGCTGAACGAGGAAACCTTGTCCCAGCTGGCCGGCGCGGTCGCCGCCACCGCCGCGCAGGCAGGCTCCGCCCAGGACCTGCACCCCTTGGCGACTTGGCTGCTGCGGCAATTGGACACGGTGCTGGCCCGGCAATCGGCGCTCGATGCGTCCGCCCTGGAACGGCAGGAGCGTTTCCAGCACCTGGTGCAGCAGGACGCCACCCTGTCAGACGTGCTGCAGCAAGCCGCCGGGGCCGTGCTGGCGCGATATCCGGCGCTGCACCTGCCCGACACGGCGCAACCGGACGTGACGGTCATCATCCCGGCGCGCGACCAGTTCGCCCACACCCACCGCTGCCTCGACTCCATCCTGCTGAACCGGCCCGAAGCCAGCCTGGAAGTGATCGTGGTCGATGATGGCTCCACGGACGAGACGGTCTATGCCGCCCTGCTGCTGTCCGGCGGCATCAGGCTGCTGCGCAATGGGGCCAACCTGGGCTTCGTGGCCTCGGTCAACGCGGCGGCGGCGATGGCGCGCGGCCGCCTGCTCATGCTGCTGAACAACGACACCCTGGTGCAGCCCGGCTGGCTGGACGAGCTGGCCGGCACCTTCGCCGCCGACCCGGCGGTGGGCGTCGCCGGGTCCAAGCTGCTGTATCTGGACGGCACGCTGCAGGAGGCGGGCGGCATCATCTGGCGGCAGGGCATGGGGATGAACTGGGGCCGCGGCGACGATCCGGAGCGGCCGGAATACTGCTTCCTGCGCGATGCGGACTACGTCTCCGGTGCCGCGCTGATGATCTCGCGCGCCCTGTTCCAGCAAGTCGGCGGGCTCTCGGCCGCGTTCGCGCCGGCGTATTACGAGGACACCGACCTGTGCTTCAAGGTGCGCGCCGCCGGGCTGCGCGTGGTGATGCAGCCCCTGTCGCGCGTGACGCACCATGAGGGCGCCTCGGCCGGCACGGACGTGGACGGCGCGGGGATCAAGCGGTTCCAGCGGCTGAACCAGCGCACCTTTGTCCGCACCTGGTCCGAGGCGCTGCAAGGCTTTCCGCTAGACGGCGCGGACCCGCGGCTGGCCGCCGAGCGGCTGGTGACCCGGCGCGCCCTGTTCATCGACGACGCAACGCCGACGCCGGACCAGGACGCCGGGTCGAACGCGGCGCTGGAGCACATGCGGTCCTTGCAGCGGCTGGGATACAAGGTCTCTTTCGTCGGCGCCGACAGCATGGCCAGGGCCGGCGCCTACACCGAGGCGCTCGAACGGGTCGGCATCCAGTGCTACTGCACGCCGTATTACCAGTCGGTCGAGGAGATATTCCGCCGCGAGGTGCTGCGCTACGACCTGTTCTACATCCACCGGGTGGCGAACATGACGCGATACGCCGCGATGATCCGCCAGCGCTTCCCCGACGCCACCATCCTGTTCAACGTGGCCGACCTGCACCATCTGCGCAGCCGCCGCGAGGCGCAGGTCAAGCAGTCGGCAGCCCTCGACGCGCAGGCTGCGGCGCTGGAGGCGGCGGAGATGGCGGCCCTGGCGGCGGCGGACAGCGTCGTCGTGCACTCCTCCCATGAGCGGAACCTGGCGGCGGCGGCCGGGATACGCACGCCGGTCCACGTGCTGCCCTGGACAATGCCCTTGCAGCCCGGCCCGGCGCCGTTCGGCGAGCGGTCCGGCCTCGCCCTGATCGGCGGATTCCGCCACAGCCCGAACGTGGATGCGGCGCAATGGCTGGTGGGCGACGTGCTGCCCCACCTGCACGCGGCGGCGCCCGGCATCGAGTGCCTCATCGTGGGCAGCCACGCCCCGGATCCGGTGCGCGCGCTGGCCCGGCCCGGGGTGCGCCTGCTCGGCCAGGTGCCGGACTTGCGGCCCGTGCTGGCCCGGCTGCGGCTGACGGTGGCGCCGCTGCGGTTCGGCGCCGGGCTGAAAGGCAAGGTGCTGACCAGCCTCGCCGCCGGGGTGCCTTGCGTGCTGACGCGTTGCGCGGCCGAGGGCATGGACCTGCCGGAGGAGTATGCGGCCGTGATCGCCGACACGGCGGAGGAGTTCGCGGCGCGCATCCTGCTGCTCCACGAGGACCCGGCGCTGCACGAGCGGCTGCGGCAGGCCGGGCTCAGCTACGTGGCCGCGACTTGCTCCGCCGAACGCGTGGATGCCCTGCTCGCAGCGGCCTGCGCCAAGCTGCCGGCTGCAATGCCCGCAGCGGCCCCGGCCCCACGGCGCCGCAGCAAGTAGGATTCTTCAGGCCGTCTGAGACTGCGTTGCCCAGGCCCCGGCGGCGAGCCCGAGCGCCATCGCAACGTAGCCGGCGGCCATGGACCGCTTCGACAGCACGAACTCCCATCCCGGGGTGAACCGCTTAGGGGTTGCGCCGTAATCCACCGCCGCTGCCAGCGCTGAGATCGCCAGGGCGTCCCGCAGCATGGAAGCGGCGGAGAGCGGGCGGCGTGCGCCGATCCAGCGCTCGAACAGGACGGCCCAGAACAGGGTGGCGGCTTGGTGCGTGGCCAGCCCCACCGCCGTATGGGCCAGGTCAGCCGCCGCGACGTCGCCCGCCTGCTCGCCATGCAGCCAGTGGCTGGTGGAGTTGACCGGCTGGAAGGCAGTCTTGCCCTTCCTCCGGGCCGCGGCGGCGAGCGCCACGGTGGATGCCGCGCTCGCCAGCGTCCCTGACACGAGGGCGAAGTGCAGCGTTGTGGCCCAACGTGTCACGGACGGCTCCATTGATGCGGCGGCTGGCCAACGCCTCCGTCCAGGACTCGTTCCGTCCTGGCTTGGCACGGAGTTTGCCACACACGATCGCAGCATGCTTCTCAAGGAGACAGTGCCATGCCTGACCTGTTCAGCCCCTACACGCTCAAGGACGTCACCCTGCGCAACCGCACCGTGATGTCGCCGATGACCATGTACAACTCGGTCGATGGCAAGCTGGACGACTACCATGTGAGCTACCTCGGCGCCCGCGCTGCCGGCGGCTTCGCGCTGGTGTTCGGCGAGCAGATGGCCATCACCCCGGATGGCCGCACCACGACCTCCTGCGCCGGCATCTGGCACGACGACCAGATCGAGGGTCACGCCCGCGTCGCCGCGATCATCGAGCGGATGGGCGCCGTGCCCGCCATCCAGCTCGGCCATACGGGGCGCAAGGGCAGCGAGCTGCCGCCCCACCGCGGCGTCAACTCCGAGGGCATGTGGAAGCAGCTGCCGCCGGACCACCCGGATGGCTGGACCTGCATGGCGCCCTCCGCCATCCCGTACGGCGGCGGCGGGCACATCTATCCGGTCCAGCAACTATCCGTGGCGCAGATCAAGCAGCTGCACAAAGATTATGCCGCCGCCGCCGTGCGCGCGCTGGAGGCAGGCTACAAATGGCTCGAGATGCACTACGCGCACGGCTACCTCGGCGCCAGCTTCTTCTCGCCGCTGGCCAACCAGCGCACGGACCAGTATGGCGGCAGCCTCGCCAACCGGGCGCGGTTCCACCTCGAAGCCCTGGACGCGGTGCGCGCCGTGTGGCCGGAGCGCTACCCGCTCACCATGCGGCTCGGCTCGGACGACCTGCACCCGGCCGGCACCCAGTTCGAGGACGCCGTGACCGCGATCGGCATGATGAAGGACCACGGGCTCGACCTCGCCGACCTGTCGCTCGGCTTCAACACCGACGAGATGGTCAACCCGCCGATGAACGAGGTCGGCTTCATGATCGAGCGCGCCAACCGGGTGCGCCGGGAGGTCGGCATCCCCGTTGCGACCAGCTGGAACCTGGGCGTGCCGCAGAACGCCGACCGGGTCATCCGCGAGGAGCTGATCGACCTGGTGATGCTGGGGCGGCCGGCGTTGGCCAACCCGCACTGGCCGGTCTGGGCGGCGCGCGAGCTTGGCCACGCCTCGCCGTTCTCCCTGGTGCAGCAGGATTGGCGCTGGTGGCTGGAGAACTTCCGCGGCCATGCCCCCAGCATCGGCTGGCCCGAGGTGCAGCGCGCCGAGGTTCCGGCCATGTGACGGGCGGGCCCTGAACTTTCCGTCCCGGGCACCATTTGCAAGGTGGATGTCAGGAGTCTCCCGCTTTGCAGGCTGCACTGGACCGGGCCAAGTTCACCGACCCGCTTCGCACCGCCAGGGGCGAGCCGCGGGCCAGCGTGGCGCTCTCAGCGCTTCGCACCCTGTGGTTCAACACCGGCACGCTCTGCAACCTGACCTGCGCCCGCTGCTACATCGAGAGCAGCCCGCGCAACGACGCCTTGGCCTACCTGTCCGCCCCGGAGGTCTCGGCCTTCCTGGACGAGACGCAGGCGCGGCCTGACCCGGTGCGGGAGATCGGCTTCACCGGGGGCGAGCCGTTCATGAACCCGGACCTGCTGCCCATGCTGGAGGACAGCCTGCGCCGCGGCCTGCCGACCTTGGTGCTGACCAACGCCATGCGCCCGATGATGCGCAGCCAGGACCACCTGGCCGCGCTGAACCGTGCCCATCCCGGCCTGCTGACGCTGCGGGTCAGCCTGGACCACCACGGCCCGGCGCTGCACGACCGGGAGCGCGGGCCGGGCACGTTCGAGATCACCATGCAGGGCCTGGCCTGGCTCGCGGCCAACGGCTTCACCGTCCATGTCGCCGGGCGGGCCGGCTTCAGCCCGGAGCCGGAGGCGGCCCTGCGCGCCGGCTACGCCCGCCTGTTCGCCTCCCGCGGGCTGCCGCTGGACGCGGCTGACCCGGTGCGGCTGATGCTGTTCCCCGAAATGGACGGCACGGCCGACGTGCCGGAGATCACCACGGCCTGCTGGGGCATCCTGAACAAGTCGCCGGACAGCGTGATGTGCGCCAGCGGCCGCATGGTGGTGAAGCGCCGGGGTGCGGCGGCTCCCGCCGTGCTGGCCTGCACCCTGCTGCCGTACGACCCGCAATTCGAGCTGGGCGGCACCCTGGCCGAGGCGGATGGCCCCGTTTTGCTCAACCATCCGCATTGCGCCCGCTTCTGCGTGCTGGGCGGCGCAGCCTGTTCCCGGTAGCGGTCCGTCAATGGCGGACGGTGGCGCCCTCTTGGGGCCGCCAGGCGTCGCGCTGAGGGGCGAAAGGCAGCAGCAGCGAGGGGCGGAGGCGGATTTCAGCCGGGTCGCGGTAGCCCGGCACGCCGACCTGCACCCGGTCCTGCGGCACGTCCAGCCGGAAGGTGCGGTGCAGGTGGTCCCAGAGGCTCAGCCCGCTCGACCAGTTGGAGTTGGTCTCCCCGTGCACGGTGGAGTGGTGGATGCCGTGCATGCGCGGCGTGGTCAGCACGCGGGCCAGCCGCCGCTCCAGCCCGGCCGGCAGGCGCAGGTTGGCGTGGTGGAACAGCACGGACACGAAGAAGAAGCCCTGCCACAGCCGCAGCGCCCGCGGCGAGGCGCCGGCCACCGCCACCTGCGCCGCGCGGTACGGCGCCGAGACCAGCATGTCGAGCGCGTGGAAGCGCAGCGCGGTCGAGGCGTCCATGTCGAGATCGACGTGGTGCACCAGGTGCAGCCGCCACAGCGCCGGCACCTTGTGCGTCAGAACGTGCCAAAGGTAGGTCGTGTAGTCCATCAGCAGGAACGCGGCGGCGTCCCGCACCCAGGCCGGCGCGGGCAGGCGCTGCGCCAGCCCGCGCCGCCGGGTCTCGGCCTGGCGCGCGAGCGGCTGCACCAGCGGGCTTTCCACGGCGGCCACCACGGCCATGCTGAGCGCGCCGAGGGCCGCGTTGCGCAGCAGCCGCTCCGGCTCCCGCTGGGTCTGGCGGCGCAGCGGCGCTCGGCGCTCGCCCACCAGGATGACGGCAGCGGCCAAGGCTGCGATGACGGGCAGGGATGCAACGGGCGGGCGCAGGATCATGGACAAGCAGATGCGGGCGGCAAGCGCCCTTGACTAGCCCGGCGGCCATGGCCCCGCGGGTGGCGCTGTTCGCCCGCTTCCCCGAGCCGGGCCGCGCCAAGACCCGGCTGATCCCGACGCTGGGAGCCGTGGGCGCCGCCGGCCTGCACCGCCGCCTGGCCGAACGGGCGCTGGCAGCCGTGCGCCGCAGCGCCCTGCCGTTCGAGGTGCGGACCACCGGCGCGCCCCTGGCCCGGTTCCAGGATTGGCTCGGCCCGGACGTGGCGCTGGCCGAACAGGGCGACGGCGACCTGGGCGAGCGCATGGAGCGGGTGCCGCCGCCCGCGATCCTGGTCGGCGCCGACATCCCGGACCTCCTTCCAGCGCACCTGACAGCCGCCGCGGCCGCGCTGCGCTCCCACCCGGCGGTGATCGGCCCGGCGGAGGATGGCGGCTACTACCTGCTCGGCCTGGCCCGGCCGATGCCGTTCCTGTTCGCGGCCATGCCCTGGGGCGGCGCCGAGGTGCTCGCCCTCACGCTGCGGCGCATGGCGGGCCACGGCGTGACGCCCGCAATGCTGGACACCCTGGCCGACCTGGACCGGCCGGAGGACCTGGCCCGCTGGCCCGGCCTGCTGGCATGACGGGCGAGCCCGGCGTCGCGATCGTGGTCCCCATGCTGAACGAGGCCGTGGCGCTGCCCCGCCTGCTGCGCTGCCTCGCCGCCCTGCACCCGGCGCCGGCCGAAATCCTGCTGGTGGACGGTGGCAGCAGCGACGCCTCGGCCGCGCTGGCGCAGGCCGCTGGGCTGCGCGTGGTGCAGCACCGGGTGCGGGGCCGGGCCGCGCAGATCAACCGCGGCGTGGCCGAGATCACCGCTCCGATCGTCTGCATCCTGCATGCCGACACCATCCTGCCGGACGACGCCGTCACCGTCATGCGCGCCACCCTGGCCAACCCTCGAACGGCGCTGGCCGGGTTCACGCCCCTGCTGTGCGGGCCGGACGCGGTGCGCTGGGGCACCAGCCTGCACAACTGGGCCAAGACCTGGTACGCGCCGCTGCTGTTCCGCCCGCTGCTGTTCTGGCGCGGCGCGCGGCTGCTGTTCGGCGACCATGCCATGTTCTTCCGCCGCGCCGACTTCCTGGCCGTCGGCGGCTGCGACCCGGCGCTGCTCGTCATGGAGGAGGCGGACCTCTGCATCCGCTTCACCCCCCTCGGGCGCATCCGCCTGGTCAACCGTGTGGTGTTCACCTCCGACCGCCGGGTGGCCGAGTGGGGCAGCCTGCGGGCGAACTGGATCTACCTCAAGATCGGCGTGCTGTGGGGCCTGGGCTTCCGCAAGGGGCTGCACCGCAACTACCCAGACGTGCGATGACCCGGTGGACCCACGATCTCGTTGTGGTCGGCGCCGGGGCGGCCGGGCTGACGGCGGCGGGTGGCGCGGCCCGGCTCGGCCTGCGCGTGGCGCTGGTGGAGCGCGGCCGCATGGGCGGGGAATGCCTCAACACCGGCTGCGTGCCGTCCAAGGCGCTGCTCGCCGCCGCCCGGCGCGCGCATGCCATGCGGGGCGGCGCCCTGGGCGTCTCGGCATCCGGCGTGGCGATCGACTTCGCCCAGGTGCGCGCCCACGTCCGCGGCGCCATCGACGCCATCGCCCCGCACGACTCCGCCGAGCGGTTCCGGGCCTGGGGCGTCGAGGTGGTCGCCGGGGCGGCCCGCCTCACCGGGCGGCACAGCGTGGCGGTGGACGGCAGGCGGCTGGCCGCCCCGCGGATCGTGCTGGCCGCCGGGTCGAGGCCGACGGTTCCGGCGGTCGAGGGCCTGCAAGCCGTGCCGTACCTCACCAACGAGACCCTGTTCGACCTGGCGGAGCTGCCGCGCCACCTGCTGGTCCTGGGCGGGGGGGTGATGGGGCTGGAGATGGCGCAGGCGTTCCGTCGGCTCGGCTCCGCCGTGACCGTCATCGAACCCGGCGGCTTGCTCGCGGGCAGCGACGCGGACGCGGTGGCGCTGGTGGCGGGGCAGCTGGCGGCGGAGGGCGTGGCGCTGCGTGCGCAGACGCGGGCGGTGCGGGCCGCCGCCGTGCCGGGAGGCATCCGATTGGACATCGAGCCAGGCGGCGCGCTGCTCGGCAGCCACCTCCTGCTCGCCGCCGGACGCACGCCGGCGCTGAGCACGCTGGGGCTGGAAGCGGCGGGCGTGTCGGCGACGGCGGCCGGCATCCAGGTGGACCGGCGGCGGCGGACCAGCAACCGGCATATCACCGCGGTTGGCGATTGCCGGGAAGGGCCCCGCCTGACCCACGCCGCCGGGTATGAGGGTGCGCTCGCCGTGGCCAACATCGCCCTCGGCCTGCCCAGCCCGGCCCGATACGACGCACTGCCCAGCGTGCTCTACACCGATCCGGAGCTGGCGCAGGCCGGCCTGACCGAGGCGGCGGCGCGGAGGCGGCACGGCGCGGTGCAGGTTCACCGCAGCGAGTTCGCGGACAACGACCGGGCCGTGGCGGACGGCGCTGCGACGGGGTTCGTCAAGCTCGTCCGTGCGCGGGGCCGCCTGGTCGGCGTCACGGTCGTGGGTGCGGGAGCCGGTGAACTCGTGCTGCCCTGGGTGCTGGCGATGACCGGCAAGGCCTCGGCCTGGACGATCTCGAACGCGATCGTGCCCTACCCGACCCGCTCGGACGCCAGCAAGGCCGCCGCGTTCTCGATCTACGAGCAGCTGATCTTCAGCCGCCCGGCGCGAGGCTGGGCACAGGCGCTCGCCCGGCTGCGCGGCTTGCGGCCGCCGGATTAGCCGGTGCTTCCTGTCACCACGCCCTCCTTCGACACAATCGTCATCGGCCTGGGCGCAGTGGGCAGCGCCACGCTGCTGCAGCTGGCCCGGCGCGGCCAGCGCGTGCTCGGCCTGGACCGCTGGAACCCGCCCCATGCCTGGGGCAGCAGCCATGGCGACACCCGCATCACCCGCTGCGGCGTCGGCGAGGGCGAGCAGTACGGACCGCTGGTGCTCCGCTCCCACGAGATTTGGCGCGAGTTGGAGGCGCAAACCGGCGCAAGCCTGCTGAACCAGTGCGGCGCGCTGATCTTGGCGCCCCGCGCCGGCGCGGCCGTGGTGCATGGCAAGCCCGGTTTCGTGCAGGCCACCGTCGCCGCCGCCCAGCGCCACGCCATCCCGCACGAGGTGCTGGACGCGGCGGAGGTCATGCATCGCTTTCCGCAGTTTCAGCTGCGGGGAGACGAAGCCGCCTACTACGAACCCGGCGGCGGCTACGTCTGCCCGGAACGCTGCATCGCGACGCAACTGGCGCTCGCCCGCCGCCTGGGCGCCGCCATTCGCCCCAACACGCCCGTCGTCGCCGTCGCCCGGGACGGGGCGGGGGTGCGCGTCACCACGGCCAAGGGTGAGAGCTTTACGGCGGCAGACGCCGTCCTGGCGGCCGGCGCATGGTCCTCCCGCTTGGCCGGCAGCGCCTTGGCGCCGCACATGGCCGTCACGCGGCAGGTTCTGCACTGGTTCGCGGCGGCGAACCCGGCCGCCTTCGCACCAGGCGCCTGCCCCGTTTACATCTGGACCCACGGCGACACGGCGGAGGAGGGCTTCTATGGCTTTCCCATTCCGCCCGGCACCGAAGGCGTGAAGGTCGCAGTGGAGCAGACGGCCACCACGGCCGACCCTGACCAGTTGCAACGCGCCGTCAGCCCAGCTGAAGCGGCTGCCATGCACCGCCGCCACGTGGCCGGCCGCCTGCCGGGCCTGCTGCCCAGGGCGATGCGCAGCGCCGTGTGCCCTTACACCGTCACGCCTGACGGTGATTTCCTGGTGGCCCGCGTGCCGGACAACCCGCGCATGCTGCTGGTGTCCGCCTGCTCTGGCCACGGCTTCAAGCACTCGGCGGGCTTGGGTGAGGCCATGGCGGAGGCGGTGGTCACGGGCAGGCTGCCGGCCAGCTTGGCCGCGTTTGCCGCCAACCGGTTGACGCCCGCGGGCTGAGGCCGGCACGTTCAATGCGTTAGGTGCGAGCCCAGCAGCCCGAAAGCGTCCGCAAGGGCGTGCTGGGCGTCGTCCGGGCTGCAACGCCCGCTATCGACCATGCCGTTGCGCCAGCCATGGCAGTACGAGCGGGACCGGTCGGACCCGGGGGCAGCGCCACCGTCAAAGCCGTCCATGTAGCCGAGCAGCACTTCCGCCTCGTCAAGGGTCTGGAAGTCCTCGATCGTCCTCACAGGCGGAAATTCCGGCACGGCCATCTCCCTTGCGGCCAGCAATGCAGCTTGAATGCTATCGCGTGCGACCGTTACGATCATGGCGCGCGACCATTAACGGTGCGCAAACCGGAGTAGGCCAGATTGCGCGAATGCATAGTGATAGCCCCGACAACGGACCTGCAACGTTCCGGCTTGTCGGTTCGGGACGAGGCTGCGCGCAACGGGTCCGATGGCGGCTACGAGGCGAGGATCGCCCTGGACGATGCGGCCAAGGCAGACGCCTACGCCCTGCGCTACCGGAGCTACCTAGCGGGCGGGCACATCGCACCCAATCCCTCGCAAAGCTTCAGCGACCGCTTCGATGACATGCCGAACGCGACGACGATCATCGTCTACCGAGCCGGGCAGGCCGTGGGATCGGTGCGGGTGTGCCTGGTGAGCCGGGGACCCGGCACGACGTCCCCGGGCCGGGAGGCCTACCCGGACGAGGTCGAGGCGCTGCTGCAGGGCTGCGGGCCGGCCGGGCCGGGCTTTGACGGCGTGGAGGTCAACCGGCTGGTGTGCGCCCCGGAGGCGGCCAACGACCAGTCCTTGGTGTTCGTGCTGTATCGCTTGGCCGGCCGGCTCACCTTGGCGGCCGGGCCGCGGGTCGGCTATGCCTGCGTGCGGCGCAACCACCTGCCGTTCTATCGCCGCATCCACTTCCGCGAGGTGGCGGGTCCGCGGTCCTACCCCGGGCTGAGCTGCCCGATGCAGCTCCTGTCCAGCACTCGCTCCGCCTGGGACGACATACGTGCCACGTTCAAGCTGATCGACCCGGACGCGGAGCCGGACAGCGCGCTGGAGGGCTTGGAGCATGGCAAGACGGTCCAGCCCCGCCTGATGCGCCGGGTAGGCGGGCAGAGGCCATGACGACTGCGCTGCTCATGGCCGGGGTGGCGTCTGCCTGCTTCGCTTATTTCGCATGGGGCATCGCCGCCCATTTCCGGCGGGATGGCCCGATGCCCGCCGGCATGCGGGCGATCGGGCTTGCCAACCTCGCGTGCTTTGCCTGGTTCCTCGGTGGTCAGCTTGCCGAGGCCAGGCGAGGCACAGCCCCCCTGGCTGCCGCCGGCGCCGCGGCCCTGGCGCTGATGGCCGGGTCCGTCGCCCTCTTTCGCTGGACGGTCGCCGTGAACCGGGCACGCCCGTTGACCTTGGCGTTCAGCCCGGACCAGCCGTCCTTCGTGCAGCGGGCCGGTCCCTATGCGCATGTGCGGCACCCGTTCTATCTCTCATACGTCGTGTTCTGGGTGGGCACGGCGCTTGCGTCAGCCAGGCTGGCGCATTGGCTCGCGCCAGCTATCCTGGCCCTGCTGTACTACCGTGCCGCCAGCGCGGAGGAGGCCAAGTTCGCCCGATCCTCGCTGGCAAGCGAGTACAGCGCCTACCAGGCCACGACCGGCATGGTGCTGCCCTTGCCGCGGCGGCGATCCCCGGGATGATCCTGTCTTCCAGGCGCAAGCCGGACCAACCAGCCGCGCGCCAATCGCTCCAGAGAGCGGCGGACACCGGCGCGACGGCGGTGCCGCCACGGTCGTGGCTCTATCCAGCCATTTGGCAGGACAGGGCGGTGCTGGCGCTGGCGGGCCTTGCCAGCCTGCTCCGGGTTAGGCTCCGGGAGGCGGTCAAGGGACGCTTCGGCTTGCTCCTGCCGCCAGATATGGCGGAGCTGAAGGAGGAGCAGTGCCAGGGGCTGCGGACCAACACCTTCGTGTTTTCGGCGATGGGCCTGAACACGATCCTGATGGTGATGCTGGATTTCCGCGGGCAGATCGGCCGCTATGGCCTTCTGCTGTCCGCCGGCATCACGCTGATCTACCTGGTGTGGGTCGGACTTGCGGCAGGCTGCCGCGGGACGCGAGCCTTCATGCGGCTTTCGGTGGGGTTGCTCTCGCTGCAAGGAGTGCTGTGGGGGCTGATAATCAACGAGCTGGCCAGGGTCGTCGAGCCGAGCCAGAACAAGTTCGTGACCGGGATCATCATGGCCCTGGTTTCGACGGCAATGCTCGGCTCGCCGATCTCGGTCGCCATCGCTTTCTGGCTGCCCACCGCCGTCGCTTCGATCCTGGCGGTCGTGTTCGAACTGCGCCCGGCCGACGACTACATGGCGATGAGCTTTGCCGGCTACCTGGCATTCACCCTCGCCGGCGTCGTGGTCATCAACCGCACTTTGTTGGAACGTCTGGTGATCCGCGCCACGCTGCGGCGGCAGAACGGCACCGTCCAGCTGTTGCTGCGCGACTACGAGGAGAACGCCGCCGACTGGCTGTGGGAAACGGACTCGGAGCTGCGTCTGCGCCGAGTGACGCCACGGTTTGCACAGGTCCTCGCCCGCAGCGCCGAGGCTGCGGAGGGCCGCGGGCTGCACGAAGTGCTGGATTTGGTGCGGTCCAAGGATGCCGGAACTGCCACCGTCATGTCGGCGATGTCGGCCCGGCTGCCGTTCCGCGACGTGACGGTGCACGTCGTCATCGGCATCGAGCAGCGCTGGTGGGCCGTCACCGGCAGGCCGGTGCTCGATGCGGCCGGGCGCTTCGCGGGCTACCGTGGCGTCGGCTCCGACATCACCGAGGTGAAGCGGGCCGACGACATGGCGCGCTTCCTGGCGACGCATGACAGCCTGACTGGGATTGGCAACCGCCGCATGTTCCTCGATGCGCTTGACGTGGCATGCGGCGGCGCTTCGGCCGCACCGGATGCCCCTCGCCGGCCGTTCGCGCTGCTCAGCATGGACCTGGACCGGTTCAAGGAGGTCAACGACGACCATGGGCATGCGTCGGGCGATGCCGTGCTGATGGCGGTGGCGGCAAGGATCGGGTTGGCCCTGCGCGATGGCGACACCGTCGCACGCCTGGGCGGGGACGAGTTCGCCATGCTGCTGCCGGGCGCAAGCGAGCGGGAGGCGGCCATGGCGGCCGAACGGGTGATCGCCGCCGTCGGTGAACGGATCGGCGTGGGCGATGTCTGGCTCGGCGTCGGCGCCAGCGTGGGCATTGCGATGTTCCCGCGTGACGGGCGGACGCCTATGGAGATCATGCGAAGCGTTGATCTGGCGCTCTACCGGGCCAAGACCGCCGATCGCGGCACTTACCGCGTGTTCGACCCAGCGCTCGGGACCGAGTTCCATGATCGCGTGGCGCTGCTGGCCGAGCTGCGCACCGCCATCACCGAAGGCGGGCTCCAGGTGCAGTACCAGCCCATCGTCGATCTCGCCACCGGGCGGGTGGCGTCCATGGAGGCGCTGTCGCGCTGGGACCATCCAGTCCGCGGCATGGTGCCGCCTTCCACGTTCATCCCGTTGGCGGAGGAGTGCGGCCTGATCAGCAGCCTGGGGCGCGCCGTGCTGAAGGAAGCCTGCGAGGCGGCCATCGGCTGGGATTCCTGGACTGGCGTGTCCGTCAATCTCTCGCCCGTGCAGTTCAAGAACCCGGAGCTGCCTGGCGTCGTGGCGGACGTGCTGCGCACCACCGGGCTGGACCCGCGCCGGCTGGAGCTGGAGATCACGGAAAGCGCTTGGCTCGGCGCCAACCAGCAGACCAGCAACCAGCTTGCCAAGCTCGAGGCGCTCGGCGTGGGCATCGTGATGGACGATTTCGGCACCGGGTATTCATCCCTGTCCTCCTTGCAAACCTTCCGCTTCGACGGCCTCAAGATCGACGCGGCCTTCATCCGCAACGTCGAGACCGATCCCAGGGCGGCTGCGATCGTCCGGCTTGTGGCGGCTCTCGCGGCGGAACTCGGCCTACCCATCACCGCGGAAGGAATCGAGACCGAGGGCCAGCTCGCCATTGTCAGGCAGTTCGGCATCCGCAGGGTGCAGGGCTTCCTCCTGGGGCGGCCGCAAGCCCTGACCGCCACCGGCCTCCGGTCGAGGACGGGGATCGCCAGCAAGCCGCTCCGCGCGGTCGAGCCGCAACAGCTGTAAGCGAGCGTCTGACAGGCCTGTGACGGCTCAGGTTGCGATCGACCTAGTTTCGCAGACCTCCTAAAGCCTTCGCCAGAGGCGGTCCTGATACCTAAAACGCCTGCTTCGTATTTGCCTGAGTTCCGCCGCCGGGTGGTCGATCTGACTCGGCAAGCAGCGCCGTCCGGAGCGCGATGACCGTCTCAGAAGGCATCCTTGAAGGGATCGGTCGGTGACGCCTACGACAACGCCAAGAGCGAGAGCTTTCTCTCGCCTCTGAGATCGGGGCAACCCCGGATGTCTTCGCCGGGCGCCAGCCCGGCCATGCCCGTCAAGCCGCTTGGGCCAGCGCCGTCTCCACCGCGCCCGCCATCGCCGCCGGACTGGCAGAGGGCGGAAAGCGGCCGGCCACCGTTCCGTCCCGCGCCACCAGGAACTTGGTGAAGTTCCATTTCACCAAGCCGGTGCCGAGCAGGCCGGGCTTCTCGCGTTTAAGCCACTGGAACAGCGGTGCGGCCCCGGCGCCGTTCACGTCCACCTTCCCCATGACTGGAAAGGTCACGTCGTACCTGGTGCTGCAAAAGCTGGCGATCTCCGCGGCGGACCCCGGCTCCTGGCCGGCGAACTGGTTGCACGGAAAGCCAAGCACCACCAGCCCGCCCTCCCGATGCTGCCGCCAGAGCGCCTCCAGCCCCTCGTATTGCGGGGTGAAGCCGCATTTGGACGCGGTGTTGACCACCAGCACCACCTTGCCGCGATAGGCGGCGAGCGGGCAGGGCGCCCCATCCGGGGCAGCGACGGTGAAATCGTAGAGGCTGGACACGGCGCGCACCTTTGGGATGGTGCCGTTCACGGTAGCGGCTAAGCCGAAAGCAGGCCAGTGTGGAGGTGATGATGGATGCCGAGCAGATGCGCACGCTCCTGGCAACGGCCGGATTTCACCTTGCACCGCAAGATGTGCAGCTTGAAGAACGTGAGGCCGGAACGACCGGTCGCTGGGCAGTGTCCTTGCCGAGCAGCATGTCCGCGTGCGCTCCGAGGACGTGGCGGGAAGGTTGCCCAGGTCCTGCGCTGGCCCAAGCCGCGGGAGCGGGAATCCGCCTTCGTGGCTGGCGAGTGGCACGACGACGTCATAATGGGCGTGCTGTCCCGAGAGTTCGGCGGCTTGCGATAAGATCGCCTAGAGCTGGATCAGCCACCCTGTCCAAGCCATGAGCGCTGCAACGCCCGCATGCCGATGACGGCGATGTCGGCCTCCACGCATAACTTGCGCAGAAACCCGCCGGCCAGCATGTCATGCTCCGCAAACCGCCACCCGGCATGGCCCGGCGCCATGCTCGCGAACTCCCCCGGCTTCGTGGGATGCAGCGCCAGATGGGTCAGACCCGGCGGCAACTCCGCCACCAGCGCGCGCCACCCCGCCTCCAGGGCATCCGCCGCCACCGGCAGCGTGCCACGGCAATGGTCCATCACCGGTGCTCCCTCCGAATCCAGCCTGGCCAGCGTCGCCGCATAGGCCGCCGGGTCGGGGGCCCAGGTGATCGAGCGGGGCAGGACCGGGAACAGCCCATACTCGCGGCCTAGCCGCACGTGGGCGTCCAGCAGCTCCGGCAGCATCGCCGCCGCCATGTGGGCGTCGATGTGGGTGGGGCGAAGGCCGGCGGCCAGCGCGCGGTCGATCTGCGCCCGCAGCTCCGCCTCCGCCGCTTCCGGCACCAGGTGGCGATGCAGGCTGGCAAGATCGCGCCAGAAATACCCGTCGCCATCGATCAGCCCGGACGCGCGGCTGACGGTGGAGACCGGGGCCCAGCGGCAGGACTCCCACTCGCTCGTCAGGGTCAGGTGGATGCCGATGTCCAACGCCGGGTCAGCGGACGCGGCGCACGCGATCTCGCGGAACCAGGGACCTGGCACCATCACCGACCCGCATGTCACCAGACCGCGTGCCGCCAGATCGAGGAAGGCCCGGTTCGCCCCGTGGCTGGCGCCGAGATCGTCCACGTGGGGGATCACGGACCGGGCCATGGGATCGACGCTAGGCGGCCGGCATCCAGCGCAGCAGGCCGCCGCCGAAAGCCCGGGCGGCGGCGATGCCGACCTCCGAATCCTCGACCACCAAGCATTGCTCCGGCGACACGCCGAGGCGTTGCGCCGCGAGCACGTAGGCTTCCGGGTGCGGCTTGGCGCGGTCCACATGGTCGCCGCAGATCACAAGGTCGAACAGGTCGGCCAAGCCATACAGGCCGACGATGCCTTCGACCGCCTGTGACGAGGCCGTGGTGACCAGTGCGACCGCCACCCGCCCGTGCAACAGGCGCAGCAGATCGACCAGCGCCTGGTTGAGCCGCAGCAGATGCGAGAAATCAGGGTAGAGCACGCGCTTGCGGGCTGCGACCTCGGCGGGCGGCACGTCCGTGCGGTCGCCGATCAATCCAGGCAGGAAGTCCCGCCAGCTGCGGCCGTCAATGCGTGGGGCCAGCGCCACGGGATCGACCCGGATGCCCCATTCGCCCAACGCCTGGGCATAGGCTGCCGCGTTGGCGGCCGCACTCTCAACCAGCGTGCCGTCCATGTCGACCAGCACCGCCTTCAGCAAGTCTCGTACTCGTCCACGTACTGCTTCACCAGCAGGCAGAGGCAGCCCAGGAACACCAGTCCCACCTCCGCGCTCTTGCGGAACTTGTAGGGGGTCAGCCGGAAGTAGTGGACGATCTCGTGCAGCCGGATTTCGCGTAGGCCGTCCTCGCCGAAATGCTCGCGCAGCCACTCCGTCATGCGCTCGTACAGCGTCGCGTACTGGGCCGAGCGCGTATTGGGGAAGGTCAACGCGCCGCCGGTGAAGGAGCAGGACAGGTCGCGGTTGAGCGACTCGTAGCCGAGATGCAGCGACTGCATCAGCTTGGCATAGTCGAGCAGCGGCGATTCGAAGATGTTGCCGCCGTTCGGGTCGATCAGGAACCACCCCGCCGGGCGCGACGGGTCGGCCAGGATGTTCTCGATGGTGAGGTCGCCATGGATGGTGGCCACCTCGCGCCGTTGCAGGCGATCCACCATGAAGTCTCCCGCCCCGAACCGGTCGAGCAGGTCCGTCTCGCAAGCCACGCCGTTCACGCGCACCGTCTCATGGCTGAAGAACTCCGGCGCGGCCGCCTTGATGGCGCGCAGATTGGCCGTGACCTTCTCGCGGGCATACCGGGCGGTGCAGTCAGCCCCTGCCAACCCGGCGCTGGTTTGCGTGTGGAACGACGACATGCTGCCCATGACATCCGACAGCGTCCGCCACGATGTCTCGATGTCGGACATGTGCACCATGTCGAAAAAGTCTCGCGAGGTGCGGGAATACTCCATGTCGTAAAGGAAACGCTGCCCGGAGCGCGTCCGCTCGGCGATGCGCACCGTGGGCAGGATGTTGGAATGCCGCTCCAGCCAGACGCACTGCGCCTCCAGCTTGTCGGCCGCCGGACCGGAGGCGTATTTGCGGATCAGCAGCTTGTCATGGAGCTGCACCATGACGGTGAGGGCGTCCGAGCCGCCGCGCAGCATGCGCTGCACCACGATGTCGCGGATCGCGTTGCCCTCGAAGTCGGACACCAGGTCGTTGGTGCCGTTGAAGCGGCGGGCGAGGAACTCCGCGTAATCCTGGCGGTCGCGGAAGCGCGACTTGGAGCGCGGCACCGGGTCAGCATAAAGGCGCGGGTCCTGCATCCAGGACACGGCGCCCCAGGCGCTGATGCCGAGCTGCTGCTTGGCGCCGACATAGGCGAGGAACAGCAGGAACGGCAGGAAGCTGAACGCGACCAGGCCGAGCGCCGCCGCGCCACCCTGGCGCAGCAGCGGCACGATCATCGGCAGCAACGGGGAGGCCACGGTGGCCCGGAACACCTGGTCCAGCCCGATCCCAAGCGACGCCGCCAGCACCCCGAACGCGCTCAGGTACAGCGCCCACATGACCGTGCTCTGCACCGCGATCAACAGCCAGCGCGCCCGGCCCTCGCGGAACACCTCCAGCACGGACCACAGCGTGTCCAGCAGCGTGGCGCGGATGGCCGGGTTGAACACCGACACGCCCAGCCAGGCCACCCGGCGGAACCGCGCCGAGCGGCTGGTGGCCAGGGCGGTCAGCAGCACCACGGCCGCCAGCCCGAGCGTGAGCAAGGTTTCGGACAGGATGGACACGGAGCCGTAGCGATGCGTCGCCATCAGCACCATGGTCATGCCCCACACCACCACCAGGTCCAGCGCGCGCTCGACGATGATGGAGGCGAGGACGAACGCCACGTCCGTGCCGGTGCGCCGGCCGTAATAGAGGCCGCGCACGATCTCGCCGAGGCGCAGCGGCACCACGGCGTTGATGACGTAGCTGAGGGTGAGGGCCATGAAGCCCTCGCCGAGCCGGGGATGCCCCGCCTGCCGCATCAGGATGGACCAGCGGGCGAGCCGCACCACGTGGCCGACCAGGAGCAGCGCGAGGGCGCCGAGGAAGAGCAGGATAGTCTGCAGGGCGAACGACATCATGTCCCTTTCGGCCATTGGGTACTCACGGCGCTGCGGCCATCCCTGTCCAGGCCTGCATCGGCGCCAGCGCCGCCTCGGCGAGGGCGTACTCCGCAGGGGTGCCGAACGAGACGTGGCGGTCCAGCACGCCGCCGCGTACCTCGCCGCCCCCGGCCACGACCGTATTGTAGACGCCACTCATGAACGGTTCGCTATAAGGGCAGTTCTTCAGGTACACGTCGGCATGGCTGCTGAAGCTGGCGCGGTCCCGGAAGCCATAGGCGCCGGCGATCGCCAGGTCGGAGATCACGAGCTTCTCCGCCGTGCGCACCAGGCGGCCGGATTCGTCGTACTCGGCATAGGAGTACGCCGGGTCCCGGGTGCGGAAATGGCACAGGAAGCCGGTCTGTCGCTCCGGGTCCGGCAACACGGCGCCGGCCAGCCCGGCGGCCTCGAACGCGTGGTCGCAATCATTGATGACGAGCCAGCCGTCGCCCACGTCGCGGCACCCGGCGAGCGCCGTCACCAGCGCACCCGGCGTCGGCTCCGGCAGCACGACCAGGGCGGCGTCCGGGTAGCGGTCGAGCACGGCGCGGTCGATGCCGTGGCGGTCGATATGCTCCTGCAGCACGACAAAGGTCATGGACCGAATCTCGAACTGGCGGCGCACCGACTCTGCCGCCCACCAGAACGCCGGCTGCCCGAGCAGCGGCAGCAGCGGCTTGGGCAGCGTGAACCCAGCCTTGCTGAAACGGCTGCCGTGGCCCGCCATCGGCATGACCAGGTTGACCGCGACCATCAGACCGCCCGCTCATTGCGGGTGAGCGCGGCCGGCCGGCGCACGCCGACGAACCGCTCCACCAGGAAGCGCACCACCAGGAAGTTGAGCAGCAACGTCGCCGGCGTGACGATGATCTTGGCGAGCAGGCGGATGCCGGCGGGCCGCACCACCCAGCCATATTGCTGCGCCGCCGCCTGCAAGCTGGTCGCGATCAGGCCGAGCAGGAAGGAGCTGGCGATGATGACGACGAAGTTGAACGTGAGCAGCACCAGCACCTTCTGCGCCATGCCGCCGTCGTTGCGCTGGAAGATACCGGTGGCCGAGACGATGAACACGAACAGCGAGCCGCAGCTGCCGCTCGCGATGTTGGCAGCCACCGGCTGCCAGCCGACCGGCCCGGACAAGGTCATGAACACCGTCACGTCAAGCAGCCAGCCCAGGCCGGAGATCGCCACGAACAGGAGCCCCTGGCGCACAAGCCGCTGAGTTATGCTGGTTTCCGTCATGGTTGCGCTGCCCCCTTCGATGTCGGCCCACCTATCCGGGCTGGTGGCCGCATGGAACGCAATTGCGCCTTTCTAGCTGCCATGTGATGGCTTGGCCCCGAGCCATGCCCTCGGAGGCGCGCTACCGTACAGTGTGCCGCAGTCAAGGTGTCGTACCCTGATAGGACGCCGAGCGTACTGTTCGATAGTATAATCGTTACCCCTGCCGTCGCAGATGATTTGGTGCTATGCAGCATGAAGACTAATGACACGTCACGCAACGGAATGGAATGAGCAGCATCACCGACCGAATCCTGATCTTCATCCCGTGTTACAACTGCGAGAGCCAGGTTGGCCGGGTGATCGCCCGGGTGGCGAAGCTGCCGGCGGGCTTCTGCGCGGAGGTGCTCGTCGTGGACAACATCTCGCGCGATGCAACGGTCGAGACCGCCAGCGCCGCCTGCCAGCGCGAGGGCCTGGCGAACTGGAAGGTCGTCCGCAACCGCGAGAACTACAATCTCGGCGGATCGCACAAGGTCGCCTTCGACTACGCGGTCGCCCAGGGCTTCACCCACGTCATCGTCCTGCACGGGGACGACCAGGCCGACATCGCCGACATCGTGGCGCCAGTGAGCGAAGGCCTGCACCAGAAATATGACAGCCTGCTCGGCGCGCGGTTCATGCGCGGCGCGAAGCTGCACGGCTACTCGCTCTACCGCAGGCTCGGCAATTACGGGCTGAACGCCATTTGCGGCCTGCTGACCCGGCGCTGGATCGCCGACCAAGGGTCCGGGCTGAACATGTACAGCACGCGTTACCTCGCCTCCGGCTTCTACCGCGACTTCGACAACACGCTCATTTTCCCCAACTCGATGTTCCTGTATGGGGTGTTCAGCCGCTCGAAATACCGCTTCATCCCGATCTCGTGGCGCGAGGAGGACCAGGTGTCCAACGCAAAAGCGGTCGAGCAGGCGATCCGGGTGATCAAGCTGACCGCCGCGCCGAGCCAGATCATGCAGCTGGCCGTCACGCCCAAGCCCGCCGGGCAGTATTCGTTCGATGTCATCCATTCGGCAGGAGCCGCCTATGCCTAGGAAAGTCGTCATCACCGGAGCCGCCGGGTTCATCGGCTCGCAGCTCGGCCTGCACCTGCACCGCGCCGGCTACGACGTGCATCTGCTGGACAATCTGAGCCATGGCTACCGCGAGAACCTCACGGTGGACGGCGCCGTGTTCGGCACCTTCCACGAGATGGACATCCGCGACCCCGGCATCGGCCGCGTGTTCGACGGCGCGGACACGGTGTTCCACCTGGCCGCGATCTCCGCCCTGCCGGTGTGCCAGAGCACGCCCGCCGAGGCGATCGGCGTGAACGTCGCCGGCACCGCCCAGGTGCTGGAGGCGGCGCGGCTGTGCAACGTGCGCCGCGTGATCGTGGCCAGCACCTCCGCCGTCTATGAGAACAGCAAGCACTTCCCCTGCCGCGAGGACGACGCGGTCACGCCATCGCTGATCTACTCGGTCTCCAAGCAGCAGACGGAGCAGCTGTGCCGCTCGTTCTGGCTGGACTACGGCGTCGAGGCGGTCGTCACGCGATACTACAACGTCTACGGCCCACAGCAGGACATCAGGCGCAAGTCGCCGCCCTTCGTCGGCTACGTGATCCGCGAGCTGCTTGCCGGCCGCGCCCCCCTGCTGCACTCCACGGGCGAGCAGCGTCGGGACTACGTGTACGTGGACGACGTGGTCGCCATGAACGTGGCCTGCATGGACCATCCGGGCGCACCCGGCGAGACCTTCAACGTCGCATCCGGCCAGTCCTGGTCGGTGGCCGAGCTTTACACCGCCATCGCCGGCCTGCTGCGTTCGCCGCTGCAGCCGGTGTATCGGCCGGCCGGGATGTTCTGGGAGAAGTACGGCGAGCTGTTCACCGGCACCAAGCCGCTCAAGGTCGAGAAGCTGGTGGCGGAGGTGGACAAGTTCTCGCTCGGCAGCACCTTCCACGCGCAGCAGGTGCTGGGCTGGACGGCCAAGACGCCGATGGCGGAAGGCCTGGCCAACACGGTCGAGCACATTCGCCGTCTGTCGGCCGAACCGGTCGCCGCTTGAGCCCGTTGCACGGCAGTTGAAGCTCTCAACGGCAGGGTGCAAATGAGCAACGCGGAAACCATCACGCCGGCGCGTGGGCCAGCGGCCGCGGTGCCAGCCCTGGCCAAGGCATGGCGCATCGCGGCCATGGCGGCCGTGCTGGGCTGCCTGGCGTGGTTCACCGTCCCCGTGTTCGCCGGGCATTACAACGAAGGCTTCCAGGAGCTCATCGTCCTGGACGCCGAGGCCATCCTGCACGGCGGCACCGACCGGGTTGACCTGCTCTACCGCCTGGTCAACGACTTCTTCTTGACCAGCCGTTTCGGCGTGTCGCTGGTCATGGCGGGGCTGCTCGGCATCGGCCTGCCCGCCGTGACGGCCTTTCGCCTGGTCATGCTGGTCTCGCTGGTGGTCCTGGTGGGGAGCAGCGCCACCATCCTGGTCCGGCACTACCGGGTCCACCCGGTATTCGCCCTGCTGCCCGCGCTGCTGTTCCCCGGGCTGTTCGAATCCGCCTGGTTCTTCAACGACAACGTGCTCTCGGCCGCCCTGTCGAGCGTGGCCCTGGCGCTGGTCTGGTCCAGCCGCAGCCTCCTGCGCACGGCGGCCAGCGCGGTGCTGTGGGGGCTCGCGATCACCTGCCGCACGGACGCCGTGCTGCTGGCGCCGGCCTTCCTGGTGCTGATGCTGTTCGGCCTGCCGACCTGGACCATGCGGCTGAAGCACGCCCTGGTGGCCGCCCCCCTGGTGGCGGCGGTGCCGCTGCTGAGCTTCGCGGCGTTCGGGCTGAACTTCCTGCACATCCTGCCGCTCACCCACCGCGCACAGGTCGCCTGGGACCGGCACGATCCGATCTCGCACGTGATCCACCCGCTGCTCAAAGCCTTTGCCTATCCCGGCATGGTGGCGATGGCGGCCGGCATCGCCTCCATCATCGTGCGCCGGCAATGGCGCGAGATTCTGCTCTGCCTCGGCGTCCCGCTGATCTACTTCGCCGCCTACGGGCTGATGCTGACGGAGGTGCGCTACCTGCTGCCGCTCACGCCGTTCTTCGGTATTCTCATGGCGGAGGGCGCGCATGCGATGGCTCGGGCCACGCCGCGCGTCCGGACGGCCGGGATCACCCTGTTCGGCCTGGCGCTGCTGAGCTGCTTCGGGCCGCCGGTGCTGCTGCCCGATCACCGTCTCTGGTTCCTCTCGACCGACGATGACATGCCGCGGCCCACCGTCGGCCGCTTCTGGTCCCCGGCGATCGGGCTGTGGTGGAACCATCGGCTGGAGCAAGGCTTCGATGCCACCGCAACCGCGCTTGAGGATGCCGCTAAACCCGGCGGCCTCGGCATCGTGGTGTCCACCCGCTGGACACCGGACCACAGCGTAGAGCTTTTGTTGCAGGAGCACGGCTTCACCGGCGTTCGTGCGACAAGCCCCGCATCCTGCGCCGAGATCGGCGAGGTGTTCACCCGCGGCCCGGACCGCTTGCTGCACCTGCGGGCCCACGTGCCGCTGATCCCGACCGAGCGGGCCTCCGTCACCTGGCAAGCCTTGGGGGCTCCTTGCTTGCGGGATCTCGGCAAGATCGGGTCCGACCGGGTGCTGGTGGTGGGGCAGATGGTCACGATCGACCCGCTGCCGGGTGAAGACGCGCCGGGCGTGCAGATGATCTACCTGCCGACGCTCGACATCAATCACTGGGCCAGCAAGATCGCCGGCAAGAGCTTCATCCCCGTCGTGATGACGGCCCCCATCTCGCAACTGCCGGAGCTGATGCTGCAGCCGACGAGCGAGGTTAAGCGTGCGCTGGCGCAATGGGCCATCGCGCACCGCGACTTGGTGCGTTGAGGCCGGGATCACGGCCGAATAGGCAGCCAGTTCGGGCAAACCAAGCTTTGACGTGCGCTCGCCTGGCAGCTTGGTCGTTTCAGGACAGCGTTGACTTTCGGTCGTTCACCTGACTCGGCGCACACTGCCGTCAGCAACGCACGGCCCTGTGCTGCAAGACGGTTCAACTGCGTCCAGTCCGAGTCATCTTGGCCAGGGCATCGCCCTAGGCTGGCAAGACGCCCTTACAGCCGGAGCTGCAGCTGCAGCACGACGCGGTTGTCGGCGTAGCTGGTGCTGGTGTTCTGTGCCCCCAGCGTTCCGAAATTGATGTTGGCGGCCGAGGTGCGCGCCGTGAAGTCGTAGCTGAGGCCGGCCTGCATGTTGCGGTTCAGCAAGTAAACGGCGCCGGCGCCAACGGTGTAGAGCGACTGGCTGCCGCTGCCCTGGTATTGCGTGACATAGATGCCAGTGTTGGCCCGCAGCAGCAGGTTGGGCTGGTACTCGTGATCCACCCGCAGCTGCACGTAGTTCTCGGTGTAGCCGGAGGTCGTCTCGTCGGCGGAGTCCTGGATGCGCCGGGCGGCCGTCCCCGTCACGGTGGTCAGCCCCGATGGAGTCCAGACCGCAGAAGCCTCGACGACCGGGGCGTTGATCGACTTGAACTGCGGATTTTCGAAGTTGCGGATCTCATAGCCGGCCAACAGGCGATACCGGATCAGGCCGGTGTCGTAATCCAAGCCGCCCAGCACGGCCACGTCGTTATAGTCACGGTGCGGTTGCCCTGGCACCGGGTTCAGGTAGGTGGCCTGGGAGTCCCGCACGACGAGGATCACGTCGCGCCGTGTGGACAGCTGGTATCCTGCGGTCAGGCTCGGGGTGAAGACGACGCGGTTGCGGTAGCTCTGGGTATAGTTTGCGCCTGACACGAGGCTGTTGCCGAAATCATAGTACGTGACATCGATACCAGGGGTCAGGAACGTGCGGGCGAAGTTGATGCGGTAGCCGAAATCGACGGAGTCGATGTTGTAGGCCAGCGGCTGCTGCAGCAACGGCACGTCCAGGCCGCCCGGCGTTTCTGAGAGCATCAGGTGCGCGTAGTTGAAGGTCGCGTAATCGTTGCCGAATTGGTAGCCGGCGCCAGCCTGCGCCGTGAAATTGGTGAAGGATTGCTGCGTCTGGCTGGGGAATTGCAGGCTGTCCACCGAGAGCGACCCGCGGATATTGCCCAATGAATAGTCACTGGCTGCGTTCACCGTCCCGTAGGTCTCGATCACGGGGCTGCCGTGTGGCCTGGGCGTGGCCAGCACGTTGTTCTCGTAGCCCACGCTCTCGTCGAGCTCCGGGCGGATGACAAAGGTTCCAGCCTGCACGCCGCTGCTGTCGTATTCCGGCCGGCTGCGCGACGTCACCGTGACCCCCGGGTCGAAGCCTAGCCCGCCGGCGGTGCCGAGTTCGAGGTATCGGTCGAACAGCGGCGTCTCCGCCACCTGCGCCCGGGCGGGAACGGCCCACCCGGCCGCGAGCAGGATGGCCGATGCAGCCGTTCGCCGCATTCCCGCGCGCCGCAGCCTGTTAACGCCATGATCATGGCATTCGATTAGGCTGCGAGTTTGCAGGCATTGTAAAAGCTTGGGCACAAGCTGCACTCTTCAGGGAGAATTATCCAGCGATGCCTGGTTTCTTACACGACCCCCTCCTAGGATGCGACAGGCGTAGGGGGACACTTGGCATGATGGGAAACAGGTGTGGCCTGGCCGCCGTGGCGCTCTTTGTCGCCTATCATACAATCGGCGCCGCATCCGCCCAGATGCTGCAAGGCACGCCGGCAGCGCCCACACCCGAATCATTGCGGCTCCGGGTCTCGGCGCGCTGCGGCGGCGACGTGGCTAGGTTCTGCCCGGAATTGAGCGGCACTCCGTCAGCGCAGAGCCAGTTGATCTGCTTGCGCCCCTACAAGTCAGACCTTTCCCTGGGCTGCCGCGGCGCCGTGAAGGCGGCAAGCCGTTAGCACGACCCTGCCACGCGCGGCGACGGCAGCGCGGCCACGCGCCAGCAAGCAGACTCGCGCCCTCCAGTTCACCACGATCCTGGTGTGTGCGTGCCTGTTCCTGCAACGCTTTGCCGTGCCGCTCGGGTCCAAACCGTTCAGCTTGGTCGGTCCGGTCGGCCTTTGCCTGGCGGCGTGGGCCGTGCTGCAAGGAACGCTGGCCTTCAACCGCGTCCGCCTTGGGGCCTACCTGGTGCTCGCGATGCTGGTGATGAGTGCCATGATGTGGCAGGGGCTGCGCCCGAACAGCGGGGCGCTGAACATGGCCTCCATGGAGCAGTTCCTGCTGCTGACCGGTTTCGCGGTGGTGACCTTCGCCGAGCCGGTCGAGGAGGCGAGGTTTTTTCGCATCGTCAACTACTGGTTCGCCGTCATCTCCGTTTGCGGCATAGCCCAGTTCTTCGCGCAGCTGGTGGGCGTGTCGATCTTCTCCTTCAAGGGAATCCTGCCTGATTCGATCCTCTACGAATTCGGCTACAACCTTGTCATTCCCCTAGGCGTGTCGGACCTCTACAAGAGCAACGGCTTCTTCCTGATCGAGCCCTCCACGTTCTCGCAAGTCATGGCGCTCGGGCTGATCATCGAGGTCCTGGCATTCCGGCGGGTGCGGTATCTCAGCCTGTTCGCAGTCGCCATGCTGCTGTCCTTCTCCGGAACCGGCTGGATCGTCCTGGGAAGCTTCGTGGCAGCCGCGGTGCTCGGGATGGGGTGGCGTGGCATTGCGATTGGCGGCGGCACGGTGCTGCTCATGGGTGCCCTGCTCGGCGTCGGCTCCCTCGTGCAACCGGACATCGCCCACGCCCTGCAACAGCGCATGGACGAGATTTCACAGCCCAGCACCAGCGGCCACCGTCGCTTCATCACGCCGTTCTGGGCCTTGAGCGACACGCTGACGGCTGAGCCCGAAGCGGCGATCGTGGGCCTGGGCAGCGGCATGGCCGAACAATTGCCGCTTGCCTACGAGTATGACGTGAACACGCCGATCAAGATTGGCCTGGAGTTCGGCATCGGCGGATTGTTGGCTTACCTGACGCTGTTCCTGGCTAACCGCCGGTCTCCGGTGCAGGCAGGGCTGTTGGTGCCGGCCTGCACGATGTTCTTCTTCGCAGGCGCCTATCAGCAGTTTCCGCCGGTGATCTTCCTCATCTTGCTGCTGACTTCGGTAGCGCGGCTGCGGCCGTCCGAAACAGCCGCCTCCCGCGCCAGGCCTGCGTAAACCGCGGCCGTGCGCAGGGCCACCGCGTCCCAGCGCAGTGTCTCGCCCGAGACAAGCCGCGCATGCGCGCTGCACCCGGCAGCGTAGGCGCGGTCTTCCAGCATGCGGGCGAGTGCCGCGGTAAAGGCCTCGACATCCTCGCAGGGCGTGAGGATGCCGGTCGCGCCATCATCCAACAGCTCACGGAATTCGCCGATCCGCGAGGCGATCACCGGGCGGCCAAACGCCAGCGCCTGATGCAGCACGGCGCTGCTCTCGATCTCGCGGTAAGGAAACACCGCAACGCAACCAGGCGCCAGCACCGACGCGACCTCGTCATCCGCGATGAAACCCGGCTCGATGCTGACCCGGGCCGTGAGGCCATGCTCCTGCACCAGGGCATGCAAGGGAGCGAGGTCCATGTAGGGCTTGCCCACGATGCGCAGCCGGGCCTGCGCCTTCAAGGGCTCGGGGAGGGCTGCAAAGGCCCGGATCAGGATATCCGTCCCTTTGTAGGGCTTGATCTTGCCGAACAGCACGAAAGTGATTTCCCCCGCCATCGGGTCCGGCGCGCTGCTTTGAACAGGCCCGGTCGTCCCTTGCGGCACGATCACGATCCGCCCGGCCGGCACGCCCTGCGCCTGCAGCCGCGCCTCGCCCTGCTGGGTGTGCACAATCAGCCGGTCGAAGCACGCCAGGCTTTCGGGAAAGCCCCGAGCCTGCAATCGGGAGGAGGGGTCGCCGTTGAAGGCGTTGGTGTCATGCACGGTCAGCACCAATGGCGCCACGCGGCGCAGCGACGCCAGGAGATGCCGGTCCACCATCGGCAACGGCAGCCACTGGAAATGGATCACGTCCGGCCGCACCCGGCGCAGCTTGGAAATCAGCCGCACCATGGACCAGGCATGATCCAACCCTTTGACCGCCAGGCGCAAACGGCCGGGCAGGGCGGCGATGGGCCGGCTGCCCGCCAGCCGGTAGAATGCTTCCACCAGACGCACCCCGGAGGCTTCGCCATCGTCCGGGCCGGGCCGGCGGCCGTACAGCGTCACCCGGTGGCCAGCCTGCTCCAGCCCGGCCGCCAGCTCCCGGTCATAGAACAGGGTGAACAGCGAGGGGTCGATCAGGGCGATCTGCATGGTCAAACGTGCTCGTCCACGGCGACGGCGAAGTCCCGCGGCGTCACCCGCACGGCGCCCCGTGCGGAGGCGGGCGGGTTCCAGGTCTGGAACCGGTCGCCGCGAAGCGAGCGCGCCACGCCAATGCCGGTCGCAACGAAGGCGCCCAGCACGTCTCGGATTGTGGCCAGCGGGCCACTCCGCACGGCCAAGCTCGCTCCGGACAATGCCACGGCAGCGGCCAGCAGGCCCAGTGCCACCCAGCCATCGCCGGCCAAGGCAATCCCACCCAGGATTGCCGTTCCGCCAGCAACGAGCAGGTAGATCGCAATCCATCGCAGCAACTTGTGGGAGACGTATTTGTAGCGGTCGAGCAACGGCATGGCGCGCAGGCGTGACCACAGGGCGCGGTGCACGTTGAAGGCCTGACATGCGATGCGAATTTTGCGTCGGAACTCCTCACCGGGGCGCGACACGCTCTCTTCGTAGGCGTAAGCATCGTCCGCGCGCACGATGCGGCTGCCTTCGCAGAGAATGGCCAGCGAGACGTACATGTCGTCGATCAGGTCTGCCGGCGGTGGCCTGTGCAGCGCGCGGCGAATTGCAAAAATCGAACCGTCCGCCCCCATGACTGACCCGGTGGCGCTTTCCAGCGCCTTGATGCGCTCTTCCAGTCGCCAGTAGAGCGATCCAGTTTCTGCGGTCGCGTTGCCGTCCGGTCCGGTGTAGAGCAAATGGCCGCACACGGCCCCCACCGCCGGGTCAGCGAAGGGCGCGAGCAGGCGGGGAACCGCGTCGGCCGCGAACATCACGTTGGCATCGCTGAACACCAGCAGGTCGGCGCTGGTCTGGCTGATCAGCGTGTTCATGCCATGCGTCTTGCCATGGCGAGCCTGTGAGGCCACAAGTCGAAGCTGATCCCGGTAGCCTTGCAGGATTTCGATGGTGCGATCCGACGCGCCATCGACGTAAACCAGGATTTCAAGTTCCGGCACTGCGGCGCGCATAGCCAGCATGTTGTCTATCTTGGCGCCGATCACTCGCTCTTCGTTGTAGGCGCAGACGCACAAGGCAACCTTGCCCGAGTGCTGAACCTCTGGCCGAACAGGCTGCGCACGCCGCTTGGCGAGCACACCCAGGCTGAGCGGGTAAGTCGTGAAAGGATGGAGCGCAAGCAGCACCAGACTGCTCCCGGCGACCGCCAGCACCCCACCGCTCCAGGCGCCCAAGCTCACGTCCGCTGCACCAGCACGGCTGCGAGCGGCGTGCGGGTGGCGGCGGTAAGCCGTGCGGCGGCATCGTGCGCGACCGCCCGTTCGATCCGGCCATCAATGACCAGAACCGCTGAGTCGGCGCGCTGCACCAGCAGCACGGCATCGGCCGTTGCAGCCGAAGGGGCGTTGACCACGATCAGGTCGTACTCCTCGCGAGTCTCGACCAACAGGTTCTGGAAATGCGCGCCGTTCAGCGCCTCATGCGCGCTTGCGCGCCCTGACGCGAGCAGCAGGTCCAGCCCCGGATGCACATCAGGCGAGACCGCATCACGCCAATCCGTTCCCGCAAGCACCGCGAGCAGGCCGGTTTGCCCCACGCTGCGCGGTGTCCTGGCTCCCAGGATGGGGGTGAGCGGCGACGTATGCAGGTCGGCTTCGATCAACAGCACCCGCTCGCCAGCGCCGGCCACGGCGCGGGCGAAGCACGCTGCCAACGGCCCGCAGATGGAGGCGGACGCTGACGTGGACGCTTCCGGCAGGAACAGGATGCAGCGAGGCACCCCGCTGCGCCCGGTGAACCGCAGACGGGCATGCAGCGCGCGCATCGCCTGCGCATCGGCCTCGCCGGCCTCCGAGGGCGGTCCGGATGCGAGCAAGCCTTGCCCATTGCGCACGAGTTGGCGCGGCAAGGTGGCGGCGACGATGAGGCCGGTCGCCTGGGTGAGGTCCTCCGCATTCTCGACCCGCCGCGTGGTCTTGAGTTGCGTGAGGGCGATCAGGCAGCCGAGCAGCCCACCGCCCGAGCCGCCCATCAAGGCTGCCAGCCGCATGTTCGGCCCTGAAGGAGAGGCGGGCGGCACGGCCGGGCTGAGAACGCGAACATCCGGCGTTTGGCTGCTGATCGGCTGCGCCACCGTCTGCTGGGAACGCTCCAGCAAGGTTTGATACAGGCCACGCCGGGTCCCTGCTTCCTGCTGCAACTGCTCCAGCCCGGCACGGGCATTCTCGGCAGTGACAGCGCCGTGGCGAGCGGCATCCAACTGCTGCTTCACGTCTGCTTCCTGGTCGCGCGCCACGCGCAGCTGGGCGCCGAGCGAGGCCACGATGCGGCTGGTTTCGCTGCCGAGCTGCCCTTGGGCCGATGCCAACTGGGCCGCGGCCGCACGCATGCCCGGATAGTTCGGACCATAATGCGATGACAGCTCAGCCAGGTGCTGCGACGACTGCGCCACCTGGTTGCGCAGCTGCGAAATGGTCGGGGATTGCAGCACGGAGGCCAACGCATCGGACGAACCCTGCTTGGCCGCCGCCGCCGCACGCTCGTAGCTGACCTCGAGCTGCGACCGCTCCAGCGTGGCCCGCGCTGCCGCCGAGGTCAGCTCCTCAACCTGCTGCTGCCCGATGCTGCCGGCGCGCACGCCCACCACGTCACCCTTGCTGCGCAAATCATTGATCTGCTTCTCGACCGCGTCCAGGTCGGCGCGCGCTTGCACCACGCGTTGGGCGATCACGGCGCTTGCCTCGGCGTTCGCATCGCCACGGTGCCGCGCGCGCGACACCACGTAGGTCTCGAGCAGGGTGTTCACGAACCGGGCCGCGAGCTGCGGGTCCTGGGACGTGAAGCTGATCGCGATGACCAGGCTGCGGTTGTCCTGGAAGATCGACAGGGCGTGCGCCACGCTGCCGACCACCGGCTCATCCGACGGTGGCAAGACAGCACCCGGCGACGACGAAGCATCCGCTGGCAAGGCGGGCGCCTGCGGCAGGATTGGCGACAGCAAGCCGCCGACCATGTCCTTCAGGCGTTGCTGCAGCGTGATCGGGCGGAGGGCGGGATTGAACTCGGGGTTGGCATCCAGGTGCATCTGGGCAGCCACCTGCGAAATGAGGGCGCGTGAGGAGAGCGCCTGCACCTCGGTGTGGATCATGGGCATCGGGTCGGGCGAATTGTCATCCCGCAACGCGCCGCTCAGTTCGGGGATCGCGAAATGGTCACCTTCCACCGCCATCAGGGCACTGGCGGTGTAGGTCTTGGGCAGGCTATGCGAGTAGATGAACGCGCCCGCCGCAGCCACCGCGGCGCACAAAACGATCAGCCAAAGGAATCGGCGCAGCACCTGGGTGAGCTGGCCGATCAGCAGCGTCGTGTCCGATTGCGCGAGCCCGCTCATGCCGCCGGTCTGGGAAGACACATAGGTGTCCATGGCGCGTCTCCGGTTGGTGCAGCTCAGCTGCGCGAGAGTGAGGCCAGGCGCGGTCGCGCGGCCGCCAGCCGCGGCTCTGCCGGTGGGTTCGTCAGCATGCTCGGCGAAGCCTCGGACCCGACGGCGTCCCGCGCCGCGAGCAGCAGCGCATGATGCATCAGCCCACGCTCGGCGAACACGAACAGGTCGGATCCGTGCATGGCCGGCTGCAACAGGTTGGCCGCTTTCAGCTGCTCCCAACAGGGTGCGGAGAGCTGCCGGCCGCCGATGGTGGCGCCGCCATCGTCCGTCTGCACCACCGCCAAACGGCCCCAAGGGTCCTGCGGCGCGCTGGCCATGCGGCGCAAGGCCAGGACCATCTCGGGGTCGCGTCCGTATGAGGTGAGGGCGGCGTAGAGCGCAACGACCCGCGGCCCGGCGTCCTCGACCAGTCGGTTGACCGCTTCCTCGAAATCGGCTTCGAGCACGGTCGCGTCGCCGCGCGCCTTTGCCGCCTGTGCCAGCCGCAGGCCGAGCAGCTGCGCCATGTAAGGCATCCCACGCGCCAGCACGGTGATCCGCGCCACTACGGATGCCGGGAATGCGATGCCGGCATCCGTCTCGCCGCGCGCGATCAGCATGGCCACGTCACGGTCGCTGAACAGCGGCAGGTGCACGCCAAGCACCGCGCGCTGGATCGAAGGATGCTGACCAAGAATTTGATCGAGGTTGTCAGATACGCCGACGATCAGGAACAGCAACGGCACGGCCCGGTCCGACAGCTGCTTGATCAAATCCGCCAGGCGAGTGCGTGTGCCGGGATCTTCCACGCGGTCGAACTCATCCACCACGCAGACAAGGAAACGGCAATCCAGCCGTTGCGGTAACGTCACGATATCCAGGGGGCGCAGCGGGCCTGGGGGCAATGCCGGGGCGCAGCCATCGTCGCCGCGCTCCGACGGCAACCCCGGTGTCGCCCGCGCCGCCAGCAGCGATTGCGGCAGGTCGCGCATCAGCCCACGCATCAGGTCGTCAAACGTCGTCCCGGCTTCGCAGGTGTGGCGGGCAACAATCGTGCCCGAGCGGCGCAGCGCCTCCACCACCCGGTTCGCGAGCGATGTTTTGCCGCGGCCGCGCTCGGAGTACAGCACGACATGCGCGCGGTCCTCCTGCAGGGTTTGCAGGATGCGCTCCAGTTCCCGCTCGCGGCCGATCAGGCGGTGCCGCCCGGTCTTTGGCTGAGTCGGCGTGAACGCTTCGCCAGGCAACACCACCTTTGCCCGACGGGGCGTGGCAGGCGGAGCGTGGATCACGATCGGCGGCGGCGGCAGCGAGCGGCGGAACCAGACCATCAAGCAGCCCCCTGACGTTTCAGGACCGCAGGCACCGTCTTGGCGAGGATCGCCAGGTCGTGCCAAAGCGTCCAATTCTTCACATACCAAGTATCGAGCTGCACCCGGTGCGCGTAGCTGGTATCAGACCGCCCGCTTACCTGCCACAACCCGGTAAGCCCAGGGCGCGCCTCGCAATAGAACACGATGTCCTCGGCGTAGCGAGCCACTTCCGAGCGCACGATGGGGCGGGGGCCGACCAGGCTCATCTCAAGCCGCAGCACGTTGAACAGCTGCGGCAGCTCGTCCAGGCTTGTCGTGCGGAGCAGCTTGCCGATCCACGTCACCCGCGGGTCCCGTCGCAGCTTGCGGGTTTCCGCCCACTCGGCGGCAGCCGCGGGATCGCTCTCGAGCAGGCTGTGCAACACGGCATCAGAGTTCGTCACCATCGAGCGGAACTTGAGGCAGGGGAACTCCTTCCCGCCAGCGCCGACGCGCTTGTGCGCAAACAAGGCCGGGCCGCCGTCGAGCTTCACCGCGATGGCGATGAAGGCCAGGACCGGGGCGGCAGCCAGCAGAAGAAAGGATGCTGCGCAGAGATCGAACGCCAGCTTGGCAGCCCGCGAGACCGGGCGAGCGAGGTTGTTGCGATACGTGAACATAATCGTATCGTGGCTGAAGAAGGAGGTCTGTTCGAAACCCAACACAGGCAAGCCATCTAGGCGCGGCATCGCCGCGAACGGCACGCGCTCCCGCACCAAGGATTCGGTCAGCGCCCGTGCAGCCGGGTCGCAGGTGTCGAGGCTCAGCACGAGCAGGTCAGCCGCATGGCGGCGCAGCACGTGGCGCCACTGCCCGGCCTCGTAGGCGGAACCGCCCCGCGAGCTGAACTCGTCCGGGTGCACGACCCCGGCGACATGGTAGCCGAGCCGCGGCTCGGACAGCAGCGCCTGCTCCGCCTGCTTGGCCGTGTCAGCCTGGCCCACGACCACGACGCGCAACTGCCACAGGCCCGCACGGTCCAGCAAGCTACGAACAACGGTCCTGGACGCCACGGTGGTGAGCGGGAACAGCGCCCAGGCCAGCCCAAGCAACAGGCGGGAGTCGTGACGCTGCATCGAATATTGTAGGAAGCCCCCGCAAAGCAGGGCCAGCAGGCTTGCCATCAGCATGTCGCGCAACGCGCTCCAGAACGGCACCCTGCGCCAGTATTGACCACCACGGGCAAAGGCGAGCAGCACGCCCAGCAAGGGCACCCCGAGCGTCAGCGCGAGGGCCTGCTGCCCTCCGTCACCTCCGGGCGCATGCTGCAGCCAAGCGCTGGGCTCACCTGTCACCGCCGTCGCGGCGAGCGCAGCGAGGTAAGCGGACAACAGGAAAGCGCCCATGTCGGTCAGGATCAACGCCATGGCGCAAGTCAGCCGTGGCGACCGGACGGAACGGGCCGAAGACCAGGCGAGCGCCGTTGACATGCCCATGCCGTCGCGAAGCGTCGCTAGTGCAGAGTTGTCGAGGTCTCGACCATACCTTGGCTTGATCGGCGTGACGACGGACATCATGATTCCCGCATGTCGTTATTAGCCTCGGACCAAGACGACAGACGTTTCACCCGATTATAGAGAATTTTTTCTTAACGGTGTCGGCGGCGTATCGTCATGCCGCACCGCACCATAGCCTGGGTCAGTCCGTCTTGCTAGCGATTTGCACAGCCCATACGCAACACCCAGCGCTCTGGATCGTCAAATTGTGAGCAGCTTGCGACGAAAGCTACGCCGAAACACGATTTTTGGTGCAAAATAGAATATTTTTGAGACAATTTAATATTTTTTATCTGGTAGCTGAAGTTAGCGCTTGCGACGCCTTAACGGGTGTGATGTGTAAGCAACGGTCAGGCTCCCAATCAATTGGCCGCGCGTGCTAGGTACCCCACCGAACCGGAACGGCATGGCCACACTATCCACCCGGAGCAACGTCGCAGGGCGAGCGGGCGTGCTCGGCATCCTGTTGGGCGCCGCCGTGCTGGCGACCACGGCATGGTTCATGCTGCCTGCCCTGAACGGCGCCTACAACGAGGGCTTCCAAGCAACCTCCGTCATGGACGCGCAAGCGCTCCTCCAAGGCCGGCATGGCGGGGTTGACCCGCTTTACCGGCTCGGCAACGACTTCTTTTTCTCAACAAGGTTGGGCGTGTCCGCGGTGCTGGCAGGCCTGATCTGGCTCGGCCTCTCCGGCGCCGCCGCGTTCCGCCTGATCATGTTCGCCATGCTGGCCGTGCTGCTGGCAGCGAACGCGACGATCCTGGTGCAGCGTTATCGTGTGCGTCCGGTGCTGGCCCTGATCCCGGCGTTGCTGTTTCCCGGACTGTTTGAGTCCGCCTGGTTCTTTAACGACAACGTCCTGTCAGCCGCCTTGTCCAGCGTGTCGCTTGCCCTGGTCTGGAGCCGGCCGCCGCTGGCCGCCACCGCGGCGGCAGCGGTGCTGTGGGGCCTGGCCGTCGCCTGCCGAACCGACGCGGTGCTGCTCGCCCCCGCCTTTGTCGCCCTGCTGTGGTTCGGGCACCCGAACTGGCCGCAGCGCCTCCGTCACGCCGCGGTCGCGATCCCGGTCGCCCTTGCGGTTCCCGTCCTGGTTTACGCGTCGCTGGGCTTCGACATCCTCGACGTCATAGGGCTGACCCGGCGCGCCACGGTGGCGTGGGCCCGCACCGACCCCCTTCGCCGGGTCGCCTACCCATTCATCAAAGGCATCTCGCTGCCGGGGAGCATCGTCCTGGCCGCGGGCGCGTGGGCCGTGGTGAGGCAGCGCCAATGGCGCGAGATCGTGCTTTGCCTTGCCGTGCCGCTGCTCTACGGCATGGCATACGGCCGTATGTTGACGGAGGTGCGCTATCTGCTGCCGCTCTCCCCGTTCCTTGGCGTCCTGATGGTCGAGGGTGCGCGCGCCCTGTTGCAGGCGCGCCCGCGGCGGCGTCGGCTGGGCATGGCGGCGTTTGCAGCCGCCCTGCTGCTGTGCTTCGTCCCGCCGGTGCTGATCCCGCCGCACGCGCTGCATTTCCTCTCGACCGACCACGACATGACGCGGCCCTTCGTCGGGCGCTTCTGGTCGCCCGTCCTCGGCATGTGGTGGAACCGCACCCTGCAGGACGGGGAAGGGGCCATCGCCGCTGCGCTGGAGAGCGAGGCCGCCGCCAGCACGGCCTCCCCGGCGAGTGGTCCAGGCGTGGTCGTGTCCACTTACTGGACGCCGGACCGCATGATCGACCTCACTTTGCGCGGGCATGGCTTCGCCCCCGTTCCGCAAGCGGGTGACCCGAGCCTGCTGCCGACCGCCTGCCGCGAGATCGGCGAGTTGTTCGTGCGCGGCCGCGAACGGGTGCTCCACCTGCGCCTGCACATCCCGATGCTGCCGACCCAGCACGAGCCGGTGACCTGGCGCATCCTCGGCGCGCCTTGCCTGCAAGCGCTCGGCATCCGGCCGGACGACAAGCTGCTGGTGGTTGCCTGGGAGCCGGTGAACGCGCCACCGCCGGGTCTTAACGCTGCGGGAACACAAGTGCTCTACCTTCCCGCACTAGACCTTAAGTGGTGGTCCGGTCGGTCTATTGCCGCTGAGACCTCCGCGTACGTCGTGGCGCTGGCTCCTGAAACCGCCGTCGCCGGGCTGCTGCCGCCGTTGACGGATGAGACCGAAAGGCAGGCTGGCCTGCTGGCGATCCTGCATCGCGACCTGCTGCAATGATGCTGACCCCCTGACGTGGGAGTGACTGCGCCGTGCCCTTCAGATGGTGAGACGATCTTCATGAGGACGGTGTTCGCCCCCGCCATCGCCAACCGGTTGCTCGCCGGGTTGCTGATGGCGGACCTGGACCCCTTGCGCCGCCATCTGGTTCCCGTGCGGCTGGTCCGTGGGCAGGCGCTGATCGAGCCCGGCCGGCCCGCCGAGCACGTCGTTTTCATCGAGGATGGCATCGCGGCCCTGATGGCGCAGGCCGCCAGCGACAGGGCCGCCGTGCAGGTCGCGATGATCGGGCGCGAGGGCATGGTTGGCGGGCTGGCGCTGCTCGACGCCGTTTCCCCGCCCTATGCCGGGGCCGTCATGCAGGTGCCGGGCAGCGGGTTGCGGATGTCCGTGGCGCAGATGCGCCGCAGCATGGACGACAGCCCGGCCGTGCGCGACGCCGCCCTGCGGTTCGTCCAGTCGCTGACCAGTCAAATTATGCAGACGGCCGCCTGGAACGCCAGCCGCACGCTGTGCGAACGCTGCGCGCACTGGCTGCTGATGGCGCACGAGCGTGTGGAAGGGGACGATCTGCCCGTCACGCACGAGGCGTTGTCGGCCCTGCTCGGCGTGCGCCGTTCCGGAGTGACCCTCGCCACGGCAGCCCTCCAAGATGACGGGCTGATCCGTGCCAGCCGCGGCCGCATCCGTATCCTGGACCGGGCGGGCCTGGCGGCGTTGATTGCGGATGGAGCTGGCCCGCCGCGGGGACGCGCCGCCGTCGGCCAGGCGCCGCGCCAGCTTGCCATGGCGGAGCAAGCCGTGTCGGCACGCGATGACGAACATGTCGAAGGCGTGATAAGGGATGCTATCCTCCACGCACCGGGTCACGCCGGCGACGCTGCCTCTGCCCCGGCCGTGCGCTGACATCGATGCACCAAAAAGAAAAGGGTTCGCCCGTGACACGCCTTTCGCACCATACGATACCGCGCCTGGCGGCGCCTCTGGCCTGCTGCCTCTGGCTGGCCGCCTGCGCTCCTGGCGCCAACCTGCCGCTGCTGGCCCAGTACGACGCGCCGCGCTACCATCTCGGCAGCGGCGACCAGGTGCGCATCATCACCTTCGGCGAGGACCAGCTCACCGGCGAGTTCCGCGTCGATGAGCAGGGCCAGATCGCGCTCCCCCTGCTCGGCAGCGTGACCGCGACCGGCCTCACGACCCAGCAGCTCGACCAACGCATCGCCGGCGAGCTGCGCTCCCGCAAGGTGCTGAGCGACCCGTCCGTGAGCGTCGAGGTGCTGGCCTACCGGCCGATCTTCGTGCTGGGCGAGGTGGCCCGGCCCGGCCAATACCCCTACCAGCCCGGCATGACGATGCTGACCACCGTGGCCGTGGCCGGCGGCTTCACCTTCCGCGGCGTGCAGGACTATGCCGGCGTGGTGCGCACCAGCGACAACCACAAGGCGGTGGAAGGCAAAATCGTGCCCAGCTCCTTCATCGCGCCCGGCGACGTGATCAAGGTGTTCCAGCGGCGGTTCTGAACCGCCCGCCTCAGGTGCCGAGGCGGGCGGCGATGGCCCGGGGTGCGAAGCCCAGGCCCCACAGTTCCCGCAGCAGGCGCAAGCCGGCCGGGAAGCACGCGACTGCCGCCGCGCAGGCCAGGTAGGCCGAGGCGGCGCAGGCGGCCAGAAGCGGGGCAGCAGGCAGCGCGCCGGCCAATCCCGCCCCGACCGCCGAAGCAGCCAGCCAGGCGGCGACGGCCCCCGCCGCGAACGGCGAGACAGCTTGGACGACATCGCCGTGCTGGACCGGGCCGCGCCGGGTGGCGGCCCAGAGCGGCAGGCCGTGCATGACCAGGCCAAACGCCGCGTACGCGCGGGCAACGCCCAGCGCCCCCCATGGCAGCCCGACCAATACAGCCGTCACGATCAGCGCCGTGCGGACGGTGGCGAAGCGCAGCTGTTCCGCGGTGCGGCCCTGGGTCACGAACAGCCAGGAAGCGGATAGGCTGAGCGGGGCGAACCCGGTGGCCACGGCGATCGCGGCGGCAATCGGCGCCGCGGCGGTCCAGGCCGGCCCGAGCAGGAACGGCACCAGCGTCGCGGACTGGGCGGCAATGAACGCGACCAGGGGCACGGTGATCAGCAGCAAGGCCTGCAGCATGAGCAAGAAGGCCCGGCGATAGCGGTCGGGCGCCGTCTGCAACCGGGCCAGCAAGCTGTCGGCCACGCGGGAGACCGGCAAGCTGATCGCGCCCATGGGCGAGGCGATCAGCTTGTAGGCGCGGTCATACAGGCCGAGCGCCACGCGGTCGCCGAACTTGCCGATCAGCACCATGTCCAGGTTGGCGCCGACGAAGCCGATCAGGTTGAACCCGGTCATGTGGCCGCCGAAGCGCAGCAGCGACATGGTGCCGACGTGGCGGCGGGGCAGGGAAGGCCACCAGCGCGACCAGCTCCAGGCCATGGCCAGGATCGTCAGCCCGTTCGTCGCCTGCATCAGCACCAGCGACCAGTAACCGAACCCGTCCCAGGCGGCCGCGACGCCGACCGCTGCGGACAGCGCGGTGCAGGTGACGTCGATGGTGGCGAGCGGGATAAAGCGCATGTAGCGGTTGAGCAGGGCGATCTGCTGCGCGCCGAGGCCGCCCACCACCAGCAGGGTCGAGAGCCAGAGCGTGATGGCGAACAAGCGGGGCTCGCCGTAGAACCAGGCGATCAGCGGCGCGGCCAGGCAGGTCAGCCCGGCCAGCGCCGTGCTGACGGCGGCGTTGACCCAGAACAGGTTGGACAGCTGCTGCTGGCTGATGGTGGCGCGCTGCACCGTCGCCTGCGACAGGCCAAGCTCGTTGAAGATCCAGACGAAGTTCAGCAGCGGCCCGATCATCGCGATCAGCCCGAACTCCGCCGGCGGCAGCAGCCGAGCCAGCGCCAGCTGCGCGCCGAATTGCAGCACGAAGCGCAGGACCTGCCCGAACAGCGTGGCGGCCACCCCGTGCACCGAACGGCGCTTGAGCATGTCGGCAGGAACGGTCCCCGGCATCGCCGCGTCGGGGGACAGGCTATCCATGCCGGCCCAGCCGCAACGACGCGAGCCGCAGGGCAGCCGGGTGCGTGGCCGGCTGCGCGGGCGGGGCGGGCAGCACGCCGAGCGCCACCAGGCGCGCGCGGTCCTTGGCGGCCTGCGCCAGGCGTTGCCGGAACTCCGGCGTGGCCGTGGGGGCGAAGCGGGCCAGCGGATCGGCTGCGGCCTGCACCGGCGGCGGCAGGGCGTCGTCGGTCGGGAAGTAGCCGTAATGGGCGGCGAGCGGCCAGGATGCGATGACGCGCCGGGCGTAGTCCTCGCTCAAACCCGGCGTCTGCGAATGGTAGGCGGCCGCCGCGCGGCGCCAGTCCCCGGTCTGGACGAACAGGCGGCCGAGGAAGCCCGCCGCGTACACCACGTTGGCGGCGGGTTCGAACGCCTGGTCGACGGAGGTGAAGGCGTCGGGGTGGTACATCAAGTTGACCTGCATGCAGCCCACATCAATCGACTGCGTGCCCGCGGCTTGCAAGGCTTGGACCGCGGCGACGGCGTCTGCCCTGGTCTCGAACATCCGGCCCTGGCCGCCCACGTTGATGCTCCACGGCCAGGGCGTGACCCGGGCGGTGCGCGGCTCGGCACGCCCGCTTTCGACGATGCCGATCGCGGTCAGCAGCTGCGGCGGCGTGTGGGCGGATTTCTCGGTGCGTGCGATCGCGGCCTCGCACAGCCCGCCATCCCAGGCCGGCCCGGGCGGCGGCGCGGCGGCGCGGGCGGCGCCGGCCAGGCCAAGCGCCAGTGCCAACGGGACTGCGATCCGAAGCAGTTCAGGCATGCCGCCCCGGATCAGGCCTGTCGGCGGGAACCGCCAGGGCGATGCTGCCGGGCGGCGGCATCGCCTTGCTGGACGCCGGCATCTGCGACATCCTCGCCTCGCTCCAGGCGGGGTCGATTCCGGCGAGGGTGCGCGCCACCGTGCGGGCCGAGCCGCCGTCCTCGGCGAAGAAGTAGCCGATGCGCGGCCGCGGCACGTCCGCCGCCGGCTCGGGGTCGGCAGTATTGAGGCCCTGGGCGCGCAGGGCACGGACCAACTGCACGGCGCGCTGCTGCGCGGACTCGCTGCCGCGCTGGTAAGAGACGGTAACGTGCGCCGGCACCGCCGCCAGCAGCGCGGCGCGGCGCGTGGAAACGGGCGGCGTGCGCGGCGAGGGCGTCGGCGCCGCCGCGGGGGTTTGCATGGCGAAGCCCGTGTCTGGCAGGCGCGGCGCCGGCTCAGCCTTCGGGGGCGCCACGACCGGGGAGGGCATGCCCGTCTCGCGTCCCGTCCCGGCCACCCTGCCGAACATCCCCGGCCGCAGCGCCGCCAGCCCGCCCGCCAGGACGCAGGCCGCCAGGACGCACGCAGCCAGGACGGCAGGCCTCCACCGCCGGGTCGTGCCGGCTGGCCGGGGCGTCGCTGCAGCCGGGCCCCCGGGCCGGTCCAGGGCCTCGGCGCTGCCCTCCGCCGTGAAGTCCGGCACCGCCGCGAGCGCGTTGCCGTCGGCGATGTCCGCCGCGGCGGCGACATGGTCGGCGGTGACGGTGGCGGATCCCTCGACCTGCGCCAGGAACACGGCGAGGCTGGCGCGCATCTCCTGCTCGCCGGCGGGCAGCGCCTGGCGGCGCAAGATGGCTTCTTCCCTGTCCAACACGGGTCCTTTCGCAGGAGCCGCGCTGGTGCGGCTCCCTGCAGCATGACGCGTCATCTTCAGCAAGTTGCCCATCGGGGCACGCTCTACCCCAAATTGCGGCGGCCCAGAAACCAGAGATGGGCCGGAGATGACAAAATTAGTTGATCGCTGCCCGCAACAGTACCGTCAGTTCGTAACGATTTGGTTTCCGCTCTCGGCGAGTATGGCGGCGCGGCCCCCCTTCGACGAGCGCGGTTCACAGGGAGGGAGGAAGCTGATAGCCAGGACACGCTGGAAGAGTTCGTCATGCCCTTTTGGATTCGTTGCCTTGATCTCTGCCGCCGTCCTCGCGGCGCGGGCCGCCAATGATGGCGCCACCCGTCGTTACGGTGGTCATCCCGGTATTCAACAGCGCGGCAACGCTCGCCCGGGCCATGCAATCCGTGCTCGACCAGAGCCTCGCCGACTTTGAGCTGCTCGTGGTCGATGACGGCTCGACGGATGACAGCCTGGCGCTGGCCCGGCGCCTGGCCGGGGCGGACCCGCGCGTCCAGGTCGTGGCGCTGCCGAAGAACGGCGGCAAGGCACGCGCCATGAATCACGCCATGGCCCTCGCCCACGGCGCCTGGGTCGCCGTGCTCGACGCCGATGACCGCTACCTGCCCGACCGCCTGGCGACCCTCGTCGCGGCCGGCGAGGCGCAGGGGGTGGACCTGGTGGCGGACAACCAAGTGCACATCGACGACGCCACGGGGCGCGTGCTGCACGAGGCGTTCCAGGCCGCCGGACCCGGGCGCGAGGTCGGGCTGGCCGACTTCATCGCCAACTCGAACTCGGCCGCCAAGTTCGACTTCGGCATCCTCAAGCCGGTGGTGCGGGCGGACTTCCTGCGCCGCTCCGGCCTTACCTACCATCCGGAGGCCAAGCTGTCCGAGGACTACTACTTCCTCATGGAGGCGTTCGCCGGCGGCGCCCGCGCCTGGCTGGTGCATGCCGCGCTCTATGCCTGGACCTTGCCGTTCAGCCCCACCACCCGGCGCTGGACGCAGACCGGCAGCGGCGCGTGGCGTTACGACTACCGCAACGCGCTGGCGATCAACCAGCACTTCCAGCGCAAGCTGGCGGCGCGCCCGGAGTTCACCCGGCTGCTGCATCGGCGGGAGCGGGACTACCAGGTGATGATTCACTACATGGACGCCCAGCGCATCCTGGCCGACACCGGCAGCCGCGGCCGCGCGCTGGCCATCATCGCGGCGCACCCCGGCACCTGGCCGCTGCTGGCCCGCCGGGTCGTGGGCCGCGCTGCCCGCTTCGCCCGCCCGCGGCTCTCAAGGGCCTGACCCGGTGGCCAGCGTGGACCCTGCGGCGCCCAGGGTGATCCTCATCACCGCCGGGGACACCAAGGTGATGCCGGTGCTGCAGGGCTTGATCCGCTCGCTGGAGGCGTTCCCCCAGCGCGCCCAGGTCGAAATCGCCTGCCTGGACGTGGGCCAGACGGCGGAAGACCGCGCCTGGCTCGCGGACCACGGCGTGATCCTGGCGGTGCCGACCCCGCATTTCGGCGTCGACATGAGCAAGCTGCGGCCGTACGACCTCGCCGTCATCGCGCGCCCGTTCCTGCGCGACTACTTCCCCGGCCGCGACATCTATCTCTGGATTGATTCGGACGTCTGGTTGCAGGGCTGGTGGGTGATCGACGGGTTCTGCCAGGGCGCGCTGGACACGGGGCTGGCCATCGCCCATGAGCGGGAGCGCGCCTACGCCTTCCAGGGCTGGCTGTACGCCTGGTTCGCCAAGCACATGCTGCTCGGCTACGGCGCGGTCAACGCGGCCTGGCTGCTGTCCCGCGCCCACCTCAACGCCGGGCTGTTCGCCATGCGGGCCGACAGCCCCCAGTGGGAGCTGTGGATGCACGCCTACCAGGCCGCCTGGCAGCGCTCGGGCAAGTTCACCCCGCACGACCAGTTCTCGCTGAACCAGGTGGTGTACGGCAGCGTGCTGCGGCGCCCGAAAACCAAGGCGACCCTGCTGCCGACCCGCTATAACTGGATCTGCAGCCGCGGCCAGCCGATGTGGAACGACGCAGAGGGCGCGCTGTGCGAGCCGTACCCGCCGTACCGCGCCATCGGCGCCGTCCACCTGGCCGGACCCGGCAAGACCACCGACTACGACATCCGCCGCACCGGCGGCGGCAGCTTCAAGGCCAGGCTGGTGCAGGGCGTGAGACCGCCGTCATGAAGCCCGGCGCCATCGCCTGGTTCATCATGCTGCACCAGAAGCCCGAGCAGTTCGAGTGGCTGCTCAGCGCGATCTACGACCCGGACGACCTCTATCTGGTCCACGTGGACCTCAAGAGCCTGTTCAACTTCAAGGGGCGCGGCGGCACCTGGAGCGCGGTGCGCAAGCTGATCGCCGGCCGCCGCAACATCCAGCTAATGCGCCCGCGCCCGACCAACTGGGGCGGCTGGAGCCTCGGGCGCATCAGCCTGGACGCCATCGGCCGCCTGCTGGACGCCGGCGCGGACTGGAGCCACTTCGTCAACCTGAGCGGCGAGTGCTACCCGACCCGGCCGCTCGCCGAGTTCCGCGCCGCCCTGCGCGCCCGCCCGGACGACGTGTACGTCGAGACCAAGGCGTTCGCCGACCTGCCGGCCGCCGACTGGCACCGCCGCCGCCCCCGCGTGATCGAAACCCCGGTCAAGATCATCCCCCTGCCGGGCAGCCGCCAGCCGCCCAAGACGTTCGAGCTGAACCACAAGGGCTCGCAATGGGTGGTGCTGCCGCGCGCCTTCTGCGAATGGCAGCGCACCGCCCCGCTGCGGCGGGACATGGACCGCTACCTGCGCTGGAGCCCGCTCAGCGACGAATTGGTGGCGCAGACCCTATTGCTGAACGGCCCGTTCCGCGACCGCCAGGCCACGCATTACGGCCGCGCGATCCGCCTGGTGGAGCCGGCGCCGCACCCGACGGTGCTGACGATGGACGACCTGGACTGGATTCACGCCAGCCCGGCCTACTTCGCTCGCAAATTCGACGCTGCAAAGGACGCCGCCATCCTGCATACGCTGGCCGGGGAGATCGGCGCGCAGCCGCCCTGACCGTCATCGCCGCCGGGCCAAGCCGGCGGGCTGCCTGGCCGCTAGAAGCTCAAGTAGAGCAGGGCCGCGAAGCCCCAGGCGGCCGCCCCCACCGCCACGCCCAGCAGGACCCCTCGCGCCGCCGTGAGTTGCGACGCCGCCTGTTGCACAGGCCTCCGCGCCACCAGGCGGGGAGGCGCGGGCGCATCGAGGTCGTTTTCGTAAACCTTGAATCGGGCCAAGACGGCCTCCGGATTATGCCTTCTCTAGTGGCGATGCTGCGCAGGGCGATGGCCGTGCCATCCCTGGACTATGAGTGCACAGCGAGCATGCACACAAGCGTCTGAACTGCAAAAAATAGCGGCAGTGCTTAAATAACATTTTTATGTCGGTGCCATCTTACAAACCTCCGGCGCCACGTCGCAGCCATCCTGGCCACCTGGCGGGTGCGCGTTGCGGCGATGGCCCGGGCGGCGATTCCCAGGCATGATGCCCGCCATGCCCGCTTCTTCCCCGATCGCCAAGTTCCTGTCCCGCGCCCGCGGCTGGCGCGCCTTGCTCAACGGGCGCGAGCTGGGCCTGGCGGCGGCCCTCGTCGCCCTGTGCGTCGCAACCTTCGCGGCCGACCAGGCAATCGAGTCGCGGCTGGCCGCCGGCATCAGGCGGGACACCAGCCTGATCATCGAGTCGGGGCAGATGCTGTCCGCCCTGAAGGATCTGGAGACCGGGCAGCGCGGCTTTCTGCTGACCGGCCAGGACCAGTACCTAGAACCCTACGACGCAGCCCGGTTGCAGCTGCCGGGCCAGCTGGACGCGCTCGTCAAGCTGGGGCTGCCGCTCGACGGCCTGCCCGAGATCGTCCAGGCCCGGATGGACTTGGCCGCCAACGGCGTCCGCATCCGGCGCACGCAGGGGCTGGATGCGGCGGTCGCCGCGATCAGCTCCGGCCGCGGCAAGGCGATCATGGACACCGCCCGGGTCAAGGTCGCGGTCTTGCAGTCAGCCGCCGCCACCCGGATGGACAAGCGCGAGCGCCGCACCCGCACCGAGGCGCGCTGGCTGACGCTGGCGTCCAGCCTCTCCCTTGCCGGCGCGATCGCGCTGGTGTCGCTGTTCGCCGCCGGCCGCCGGCGGGAAAGCCAGGCCGCCGCCTCCCTGCTGGACAGCGTGCTGGAGAACGCGCCGGTCGGCCTTGGCCTGCTCGACGGGTCGCTGCGGGTCAGGCACATGAACCGCTCGCTCGCCGCCATGGGGGACCGCGCGCTCGGCGTCGATGTCGGCGCCAGCATCTGGGATGTGATGCCCGAGCTGAAGGATTTGTTCGCCGCCAAGCTGGAGCGAGTGCTGGACGGCGGCCGGGCGATCCCGAACACGGAAGTCACCGCCGCGAACCCGGCCAAGCCGGAGCTGACCCGGCACTTCCAGGTCAGCTTCTATCCGCTGGCCGCCGGGGCCGGGCGCGGGGCCGGCATGGTGGTGACGGACGTGACCACCCGCAACCGCCTCGAGCGCCGGGTGCGGCAGAGCGAGGAACGGTTCCGCACGCTGACGGAGAACAGCGCCGCCATCATCTGGACCACGGGGCTCGATGGCTGCTTCAACGGCGACCTGGCCCAGTGGTGCCACTTTACGGGGCAAACCCAGCAGCAGGCGAGCGGCAACGGCTGGCTCGACGCCGTGCACCCGGAGGACCGCCCGGCGATCGCCTATGCCTGGGGGCGCGCGGTCGAGACCCAGCATCCCTACATCATCGAGCAACGGCTGCGCCGGGCGGACGGCGAATGGCGCACCATGGCGGTGCACGGCGTGCCGGTGCTGGATGAGGATTTGGGCGTGCGCGAATGGGTCGGCAGCCACACCGACATCACCGAGCGCCGCCGGGCGGAGGAGGCGCTGTCCGCGGCCAAGGAGGCGGCGGAGGCGGCCAACCGGGCCAAGAGCGCCTTCCTGGCCAACATGAGCCACGAGCTGCGCACGCCGCTCTCGGCCGTCATCGGCTACAGCGAGATGCTGGAGGAGGAGATGGCCGACCTGGGCGAGCCGCACCTCGTCAGCGACCTCAAGAAGATCGAGAGCAACGCCCGCCACCTGCTCAGCCTGATCAACGACGTGCTCGACCTGTCCAAGATCGAGGCCAACCGCATGACCAGCTACGCGGAGGACTTCGACGTGGCGAAGCTGGCGCAGGAGGCCGCCGCCACGGTGGACAGCCTGGTCAAGCGCAAGGACAACACGCTGCAGCTCGAGCTCGGCGACGCGCTGGGCGCCATGCACACGGACGCTGTCAAGATCCGCCAGTGCCTGTTCAACCTGATCAGCAACGCGGCCAAGTTCACCGACCACGGCCGCATCACCCTGTCCATCCGCCGCGACGTGCAGCCGGACGGCGACTGGATGCAGTTCTGCGTGGCCGACACCGGCATCGGCATGACGCCGGAGCAGGTGGGCCGCCTGTTCCAGCGCTTCGCCCAGGCTGACGAGAGCACCACCCGCAACTTCGGCGGCACCGGGCTCGGCCTGGCGCTCACCCGGGCGTTCTGCCGGGTGCTGGGCGGTGAGGTGTCGGTGGAAAGCCGGCTGGGCGAGGGCACGGCGTTCACCATGCGCCTGCCGGTGGCGATGCCCGAGCAGGCAGCCGAGCCGGCGGTGGACGACGGGGTGGCCGCGCCGGGTCGGCAGACGGTGCTGGTGGTCGATGACGACGCGGCGCAGCGGGAGCTGCTCACCCGCTTCCTGGAGCGGGAGGGCTTCGCCGTGCGCACCGCGTCCGATGGCCGGACCGGGCTGGAGCTGGCGCGCGCCATCCGCCCCCGCGCCATCCTGCTGGACGTGATGATGCCGCAGATGGACGGCTGGTCCGTGCTGAGCGCGCTCAAGGCGGACGCGGAGCTGGCCCCGATCCCCGTGGTGATGGCCAGCTTCGTCAACGAGCCCGGCCTGGCCAGCGCGCTGGGGGCGGCGGAGTACCTGCTCAAGCCGGTGGAGTGGCCCCAGCTCAAGGACGTGATGGAGCGGTTCCGGACCACGGAGGGCTGCGTGCTGGTGGTGGACGACGACGCGGACGCGCGCGCCCGGCTGCGCGTCGTGCTGGAGCGCAACGGCTGGCAGGTGGCGGAGGCCGGCAACGGCCAGGAGGCGCTGGCCTGGGTGGCGCAGGCGTCGCCGCAAGTGATCCTGCTGGACCTGACCATGCCGGTGATGGACGGCTTCACCTTCCTGCATGCCTTGCGCGAGCAGCCCGGCGGCGCGGAGATTCCCGTGGTAGTGCTGAGCGCGCGGGACCTGAGCCAAGGCGACCGGCAGCGGCTCAGCACGGCCGAGCAGGTGCTGCGCAAGGGCGACGTGGACATGCGCGATCTGCCGGGTCAGCTCGCCCGGCTGCGCCATGTCCCTGGCTAGGGCCTGACCTCGCAGCGCCGCCCGATCTTGCTGGCTTGCGGGAACTTGGCGAGGAGCCGCTTCTTGCATGGACCTGCCCGGGCCGGGGCCACCAGGGGAAAGCCACCATGAAGCACGCCAAGACCGTCGTCATCACGGGCGCCGGGTCCGGCATCGGCCTCGCCGCGGCGCTGGAGTTCGCGGCGCATGGCTGGAACGTCGGCCTGATCGGCCGCGGCCGCGCCGCCCTGGACGACGCCGAGCGCCGCGTCGAGGCGGCCGGCGGCCGGGCCTATGTCGTGCTGGCCGACGTGTCGGACTCCGCCGCCCTGAAGGCCGCGGCGGCGGAGCTGGAGAGGGCGCTCGGCCCGATCGACGCGTGGGTCAACAACGCCGCCATCGGCTTCTACGGCAAGTTCACCGACGTGCCGGAGGACGCGTTCCGCCGGGTGCTGGACGTGAACCTGCTCGGCACGGTGAACGGCACCCGCACCGCCCTGGCGCTGATGCGCCCCCGCAACGCGGGAACCATCGTGCAGATTCTGTCCGCCATCTCCTACCGCGGGGTGCCGTTGCAGACCGCCTACTCGACGGCGAAGTTCGGCCTGCGCGGCTTCACGGAGGCGCTGCGGGCCGAGCTGTTCAACGAGGGCTCCGCCATCCACGTCACCATGGTGCATCCCCCCTCGGTCAACACGCCGTTCTACAGCCACGCCGGCTCCGTGATGCAGGAGGCGCCGCGCCCGCCGCCGCCGGTGTTCCAGCCGGAGCTGGTCGGCGAGGCGGTGTACCTCGCCGCCACCTCCAAGCGCCGCGAATGGAAGGTGACGGGCATGAGCCTCGGCACCAGCATCGGCAACAAGCTGGCCCCCGGCCTGCTGGACCGACTGTTGGGCGCATTCGGCCTGGCGGCGCAGAAGACCACGCGGCAGAATGCCGTGGCGATGCGCGACCCCAACACCTTCAAGGCCTCCACCAAGGCGCTCGGCACCCACGGCCCGTTCGACAGCGAGTCGTTCTCGACCAGCGTGCAGTGGTTCTACGACAAGAACCCGGCCGCCCTGGCCCTCACCCTTGGCTTGGTTGCCCTGGGCAGCCTGGCCGCCGTCCGGCGCCGAGGTTGACCCCGGCGGCCCCCGCTCTCGTCCTGAGCGGGGGCAACGCGCTCGGCGCCTACCACCTGGGCGCTTGGCAAGCGCTGGAGGCGGCGGGCGTGGAGCCCGGCTGGGTGGCCGGCTCGTCTATCGGCGCGGTCATGGCCGGGATCATCGCCGGCAACGCCCCTGGCGAGCGCGGCGCGGCCCTGGCGCGGTTCTGGGACGCCGTGGCCGCCTTCGACGGCGCGGCCGCCCTGCTGCCTGCGCTCCTGCGCCAGCCGCTGCAATATGCCCAGGCCTTGTCTGCCCGCTCGCTCGGCCACCCGCCGCTGTTCACCCTGCGACCGCCCGACCTCGCCGGGGCCGATCCGCGTCCTGGCCTGTATGATTTGACCCCGATGCGGCAGCTCCTGGCCGGGCTGATCGACCTCGACCGGCTGAACGGCGGCGCCCTGCGCGTCAGCGTGCTGGCGGTTGACCTCGCCTCCGGGCAGGAAGTGGTGTTCGACACCCGGCGGGAGCGCATCGGCCTGGACCACCTGATGGCGAGCGCCGCCCTCATCCCCAACTTCCCGCCGATCGAGATCAACGGTCGCCTGCTCGTCGATGGCGGCTTGTCGGCCAACCTGCCGGTGCACCTGGTTTTGGAGGAAACCCTCTCCAGCGCCCGGACGACTTGCTTCGCGGTGGACTTGTTCCCCTTGGCCGCTCCGCTGCCCCATGGGCTGCTGCAGGCGATGCAACGGCAGAACGACCTGCTCTATGCCAGCCAGACAACGCGCGCCTTCCACCACCTGCGGCGGATCTGGCACGGCCGGGAGCCCGGCGCGGATCTGTTTCACCTCGCCTACGGGGCGGAAGCGAACGAGACGGCGCTCAAGGGCTTCGACTTCGCCGCCGGCAGCCTTGCCATGCGCAAGGCTGCCGGCCAGCGCGACATGCGGGCGCAGCTCGCAACTTGGCAGGCCGGCGCCGGAAGCGGGCCAGGCCTGTCGATCCATCCACCCCAGTATGATTGTGCATCATGACCAAGAAAACCTCGCCCCTGGTTGACCCCGCCGACCGGCTGCCGCTGCTGACCGCGCTGCGCAACGAGAAGATGGCGGAGTCCGCCCACGCCTACGTCCGCGGCAGCACGGTCAAGTTCTACGAGTGGCTCGCCTCGTCCGACCACGTCACGGTGCCGGAAGGCCCGTCGGTGTGGATTTGCGGGGACTGCCACGTCGGCAACCTCGGCCCGGTCGCCGGGGCGGATGGCTCGCTGGAGATCGACATCCGCGACCTGGACCAGACCGTCATCGGCAACCCGGCGCACGACCTCATGCGCCTCGGCCTGTCGCTGGCGATGGCCGCGCGCGGCTCCGACCTGCCCGGCGTCACCACGGCGCACATGCTGGAGCGCATGATGGAGGGTTACGAGACCGCGTTGGCCGATGCCGACCCGGACATCTCGGCGCCGGTGCCCGCCACCGTTCGGCTCGCCATGCGCCGGGCCGCCGGGCGGTCCTGGAAGCACCTGGCGGATGAGCGCATCGAGGGCGTGGAGCCGGCGATCCCGCGCGGCAAGCGGTTCTGGCCGCTGGCCAAGGACGAGGAGCAGGCGATCCGCGAGCTGTTCGCCCGCGACGACGTGCAGGCGCTCGTCACCTCCCTGCGCACCCGCGAGGAAGGGGCGGAGATCGCCGTCATCGACGCTGCGTACTGGCGCAAGGGGTGCAGCTCGCTCGGCCGGCTGCGCTACGCCGTGCTGGTGGCGATCGGCAAGGGCAAGGCGGTCCGCCACTGCCTGATGGACGTCAAGGAAGCCATCGCCCCCGCCGCCCCGCGCGACCCGGCGGCCAAGATGCCGCGCGACAACGCCGAGCGCGTGGTGGAGGGCGCCCGCCACCTGTCGCCCGCGCTCGGCACCCGGATGCTGCCGCTGCGCCTGCTGGACCGCGGCGCCTTTTTGCGCGAGCTGCTGCCGCAGGACCTCAAGCTGGAGATCGAGCACCTGACGCGGGACGAGGCGATGCAGGTGGCGGAGTACCTGTCGGCCGTCGTGGGCCGCGCGCACGCCCGGCAGATGGGCAGCATGGACCGCAAGGCATGGGCCACCGAGCTGGGCCGCAACCGCTCCAAGACGCTGGACGCGCCGTCCTGGCTGTGGCTGAGCATCGTGGACCTCGTGGCGACGCATGAGGGAGCCTACCTGGAGCACTGCCGGCGGCACGCGCTGATGGCGGCCTGACGCTTGGGGCTTTGCCCCAAACCCCACCAAAGGACGGGGTCCTTTGGAAACCTTGTGCAATGGGGTGAGGGGAGCCGCACGTCGCGCATCAGCCGCGTCGCGCCCTCAAGCGCGGCCGCCGCTCTCAGCCAGCCAAGGCTTGGCTGTGCCAGCGCAGGTGGTCCGCCATGAAGCTCGCGACGAAGAAATACGAGTGATCGTAGCCCTCCTGCATCCGCAGCGTCAGGGGCACGTCGGCCGCCGCGCAGGCCGCCTGCAGCAGCTCCGGCTTCAGCTGCGCCGCCAGGAACGGGTCCGCCGTGCCCTGGTCCACCAGCAGGCCCGGCAACCGCGCCCCGTCGGCCAGCAGCGCGCAAGCATCGTGCCCGCGCCACGCCGCCCGGTCCGGCCCCAGGTAGCCGCCCAGCGCCTTCTCGCCCCACGGGCACTGCATGGCCGCGGCGATCGGCGCGAACGCCGACACCGAGCGGAAGCGCCCCGGGTGACGCAAGGCGAGGGTGATCGCGCCGTGCCCGCCCATCGAATGGCCCATGATGGATTGCCGCCCCATGTCCGCGGGCAGGGTGGCCGCCACCAGCGCCGGCAGCTCCTCGGCCAGGTAGCTCTCCATGCGGAAGTTCGCCGCCCACGGCGCCTGCGTGGCATCCAGGTAGAACCCGGCGCCCACGCCGAAATCATACGCCGGGTCATCCGGCACGCCCTCGCCGCGCGGCGAGGTGTCGGGCGCCAGCAGCAGCAGCCCCAGCTCGGCCGCCACGCGCTGCGCCCCCGCCTTGGCAGAGAAATTGTCCTCCGTGCAGGTCAGCCCGGCCAGGAACCACACCACCGGCACCGGCCCGGCGGCGGCCTGCGGCGGCACGAAGGCGGCGAACCGCATCTCCGTCCCCGTCGCCGCCGAGCGGTGGCGGTAGCTGCGCTGCTCCCCCCCGAAGCAGCGCGCCACCGAAACCGGCTCGGCCATCAGAACACGACCACGGAGCGGATCGACTCGCCCTCGTGCATCAGCTCGAAGCCGTGGTTGATCTGCTCCAGCGGCATGGTGTGGGTGATCAGGTCGTCGATGTTGATCTTGCCCTCCATGTACCAATCGACGATGCGCGGCACGTCGGTGCGGCCGCGCGCCCCGCCGAACGCCGAGCCGCGCCAGATGCGCCCGGTGACCAGCTGGAACGGCCGGGTGCTGATCTCCGCCCCGGAGGGCGCCACCCCGATGATGATGCTCTCCCCCCAGCCGCGATGGCAGCACTCCAGCGCCTGGCGCATCACCGCCACGTTGCCGGTGCAGTCGAACGAGAAATCCGCCCCGCCGCCGGTCGCGTCCACGACGGCCTGCACCACCTTGTCGTTGCCGACCTGCTTCGGGTTGATGAAGTCGGTCATGCCGAACCTGGCGGCGATCTCCTGCTTGGCGGGGTTGATGTCCACGCCGATGATCTTGTCCGCGCCCACCATCCGCGCGCCCTGGATCACGTTCAGGCCGATGCCGCCGAGGCCGAACACCACCACGTTGGCCCCGGGCCAGACCTTGGCGGTGTAGATCACCGCACCGATCCCCGTGGTGACGCCGCAGCCGATGTAGCAAATCTTGTCGAACGGCGCGTCCTGCCGCACCTTCGCCACCGCGATCTCCGGCAGCACCGTGAAGTTGCTGAACGTGGAGCAGCCCATGTAGTGGAACAGCTTGTCCTTTGGCTTGCCCGCCGGCTCGCAGCTGAACCGGCTGCTGCCGTCCGGCATGACGCCCTTGCCCTGCGTGGCTCGGATCGCGGTGCACAGGTTGCTGCGCTGGCTGAGGCAGGTTTTGCACTGCCGGCATTCCGGCGTGTACAGCGGGATCACGTGGTCCCCCACCTTCACGCTGGTGACGCCGGCGCCGACCTCGCGCACGATCCCGGCGCCCTCGTGGCCCAGGATGGCGGGGAACAGCCCTTCGGAATCCAGGCCGGACAGGGTGTAGGCATCGGTGTGGCAGATGCCGGTGGCCATCACCTCCATCAGCACCTCGCCCGCCCTGGGGCCTTCCAGCTCCACGGTCTCGATGGTGAGCGGCTGGTTCGCGGCCCAGGCCACGGCTGCGCGCGTCTTCATCGGTTGCCCCTCCGGTTCGGGCCGGCTTTCCCGGGCCCGCATGTCCCTAGATACTTCACCAAGCGCCAGACTTCACTAGGCAGCCGCAACGGGAAGCTCAGTTCAGCCGGGACCGCAGCTCGTCCATCGCCCCGCGCACCCGCGCCGCCGCGTCGCCTTCCGGCACCAGCGCCAGGAACTGCTCGAAGCAGCGCAGCGCGGCCCCCACTTGGTCCAGCCGCTGGTTGATCTGCGCCGCCTCCCGCCACAGCGAGGCGTGGTCGGGCGCGATGCGCAGCATGTCCTCCACCGCGGTCAGCGCGCCCGCCAGGTCGTCCAGGCCGAGCCGGCGGGCCTTGAGGTTGTTCTGCAGCCGCAGCAGCACGCCACGGGAGTTCATCGGCTGGATCATCCCCGGCTTCACCTCCGCGCGCGGGCCGGACACGCGCTTGGCCAGCACGCGGATCGAGCGGGCGTCCATCGGCTCCCCGCCGGCGAACACGTCCAGCACCAGCTGCGTCTTGCGGCCGGCCAGCGCGATCATGAAGTGGCCGGGGAAGTCGATGCCGAACGCCTGCCACCCGGCGGCCCGGGCGCAGTGCAGCCACAGGATGCCGAGCGCCACCGGCAAGCCGCGCCGGCGCTCGATCACCTGGATCAGGTTGATGTTGGCCAGGTCGTCGTAGGTGTCCTGGTCCCCGGCGTAGCGCCAGCGCCCGGCCAGCAGCCCAGCTAGCGCGCCGGCCCGCACGGAGGCGTCGTTGTCGGTCCGCTCCAGCGCCATCGCCGCCGCGTCGCGCGCCAGCTCGGACAGGTGGGCGCGGGCGGCGTGCCAGTCGGCGTCCGGCTGGTCGATGCGGGCGAATTGCAGCGCCGCATCGGCCAGGTCCAGCTCGTTGTCCGGCAGCTGGCCGATGGCGTCCAGCGCGAGGCGCGCCTGCTCGGCGCTCACTCGGCGGGCAGCTCCGCCGGGTCGCGCATCACTGGCTCCGGCACGTACAATGATGCGCCGCTGTTGCGGAACTCGTCGCTCTTCTGCTCCAGCCCGGCCAGCCGCTCGGCGTCGGCGCGGATGTCCTGGCTGATCTTCATGGAGCAGAATTTCGGCCCGCACATGGAGCAGAAATGCGCCACCTTGTGCGCGTCCTTCGGCAGCGTCTCGTCGTGGAACTGGCGCGCCGTGTCCGGGTCGAGGCCGAGATTGAACTGGTCCTGCCAGCGGAACTCGAACCGGGCGCGGCTGATCGCGTCGTCTCGCAATTGGGCCGCCGGGTGCCCCTTGGCCAGGTCGGCGGCGTGGGCGGCGATCTTGTAGGTGATCACCCCCGTCTTCACGTCGTCCCGGTTCGGCAGCCCGAGGTGCTCCTTCGGCGTCACGTAGCACAGCACGGAGGTGCCGAACCAGCCGATCATGGCCGCCCCGATCGCCGAGGTGATGTGGTCGTAACCCGGCGCGATGTCCGTGGTGAGCGGCCCGAGCGTGTAGAACGGCGCCTCGCCGCACACCGCCAGCTGCTTCTCCATGTTGACCTTGATCTTATGCATCGGCACGTGGCCGGGGCCCTCGATCATCACCTGGCAGCCCTTGGCCCAGGCGATCTGGGTCAGCTCGCCCAGCGTGTCCAACTCGGCGAACTGCGCCGCGTCGTTGGCGTCCGCGATGGAGCCGGGGCGCAGCCCGTCGCCCAGCGAGAACGACACGTCATACTGGCGCATGATGTCGCAGATCTCGCCGAAATGCTCGTACAGGAAGCTCTCGCGGTGATGCGCCAGGCACCAGCGCGCCATGATGGAGCCGCCGCGGCTGACGATGCCGGTGGTGCGCCGCGCCGTCAGCGGCACGTAGGCCAGCCGCACGCCGGCATGAATGGTGAAGTAGTCCACCCCCTGCTCGGCCTGCTCGATCAGCGTGTCGCGGAACACCTCCCAATCGAGCTTGTCGGCGTCCCCGCCCACCTTCTCCAGCGCCTGGTAGATCGGCACGGTGCCGATCGGCACCGGGGAGTTGCGCATGATCCAGCCGCGGATGTTGTGGATGTTGCGCCCGGTGGACAGGTCC
>CAXSAX010000001.1:0-145907 GCA_964235495.1 uncultured Acetobacteraceae bacterium | reverse complement strand
ACCAGCAGATCGGCCTCCCGCAGCAGCCCCGCCGGGTCCGGCAGGCCGCGCGTCGCCACGGCCAGCGCCGCGCCCCGCGCCGCCAGCAGGTGCGGCAGCGCCAGGGCCAGCCGGTGCGCCCGGTCGTCCAGCCGCTGCCCCGCAGCACCCGCGAGCGAGGCCATGTCCGGCAGCCGGGCCAGCAGCCCGGCCAGCCGCATCCGCCGCTCCCCGTCCATCCGCGCCACCGCGCCGGCGATGCGCGCGGCCGATTGCTGCACCCCGGCCAGCAGCTCCAGCCGTACCGGCACCGCCATCTCCGCCGCCGCCGTGGGGGTGGGAGCGCGGCGGTCGGCGGCCAGGTCGATCAGGGTGTGGTCCGTCTCGTGCCCCACCGCCGAGATCAGCGGGATGCCGCAGGCAGCGGCGGCGCGCACCACCGCCTCGTCGTTGAACGCCATCAGGTCCTCCAGGCTGCCGCCGCCGCGCGCCACGATCAGCACGTCCGGCCGCGGCACGCCCCCCTCCGGCAAGGCGTCGAACCCGGCGATCGCGGCGGCGATGCGCTCGGCCGCGCCCTCCCCCTGCACCGGCACCGGCCAGAGCAGGATCGGGCGGGGGAAGCGCCGCGCCACGGTGGTCTGGATGTCGTGCAGCACGGCGCCCTGGGCGGAGGTCGCCACGCCGATGATCCCGGGCAGCAGCGGCAGCTTGCGGCGGCGCTCGAACAGGCCCTCGGCCAGCAGCCGCGCCCGCAGCGCCTCGATGCGGGCCAGCATGGCGCCGGCGCCGGCGTATTCCAGCCGCTCGATGATGATCTGGAACTGGCTCTTGTCGCCGTAGGCCGAGATGCGCCCGGTGGCGATCACCTCCACGCCGTCCTCCGGCTTGAGGCCCACGTTGCGCGCCGCGTTCTTCCAGATGATGCCGCGCAGGCTGCCGCCCTCGTCCTTCAGGCTGAGGTAGGTGTGGCCGGAGCTGTAGCGCTTGACCTCCACCAGTTCGCCGCGCACCCGCACCCGGCCGAACGCGCCCTCCAGCGTGCGCTTCACCGCGCCGGCGATCTCGGTGACGGTGTACTCGGGAACGTTGCTCGCCGCGGGCGCCTGCGTGTCCATGCCGCCAAGCTATGCTACGGGACCCTCGCCACCAAGGAGGCCACCATGCGGGTACTGCTGATCGGGTCCGGCGGGCGGGAGCATGCGCTGGCCTGGGCGCTGGCTGCCTCGCCGCTGCTGACCAAGCTGTGGGTGGCGCCGGGCAACCCGGGCATCGCCGCCCTGGCCGAGTTGGCGCCGATCGGGGCCGACGACATCGCCGGCCTGGTCATGTTCGCACGGCGCAACGCGGTCGATCTGGTGGTGCCGGGCCCGGAAGCGCCGCTGGTCGCCGGCCTGGCGGACGCGATGGCGGCGTCCGGCATCGCCTGCTGCGGCCCGTCCGCCGCCGCCGCGAGGCTGGAGGGCAGCAAGGCGTTCGCCAAGGAGATCGCCGAGGCCGCCGGCGTGCCCACCGCGCGTTGGGAACGGTTCACCGAGGCGGCGGCGGCGCGCGACTTCGCCAGCCGTCGGGGCGCGCCGATCGTGGTCAAGGCGGACGGGCTGGCGTCCGGCAAGGGCGTCGTGGTGGCGCGGAGCGAGGCGGAGGCGGAGGCGGCGATCGACCGGCTGGTCGCCGCCGGGCCGATCCTGATCGAGGAGTGCCTGACCGGCGCCGAGGTCAGCTTGTTCGCGCTGTGCGACGGCACGGATGCGGTGCTGCTCGGCACCGCGCGGGACCACAAGCGGGCGGGCGACGGCGACACCGGCCCCAACACCGGCGGCATGGGTGCGATCTCCCCCGCGCCGGACTTCGACCCGGCGCCCGCCATGGAGCAGGTCATCCGCCCCGTGCTGGCCGAGATGGCCCGGCGCGGCACGCCGTTCCGCGGCGTGCTGTTCGCCGGCCTGATGCTGGCGCCGACCCTGGCCGGGACGGAGGCGACGCTGATCGAGTTCAACGTCCGCTTCGGCGACCCGGAGTGCCAGGCGCTGATGGCCCGGCTGCAAAGCGACCTGCTGCCGGGCCTGCTCGCGGCCTGCCAGGGCGAATTGGGCGCGTTCGAGCTGCGCTTCCGCCCGGAGGCCGCGTGCGCCGTGGTGCTGGCGGCGCGCGGCTACCCCGGGGCGCCGGAGACAGGCCCGGAGTCGGACGCGGTGATCGCCGGGCTCGACCGCGCCGCCGCGGTGCCCGGCGCGCTGGTGTTCCACGCCGGCACCGCGTTGCGCGGGGCGCAGGTGGTGGCGGCCGGCGGCCGGGTGCTGACGGTGTGCGGCACCGGGGCGGACGCGGCGGCAGCCCGGGCGGCGGCCTACGCGGCGGCGGCCGAGGTGGACTGGGCGGGCGGGTTCTACCGGCGCGACATCGGGGCGGAGGCTGCTAGGGCCGCCCCATGAACGCCAGGCAATCCCGCAGCGTCGGCGCCAGGAAGCGCAGCGGCTGGCCGATGGAGCCGATCAGCTCCAGGTGGCCGATGCCGGGGTAGAGGCGCTCCTCCACGAACCGCCCGGCCGAGCGCAGCCGCGCCGCCAGCCGCGTCGTGTTGCCTGGGTCCACCGTGGTGTCCTTCTGCCCGGCCAGCAGCAGCATCGGCGGGGCTTGGCCGTCCACGAAGTTGATCGGCTGGGTGCGGGCCAATTGGTCCTGCGGGCCGAAGATGGCCTTCAGCTCGTCGCTGTGCAGCGGCAGGAAGTCATAGGGGCCGGCCAGGCCGACCACGCCGCGCAGGTCGGCGCGGGACAGGCCGGCCTCGCCCAGCCACTGCCCGTCCAGCCCGAGCATGGCGGCGTTGTAGGCGCCGGCGGAGTGGCCCATGACGAAGAACGGCCCGGGCGCGCCGCCGTAGCGGCCGATGCTGTCGCGCGTCCAGCGCAGGGCGGCGGCGCAGTCCTGCAGGAAGCCCGGGAATCGCACCTCGGGATACACCCGGTAGTCCGGCACGACGGTGACGAAGCCGTGCGCCGCGAAAGGGCCGCCGACGAAGGGGTACATGGCCTTGTCGCCGCTGTCCCAGCCGCCGCCGTACAGGAACACCAGCACCGGGTATGGCCCGCTCCCGCCCTGCGGCACGTAGATGTCGAGCGTGCGGCGCGGGCCCTCGCCGTAGGGCACGCTGCGGGCGGCGAGGCGGGACGGGGCCAGCCCGTTCAGCACCTGCACCGGCGAGCACCCGGCGGCCGTCAGCACTGCGCCCAGCGCCGCCCGTCGCCCCAGCCTCATGCCGCGGCCACGGCCTGCGCGAGGGCGGCGCCCGAGAGCCAGGCGCACTCCACCCGGGGGCCGAGCAGCCAGTCGCCGCACATGCCGAGGCGGAGCGACCCGTTCCACATCATGCTTGGCCCCGCCTGGCCCGAGCGGGCGTAGCGCCACCGGTGCGCCGCGACCGCCAGCGGCTGCGGCAGCACGCTGCCGATCCGGTCGCCGAACGCCGCCAGCAGCGCCGCCGCCACGGCGTCCGCCGGGTCCTCCAGGTGCTCTGCTGACCAGGGCGGCCCGGCCTGGATCACCCAGCTTTCCGGCCCCGAGCGGCCGGGCTTAGCGGAGTTGCGCGCCGCCCAGCCGACCGCGCCCTGCTCCCTCAGCACGTCCGCCGCCACGGGCAGGCGTTCGGCGAACGCGGCCATCACGGTCCAGCAGGGCTGCGCCGGCGTGGCGGCGGCGCAGGCGGCCATGCCGGCGTCCCATGGCCGCAGCAGCGGCCCCGCCTGCTCCGCGGGTATGGCGAGCAGCACCGCATCATGGGCTGCCCCGTCCACGCCTTCCCCGTGCAGCCGCCATCGGCCGTCCTCCCGGGCAAGGGCGCCGACTGTTGCCCGCCACGCGACGTCCTGACCCGCCGCCATGCGCTTGACCGGCGCGTTCATCCCCGGCGTACCCACCCACGCCTCCGGCCCGGCGGCTGGCCAGGGCGCGGCCAAGCCCGCCTCGCGCCACGCCTGCATTTCGCGCCGGAACGCCGGGTCACGGGCGGTGATGTACTGCGCGCCATGGTCGAACGTGGCATCCCCCTCGGCCGTGGTCATGCGGCGCACCGACATGCGGCCCCCGGCGGCCCGCCCCTTGTCGAACAGCCTGACCTCGCAGCCAGCGTGCTTCAGCCTTTGCGCGCATGACAGGCCCGCCAAGCCTGCTCCGACGATTGCCACTCTCATCGCGACCCCCTGGCCGCCAGCAGCTCGCCAGCGGCGTGACTGCGGCTGAACTGCCGATGAATTTCAAAAAGCCGTCAACGCCTTGGACAAATTCGACGCCGGACGCAACCGCGGATGACTGCGCGCGCTGCGGGTATTCACAACCTGCTCTGGAGGCCCGGCATGACGTCCGAATTCTGGCTCTGGCTCGATACGATCGCGATGCTGGTCGGCGGCGCGGCCATCCTCCTCATCGGCAAGCAGAGGACGGGGCACGAGCAGGCCCACACCATCTTCCACGGCATCGTGCCGATCATCGCCGCGTGTTCCTATCTCGCGATGGCGTCCGGGCAGGGCAGCGTCCTCGTGCCGGTGGGGGTCACCCTGCCAACGGCTCCCGGCGACACCGTCGGCATCATCGGCCGGATCTTCTACTGGGCGCGCTACGTCGATTGGAGCTTCACCACGCCGCTGCTGCTGCTGTCGCTCGCCTACACCGCCTTCCAGTCCAACCTGCGCCGCGGCGGCCTGATCGCCGGCCTGTTGCTGGCCGACCTCATGATGATCATCACCGCCTTCGCGTTCGGCCTTTCGGAGACCGGCTGGATCAAGTGGACTTGGTTCCTGACCTCCTGCGTCGCCTTCCTCGCGGTGTACTACGTCATGTGGGGGCCGATGCTGCAGGAGAACCGGACGGAGACGGCCGAGGTGCAGGCCGACTACCGCCGCAACGCGCTGATCCTGTCGGTGCTGTGGCTGATCTACCCGATCATCCTGGCGTTCGACACTGACGGCCTCGGCGTCATCAGCAGCACCGCCGGCGTGGCGCTGATCGCCATCATCGATTTCGTATCCAAGGTGGCCTATGGTCTCCTGTCCGTCTCGAGCATGAGCAGGGTCGTCTCCCACGAGCCCAAGCTCACGGTCAACGCGACGAGCCCACTTCGCTCCGCGGCCTGAAGGTGCTGCTGGGCAGCGATCCTGCCCAGCGCGTCCTCCCACGCGCATCATGACTCCCGCATCCCGCCGTCTGGGCATGGTCCCGGTCCTGTTGCTCCTCGCAGCGACCACGCTGCTGCCGCAGGCGGCGGGGTGCCTGGCCGTCCTGGCCGTCATCATCCTGCTGGGCGTGCCCCATGGGGCGCTGGATGGTGAAATCGCCCGCCCGTTCATGCGGCCTGCCCTCGGCTGGGCTTGGTTCCCGATCTTCGCGCTGCCCTATCTCGGCCTGGCGGCCTGCGTGCTGATCACCTGGCGGTTCGCCCCACTCACCACCCTGGCCGGCTTCCTGGCCGCGTCCGTCTGGCACTTCGGCACGGAGGATGCCGGGCCGCACCCGCTGGGGGCTCTGGTTCGCGGCGGCCTGCCGATTGCCCTTCCTGTGCTCATACATCCGGCGGCGACCGCCCACCTCCTCGGCCTGGTTGCGTTGCACCCGCTGGCCGAGCCGCCGGACTGGCTGGTCGCCGGATGCTACGGATGGGTGCTGGCGGCGCTGCTCTGGACCGGCCGCAGCCTTGCCCGCCGGCAGTGGTCCGCACTGATCGAGCCCGCGTGCCTGGGGCTGCTGTTTGCCGCCTTACCACCGCTGGCCGGGTTCGCCGCCTACTTCGTATGCTTCCATGCGCCCCGGCACATGGCGGCGCTTGTACAGGACGTACGCGCCCCGCGAGTCCGCACCATGGCGGACGCGCTCAGGCGGTCGGTGCCGGTCACCGCGCTGACCTTGCTGATCGGCGCCGGGCTATGGCGCTGGTTCCCCGGCGACGTGCCGGACCGCCTGCTCACGCTGACCATCGAGGGGCTCGCCGCGCTGACCCTGCCGCACATGCTGCTCGACGCGCTGACCGGCTGGCAGGTCATGCGGGACGCGGCGCCTCGTCAGCGCAGGCCGGCTCCGGACCGCGCTGGGGTGGCGGCTGCAGCGCCGTAGCTCATGGCTCCCATGAGGAACGGGGCGCCGCCCTAGCAGGCTGCTGAAAAACTCTGCACAGCTAAGGATCAGGGCTTCGCCCCGAACCCCACCAGAGGACAGTCGTCCTCTGGACACCTAGAAACAGGGGTAAAAGGGATGACTATCCCCTTTCGGGTGCAGGGCAGAGCCCTGCAGGATGTATCCTCGGCCTTTTTCAGCAGCCTGCTAGCGCAGGCCGCCAGCCTGCAACATGCCCGCGAACACGACAGCCTCCACAATCGGCGGGAAGATCGCCGCAAGCCCTTCGGCGGATACCCCCCCCGTCATGCGCCGCGCGCCACCGCCACGCATTTGCGCATCACGCTCGGCAGCGCCTCCCCGTCCAAGGCCGCAGCCGGGCGCAGGAAACCCTCTGCCTCGATCTCTGGTACGTCTGCCGCGTACACGTCGATGACCAGCTCGAAATGGGTCAGCCCGTGGAAAGCCTGGCCGACGCGGCGCCATGCGGCGGCGGCGGGAGCGGCGGCGATCGCTTCGGCTTCCGGCCAGGGCTCGGTGCGCCAGGCCGTGCCGGGCAGCTCCGTCATGCCGCCCAGCAGGCCGCGCGGCGGGCGGCGGCGCAGCAGCACCTGGCCGGCGGCGTCCGTCAGCCAAAAATGCGCGCCGTGCCGGCGGGGGCGCGGCTTCTTGGCAGCCTTGCGCGGCAGCTCCCCGGCGATCCCGGCCCGCCGCGCCCGGCACCCGGCGGCAAGCGGGCACAAAATGCAGGCCGGGTCACGCGGGGTGCAGATCGTGGCGCCAAGGTCGAACAGCGCCTGGGCGAAGTCCGACGGCCGCGCCTGCGCGCCCGGGTCCTCGCCAAGCTGGGCGGCGGCGGCGGCGATGGCGCCACGGCTGTCCGGCAGCGGCGCGGCGATCGCGAACAGCCGGCTCGCGACGCGTTCGACGTTGCCGTCGATCGGGATGCCCGGCACCCCGAACGCGATGGCCGCGACGGCGACGGAGGTGTAGGCGCCGATGCCGGGCAGGGCGCGCAGCCCCGCCACCGTCCGGGGAAAGCCGCCTGCCGCAGCCACCGCCTTGGCGCAGGCGTGCAGGTTGCGCGCCCGCGCATAGTAGCCGAGCCCGGCCCAGGCGGCGAGCACCTCCTCCTCCGCGGCCGCGGCCAGGGCTTGCACGGTGGGGAACCGCTGCACGAACCGATGGTAATAAGGCATGACCGCCGTGACGGTGGTCTGCTGAAGCATGATCTCCGAGAGCCATATGCGGTACGGATCGGCGGCCTCGCCTGGCGGGTGCCGCCAGGGCAGCCGGCGGCGGTGGCTGTCGTACCAGCCGAGCAGGTCGGCGGCGGACGGATCATCAGGGGGCACGGCGCGGTATGGCGGCGGATGGCAAGGACGACAAGCGCTTCGTCCATGGCCCGCGCCCGGTCGGCGCCCTGGTGCCGGCGCTGACCCGGCCCGCGTTCCGCAAGCGCTCCCCCGCCACTGCGCAGATGCAGGCCGACTGGGGCGTCATCGTGGGGCCAGCCCTGGCTGCCATCACCGCGCCGCGCCGCCTGTCCGGCGCCACGCTGACGCTGTCCTGCTCCGGGCCGATCGCGCTCGAGCTGCAGCATATGGCGCCCGAGCTGCTGGCGCGGGTCAATGGCCATTTTGGCCGCGTCCTGGCCGAGCGGCTGCGCTTCGTCCAGGAAGCGCCACCCGTGCTGCCCGCCGTGCCGCTGGCGGGGCCGGAGCCCGGGCCTGCGCCGCCCATCGCCGGGATGGTGGCCGGACCCTTGCACGATGCGCTTGCACGGCTGGGTCAGGCGGTGCGCGGGCGCGGCCAGCGATGACGGCCGCTGTGGCGGCTGGGAGACAGTGGGCAAGTTCACCACACAGCGGCGTTTCAGCACCGCGGCTTCAGGCTTATATGTAAAGCACGAGTTTCCTGCATCGCCGGACCCACGATGTTCCACCGTGCCGCGCCTGTCCTAAGCGCCCTTGTGGCTTGCCTGGCCACGATGGGCTGCGCGGCCCAGGAAACGCTGGCGAGCCGGAACGAACCCGGCAGCAAGTCAGCGGGCAGCACCGTTCAGGTAATGGCCAGCCAGGAGCCGGCAGCCGCCATGTCTGCCCTTGCGCCGGTTCGGCCCCCGCTGCCGCCTCGTCCGCCGCTCTCCGCCCCGTCCGCCGACAAGCCTGCCGTCCTCGCGCTGATGGCGGATATGCGGCGCTCCCTCCCAGGCGTCCTGTTGCCGGACGACCCGGCCGCTGCCCGCTCCGCCCTCGCCGCCGCCCGCGCCATGATGGACCGCGCGCACGCCGGCATCGACGCCCGGCAGGTCGTGCTGGTGGTGGACCGCTCGGCGCAGGCGCAGCGCCTCTGGGTCGCCGTGGCCTATCCCGGGGCACGGCCTTGGGACGCGGTGGGCGCCGTCCGCGTCAGCACCGGCAAGCCCGGCCGCAAAGAGCATTTCCGCACCCCGGTGGGGGTGTTCGCCAACGATGCGTCCATCCTCGGCTACCGCGCGGAGGGCACCTACAACGAGAACCACATCCGCGGCATCGGCGTGCGCGGGATGCGGGTATGGGATTTCGGCTGGCAGACCACGGATGACTGGCGCACGCCGGGTGCGCTGATGGCCGTCCGGATGGAGATGCACGCGACCGACCCGGCGGCGCTGGAGCCGCGCCTGGGCCGCTGGGATTCGGAAGGCTGCGTCCGCATCCCGTCCCGCTTCAACGCCTACCTGGACCACGCCGGGCTGATCGACGCCAAGCTGCGGGACGCCGCCGCCGCCGACCGCCGCTTCGCCGCCCTGCTGCCCAAGGACGCGGTGCCCAGCCCGCTCGCCGGGGCCATGCTGGTGATCATCGACTCGTCCGAGCCGGGTGCGGCGCCGTCCGACCCGGTGCGCGCCAACGCGATGGAGCACCCGGACCTGCCCGGCCCGGAACACGACAGCGCCGGGCCCGCCAGCTCCGGCTGAGCGCGCCCGCTGCACAGCCCCGCTGTACAGGACGACGACTCGCGTGCTAAACACGGCGCAGATGCCCGAGGCCGACACGGCCCGCCACCCTGCTTCATGAGGCGCCCATGCTGACCCGCCGCACCCTGATCGCCGCCACCGCCAGCCTCGCAGCACTCCCCGCCTTGGCTGCCGACGACCGCATGGGCGACCGCGACCTGGGCAAGCCGGACGCGCCGGTGACGATGCAGGAATGGTTCTCGCTGACCTGCACGCATTGCGCCGCCTGGTCCAAGGAGGTGTTCCCCGAGGTGAAGGCCAAGCTGATCGACACCGGCAAGCTGCGCTACGTGTACCGGGACTTCCCGCTCGACCAGGTGGCGCTGACCGCCGCCATGGTGGCGCGCGCCCTGCCGCCCATCCGCTACGAGGCGTTCGTGACCAACCTGCTCGCGACGCAGGACCGGTGGGCGTTCGCCCGCGGCGTGAACCCCAACGAGGAGCTGTTCAAGCGCGCCGCCCTGGCTGGGATGCCGCGGGCGCTGTTCGACAGCACGGTTTCCGACGAGGCGTTCCGCTCCGAGATCCTGAACGAGCAGCAGGTCGGCGTGGACAAGTACAAGGTGGACAGCACGCCGACCTTCATCGTGGCCGAGAAATCCCTGCACGGCGGCGAGCAGCCCTATGCCACCATCGCCAGCTTGGTCGCCGCGGCGAGCTAGGCGTTGCCCGTCGCGTTCAGCCGGCTGCGCATCGCCGGCTTCAAGAGCTTCGCCGAGCCGCAGGTGGTGGAGATTCTGCCGGGGCTGACCGGCGTGGTCGGCCCCAATGGCTGCGGCAAGTCCAACGTGGTGGAGGCGCTGCGCTGGGCCATGGGCGAAAGCAGCGCCCGCTCCCTGCGCGGCGGTGAGATGGACGACGTGATCTTCGCCGGCACCGCCGGCCGCCCCAGCCGCAACCTGGCCGAGGTGGTGCTGACGCTGGAGGACGCGGCCGGCGCCGCGCCGCCGCCGTTCCACGAAAGCCATGAGCTGCAGATCAGCCGCAAGATCGAGCGCGGCGGCGGCAGCGCCTTCCGGCTGAACGGCCGCGAGGTGCGGGCGCGGGATGTACAGACCTTGTTCGCGGACCTGGCCAGCGGCGCGCGGTCCTCCGCCATGGTCAGCCAGGGCCGCGTCGGCGCCATCATCAACGCCCGCCCCGACGAGCGCCGCGCCGTGCTGGAGGAGGCGGCCGGCATCACCGGGCTGCACGCAAGGCGGCACGAGGCGGAGCTGAAGCTGCGCGCGGCCGAGGCCAACCTGGAGCGCGCGGAGGATTTGCGCAGCCAGCTCGACGGCCAATTGGCGGCCCTGCAACGCCAGGTCCGCCAGGCCGAGCGGTGGCGCACCCTGTCCACCGCCGTCCGCGATGCCGAGGCCGAGTTGCTCTCCATCGCCCGGACGCGGGTGGAGGCGGCGCGTGCCGCGGCGGCGCAGGGTCTTGCAGCGGCCAAGCTTGCCGTCACGGCCACCAGCGAGGCGGTCCGCGCGGCGGCAGCCAAGGCGGCGGAGTGCGAGGCCGCGGTGGGGCCGCTGCGCGCCACGGAGGCCACCGCCCGCACGGCGCTGGAGCGCCGCCGGGTCGTGCGCGAGCAGCTGGACGCCGAGGCTGCACGCACCCGGCAAGCCGTGACGGACGCTGCCGCCCGCCAGGCCCAGGTGGCACGGGACCTGAAGCACGCCGAGCAGGTCAGCGCCGATGCCGGGTCGGCGGCGGCGCGGCTGGCCGCCGAGGACATGCGCCTGCGCGAGGCCGATCTGGGCGCATCCGGCCGCGGGGAAGCCGCAGAGGCGGAGGCTGCGGCGGCGCGCGCAGCGGCCCAGCAGGCCGAGGCCGAGGCGGCGGCGGCCATGCAGCGTGCGGCGGAGCTGACGGCCCGCGGGCAGGCGCTGGGGCAGGTGCTGGCGGAGGCGGAGGGCCGGGCCAAGCGGCTCGCCAGCCAGGCCGCACAGATCCGCGCGGAGCATGACCGGGCGCTGGCCGCGCAGGTCGATCCGGACGCGGCGGCACGGGCGGCGGACACCGCCGCCGAAGCCGAGCTGCAGGCGCATCGCGCGCAGGACCGGCAGGACGCGGCGGAAGGCGCGCGGTTGGCCGCTGCCGAGCGCCTGGCCCAGGCCCGGCAGCGCGACGGCATGGCCGTCGCCACCTACGCCAAGGCCGCCGCCGAGGTGAACGCGCTGACCGAGGTCCTGGGCGTCAAGGACGGCGAGCGTTGGCCGCCCATGGTGGACGCGCTCACTGTGCCCCCTGGCCTCGAAGCCGCCCTGGGCGCCGCCCTTGGCGAGGAGCTGGGCGCGGCGGCGGACCCGGCGGCCTCTCGCCACTGGCGCGAGATGCCGCCGCTGCCATCCGGCCACCATCCCGCCACGCCGCTCGCCGCCCTTGTTTCCGGCCCCGCCGCCCTGCAACGCGCCCTGGCCGGGATCGGGCTGGTGCAGGACGAGGCCGAGGGGGATGCCCACCATCACCGCCTGGCCGCGGGGCAAAGCCTGGTGTCCCCGGCCGGCGCGGTATGGCGGTGGGACGGCTATGCGATCCGCGCCGGAACGCCGACAGCTGCCGCGGTGCGGCTGCAGCAGCGCAACCGCCTGCACGGCCTGCGTGACCGCCTGGCCGAGACGCAAGGCGCCGCCGCGCAGGCCGCGCTGGACCGCCAGGCGGCAGAGGCCGCCGACAAGGCCGCGACCGGCGAAGAGGCCGCGGCTCGGCTCGCCCGCCGGGACACGCAGCAGCGTTGGGAGCACGCCCGGGCCGAGGCCGCCCGCCTCGCGACCCAGGCCGAGGCGGCCAAGGCCAAGCTGGCGGCCGCGGCGGCGCAGTGGGACCGGCTGGCGCCGGAGCTGGCGGCAGCGAAACAGGCCCAGGCCGCGCTGACAGCCGAGCGTGCTGCCCTACCGGACCTCACGATGCTGCGCCAATCCGTGGACCGGACCCGGACGGCCCTGGCCGCAGGGCGCGTGCGGGAGGCGGCGGCGGACGCGGCATTGCGGGACGGCCTGCGCGAGGCTTCCGCCCGGACGGCGCGGCTGCGGGCGATCGCGGCCGAGGCGGCAGAGTGGCGGTCCCGTGCGGCCGACGCCGGCAGCCGCGTGACGGATTTGCGGGCGCGCGCCGGGGAAGCGGGCGCGGAGATGGCGCGGTTGCAGGCCGGCCCCGCTGCCGTGGCCAAGCGCGCCGCCGAGGCTGTGGCGGCCCTGGCCGCTGCGGAGGCCGAGCACCGCCGGGTCGCCGCGGCGCTGGGGGCCGCCATCGCCGTGGACAGCAGCGCCACGGTGGCCGCCCGGTCTGCGGAGGCCGCCGCGTCCTCGGCACGGGAAGGCCTGGTGCGGGCGGACGCGGCGTTCGGCCAGGCCGATCACGCCTGGGGTACGGTTGCCGAGCGCATCTTGGAACGGCTGGGCGCCAACGCCGCCCTCCCGTCCGCGACCGGCGATGTGTCGGTAGAGGCCGAGGAGCGCGCCCGCCGCCGGCTCGACCGGCTGGCGCGGGAGCGGGAGGAGATGGGCCCGGTGAACCTGCGCGCGGCGCTGGAGGTGGAGGAGGTCGAGGCCCGGATAGGTGCCATCGCCAGCGAGAGGGACGCTTTGGGCACCGCCATCGCCAAGCTGCGCGGCTCCATCGGCCACATCAACCGCGAGGGCCGGGAGCGGCTGGGGCATGTGTTCACGCAGGTGGACCGGCATTTCCAGGCGCTGTTCGCCCGCATGTTCGGCGGCGGCAAGGCGCATCTGGCGCTGGTCGGCTCGGAGGACCCGTTGCAGGCGGGGCTGGAAATCTATGCCCAGCCGCCGGGCAAGAAGCTGGCTGCGCTCTCCCTGCTGTCTGGCGGGGAGCAGGCGTTGACGGCGCTGTCGCTGATCTTTGCCGTGTTCCGCTGCAACCCGGCGCCGGTCTGCGTGCTGGACGAGGTGGACGCGCCGCTCGACGATGCCAACGTGGAGCGGTTCTGCGGCCTGCTGGGTGAGATGGTGCGCGAGACCGGCACCCGCTTCCTGGTGGTGACGCACCACCACCTGACGATGGCGCGGATGGACCGGCTGTATGGCGTGACCATGCAGGAGCGGGGGGTATCGCGGCTGCTGTCGGTGGATTTGGCGCAGGCGGCGCAGATGGTGGAGCAGCTTGTGGCGGCTGAGTGACTAGGGTCAGCACCTACAAGTGGTTGATCTGGCTTGACGGGGGCTGATTCCAGTTTGGGCGGGAGGAGCCCCGCCGTGAGTGAGCAGTTTTGGCTGTCCGATGAGCAGGTCGAGAGGCTTGCGCCGTATCTCCCGCGTTCGCGCGGCAAGGCGCGGGTAGACGACCGCCATGTTTTAAGCGGGATCATTCACGTCCAGCGCAATGGCCTGCGCTGGTGCGATGCCCCTGTGATCTACGGTTCACACAAGACTCTCTACAACCAGCACGTCCGCTGGACCCGCAACGGCGTGTTCGCCGTCACCGTGATCTTCTGACTCAAGAAATGAGTCTTGACTCTTAGATGCCGCTCCAAATCGGAGTCAATTGGGCTGTAAATTTTGTCAGCTTCTAAACATCCCTTAAAGGACACCGACGGTCTTGATCCGTCCGTTCATGCTGACCAAGAGCCGATATTGTCAGTTCTGGCCCATATACAAACACAGATCGCCTCAGAATTTGTTGATCTCAGCTTTTCCACTTCAAGGTTCGAGCCGTAAGGGGGTTGGTGAAGTTTCTGCCTTCCGTTTGACTTGCAAGATACTCACGTTTGAGACGAATCATCCAGGCAATTTGGCTATCTGCGTCGCCGACAAACAACATTGGCGGTGTTTCAGAGCCATGGGCTAGCTTGGAGGCCATATCGAGGTCCTGACGCAAAAAGTCGCGGGCCATCCATGCCGCGATCGGCCTCAAAGGCGCGAGCCAAGGCATCGTCCAATATACGCAGTAATGAACGTCTGTCATCCCATCCGTAATCGGAGTTACTGTTGCCAGGACGCAAGCAGAGTGCCGACTTCCGCGGATGTGCTCTATGCGAATGCCTGGTAGAGTTAGCGTGACGTCAACCTGAACATCTTCGCCGAGTAAACGATATGGACGAGCACCGACGCTGAGCCGATGGGTTTTCATCCGAAAACCATATTCAACCGGCTCGAAATCTTTGGCTTTTGGGCGAAGCTTGAGAGCCGACTTAGATTTCCACCAGCGAGACGTATGCACAAATGCTGGATGGGCTGGATCGCAGAAACCATATGCAGCTATGTCTGCGTTAGAGGGAAACCGCATTGTGGTCGAGATCTGTGGTGCAACACCCACAAATCCTGGGACTGTTGGCACGCTCGGCAATTGTTGAGGCAATGCTTTGCCATTCGGCATAAATACCCAAATATTGCCTTGAACATCACGGCATGGATACGCTTGAAGGTGAAAGCGGCCTGGCGATGTTGGATCGCACTCCGACAAAGCTGGAACGTCTATGCATTCGCCATGCGCCGCCGAAAAAGCCCACCCGTGATAGCAACACTGTAGGTTCTCACCATCAAATGTGCCGTGCCGCAAAGGCATACCCCGATGGGGACACCTGTCCGAGTAGGCAAATACGCTTCCTTCCCTGTCTCGGCCGATCAGTATGTCGTTGTTGAGCAATGTGACGGGTTTCGTCTTGCCCCGAGCAACTGCAGTGGATTTGAAGGCGATATACCAGAACCCCCGGATCATCGGCAAAGCGCTTGTTTAATCATCCGCCTAACTTAGCCGGTTAGAGCTTTGCGCGAAAGCGCTCCGGGATGGGCCAAAGCTCTGCAGCGTTTATGCTAAAATCTTGTTTTCTGGATCCGTCTTCCTGAGTTTGGGCAGCGATAGCCCGCTTGATCCAATCGCTTATAGGCAGACTTGATGGATTGAACTGCAATGGTCCCGTGCGGGGAAGGTCCGCTATCCCATCAAAGAGAGCGCTCCAAGCCGTGTCTGCAATCCTTTGATGGTGACCTGAAAAGTCATCCGCCCAAGGCATGGTTCTGGTTTTGCTCAATCGGCAAAGACCAATGTCATGATCAGCCCAGTGGAGGTGAAATAGATACAGCTCAGCAAAATTTGGTACGTGATTTGAACTATGGAAACCTGCGGTCCAATCAAGTGGTTGACAGGTAAGCACAGGTTTACACATGGCGCTTGTGAAACGAGCCCAGCCACGTTGTTGACCGACTGGTTGATCTAGCTTCAAAGATGGTTCAAGCAAAGGAACTTGTTGGACGTCAAAACCAATAGCGCTAATGACGCTACTTTCCAATGAGTCACAAAAATTGGGTAGAAAACTGTATTTCTGAGGATCTGCAAGCACTAACTCATCTACGTCAGTGTATATTATCCAGTCATAATATTCTAAAAGGCTGTGAGATAGTTTGGATACGAAGCGAGCGCGCCGCGTATCATCGTGAGGAGAGCGAGGGAGGCGCACTATATTCATCCCGGGCGGAACTAAGACCGGTTCAGTCGAACCATGGTCAACGACATAACAGTGATCAGCGCCGACCTGGCGAGCGTAGTGCTTAGCCCATATCGGCAGCATCATCGACTCGTTGCAAACCATTGTTAGTGCTGCAAGCTTTGGTTGCATTTGCGGTCAGCTCTTGCTTCACTCCTGCCTAGCCAAATAAGGCCAGCTTAGCAACACGCACCCTGGGAATTCCCGGAACGCATCGTCAGTTTACGACGGGGGCAGTGGGGGCAGATTGTAAATTGAGAGCTTTAATTGGCCTTATGGGCGCGTATGGCGACATCTTTGAACCCCTAAAAGTCCGTCTCGAATCGGTTTTTCGACAAGCAAGCCTGCGTAGGAGCAGGACAGCGAAGATGGCGTGGAGGAACGCTTCTGCGGATGCGGTTGTGACTTCGACGTGCTTGGCCAGATGCCGGCTGCATGGGCTTGAAGCTTGAGCGTGGTCAGTCTTTCGACTATGGCCTGCTCCCTTCGACCTTCTCGCCGCCATCGTAGTCTCGTACGCCACCACTTCCGGCCGTCTTGGCGCTTTGGCGGTCAATGACGGCGGCTGTCAAACTTGCCTCGCAGCCCACGCGCTCGCGGTCGCGTGTGACCAGGTGATGGTTTATTGCCTCCCACGCACCATTGTCACAGAACCAAGAAAACCAGCAATACACAAGGTGCCAAGGCGAGAAGCCATCCGGAACCAGTCGCCATGCCATGCCGCCGAGGCCAGCAGCGAAATACTGCGCCGCCTCGGCGAACAGCAGCACGCGGTCCCGGTCGCACGCCGCAGCGCCGGGCAGGTAAGCCGCCGCGAGGGTATGGGCCGCGGCGATCTCATCCGCGTCCATCCGCAGGGTCGGCACGGCCATAGCCGGCAGGGCGAGGTCCGAGGTGCTGCTCCTCAGGTCAGCCGCTGGAAAGGGTGGGTTCGGCGATGCGAAATGCGGCCGCCGGGTGGGGGTTGGCCAGACGCGGCCCCGAGCCAAGCAGTTTTTCACGAAAAGCGCCAGGAGCGTAATATTGCTTGTATCGGCCGCGCCGCTGCAGTTCCGGAACCAGCAATGCCGCCACGTCGGCAAAGGTTTCGTGGGCGACGACGGATGCCAGGTTGAACCCGTCCACGCCCGTCGCCGCGATCCACGCCGCCATCCCATCCGCCACGGTGGTGGGCGAGCCCACCAGCACGGGGCCGATGCCGCCGATGGCCACATGCTCGGCCACGTCGCGCACGGTCCAGCTGCGCGCCGGGTCGGCGCGGGTGATGTTCTCCATGGCCGAGCGCCCGGCGTCGTTCTCCACGAAGCGGATCGGCTCGTCCATGCGGTAGGCGGACAGGTCCACGCCGGTCCAGCCGGACATCAGCACCAGCGCCCCTTCATGGCTCACGTGGGCAAGGTAATCGGCGTGCTTGGCCGCCGCTGCCATGTCCGTTTCGGCCACGATCGCCGTCAGCAGGGCGAAGACCAGCACGGCCCGGCCCTGCCCGGCGGCCAGGGCGCGAACCGCCGCCACCCGAGGCGCCACCGCCTGCGCTGATGGGCCGGACACGAACACGCACTCCGCATGGCGGGCGGCGAACGCCCGGCCCCGCGGCGACGACCCGGCCTGGTACAGCACCGGCGTGCGCTGCGGCGACGGTTCGGATAGGTGGATGGCATGCATCGCATGGTGCGGTCCGCCGTGCCGCACCGCCCGCACCCGGTCCGGCCGGGTGAACACGCCGGCGGCGCGGTCGCGCACCACAGCGTCGTCGTCCCAGCTGCCCTCCCACAGCTTGTAGACAGCCTCCATGTAGTCGTCGGCCACGTCGTAGCGGTCATCGTGCGCCGTCTGCGCTGGGCGGCCAGCCGCGCGGGCGGCACTGTCCAGGTAGCCGGTGACGATGTTCCAGCCGATGCGCCCGCCGGTCAGGTGGTCGAGCGTGGACATGCGGCGGGCAAACGGGAAGGGCGGCTCGTACGACAGGTTCACGGTCACGCCGAAGCCGAGATGCTGGGTGACGGCGGCCATGGCGGAAATCACCAGCGTCGGGTCATTCGCCGGCACCTGCGCCGCCCGCCGCAACGCCGCGTCGGCGTTGCCGCCATACACGTCGTAGGCGCCCAGCACGTCAGCCAGGAACACACCGTCGAACAGACCCTGCTCCAGCACCTGCGCCAGGTCGGTCCAGTATCTCAGAGTGACGTACTCAGCCGTTCGGTCGCGCGGATGGGTCCACAGCCCCGGCGATTGGTGGCCGACGCAGTTCATGGTGAACGCGTTCAGCCGGATCTCGCTGCCTGCCACGCCGGACCGCTACCAGGTTGGCATGATGGTGCGGCCGAAGCGGTCGAAGATGAGCTGCTTCACCTCCGGCGAGCGGTCTATGGCGATCAGCTTGGCCCGCGTCGTGAACCATAGCCCGTACCGAGTGTCTTGGTTGTCCTCCACCAGGGCCGACTTGGGATCGACCCGGGGGACGATGTCGTGACAGCGCGTGGCGACCGCGTCTTCGAGGTAAGACAGGTTCTGGAAATTGCTGGCGTACAGGTTGCCATGGGACAACGCCTCGTTCGGCAATGTGAAGTCATTGAACTCCACCACCTTGACCTCGAGCCCTTCCATGTGCGCCCGCTTGGCCACGAAATTCCTGGTTTTGGCGCAGGGTCCTGCAGTGCTGCCGATGCGCAACGGCACCTCCGCCCATGCAGGGGCGGCGAGCAGCAGGCAGGCGGCTAAAACCTGGCGTCGCAACATCATCCAGTTTTTTGGGCAGGTGTCTAGGTTTGGTTCGTCCATGAAGGGTGGAGTCCTGGTTCAGCCTCATGCTGAGGGCTGCTCCGGCTGGCTTGCGGGTGTTGGTGTTCTTGACAGGACGGCCTTGAGGGCTGGCGGCCGGCAGCCCAGCGGTCTGCGCGGACGCACTGTGTTGCAGAGTCTGCATCATCGCTTGATCAGGGCCTTGGCCTCGGCAGGGCAAGCCAGTGGCCGACGCGATCCGGGCGATCGGGGTGACCGAGGCGATATGCCACCGTTGGCAGGCGGAGCATGACGGGCTGACGTTGGACCCGATGAGGTGCTTGAAGGGTCTGGAGCAGGAAAATGGACGTTTGCGCCGGGCGGTGAAATAGCTCAGGCCTTGCCATCGGCACGTATTGGGCTTGCCGGCCGTTTTCGCTGCCCCAGTCTTTTATGAAAGCCGGGCAGCAAGACTGTTTGCTGGTCTGGCGGCATTTGGATGGGCGCTTGCTGCCCACATTCATCTGCCATACACATGAGCAGGAAGTTGAAACGAAGCTTGCCGTAACGGTGAGGCAACGCCAATCTCCAGATCAAACTGGAGTATTGTAGACTGACAAATTACACCGAGGCGCCTTGGCAATGTCGAGTTGCCGGGCTGGCTCCTGTATCGGATGATGCAGCGATGCAGCGATGCAGCGATGCAGCGATGCAGCGGCCGGAAAAAGTCGGGTGCAAGCCGGGCTCGACAGGGTGACTCCATTGTCTGCGAGGCCCCATTCGGCTGAACAAACATGACCAACCCCAATCCGGATCCTTTTTGCGAGCACGGGTTCGTGACAAAGTTGCCACATGGAAGCCGTCGATGAGCGCAAGCGACGCCGGTTCGAAAGCTGCCACGAGCATCAAGGGATTGGATGCGATCCTTGCTGGCGGGCTGCCCAGCGGGGAACTTCACCTCATCCAGGGCGACACCGGAACCGGAAAGACCACGATCGGCCTGCAATTCCTGCTTGAGGGAGTAGTCAGGGGCGAGAAGGTGCTGTTCCTCTCCTTCGCCCAGACCGAGGCAACGCTGCGGCGGATCGCAGCCTCGCATGGCTGGCCGTTGGACGGTGTGGACATCCAAGAGCTGACGGGCTCCCAGGCCGTCCACGACAAGGCGGAACAAACTTTGTTCCATACCGCCGACGTCGAACTGGGCGAAACGACGCAGAGCATTTTCGCGTCCATCGAGCGGCAGCAGCCAAATCGGATCGTGTTCGATTCCGTGACCTCGCTGCGCCTGCTGGCAGGCGACGGGCTGCGCTACCGGCGCCAGCTGCTTACGGTGCGGCAATTCTTCGCCGAGCGCGCCCCAAGCACCGTCCTGTTCCTGGACAGCGAGAGCCCTGACGGGGCGCTGGAGGACACCATGTTCGGCGTCATCCGGCTGGAGCGTCAGGTGCCCGAGTATGGCGATGTCCGCCGGCGGCTTTCGATCGCCAAGATGCGCGGCATGGCCTTCAACGGCGGCTACCACAATTTCCGTATCCGCACCGGCGGTCTCGACGTGTTCCCGCGCATCCAGCCGCACGAGGTGGGTAAGCCCGCCTCCACCTCAGTGGTATCAAGTGGGGCCGCCGGACTGGACAGCCTGCTCGGCGGCGGCTTGGAGGAAGGAACGGCTTGCCTGATCATCGGGCCAACTGGGACCGGCAAGACCTCGGTTTCCACGTTGTACGCCTATCAAGCGGCCAAGCAGGGCAAGCGAACGGCCCTGTTCTGCTTTGACGAGCGGCCGGAAACCCTGCTCATCCGTTCGAAGGGGCTCGGGATGAATCTGCGGGAGTCGGTTGCAAGCGGCCTCATCAGCATCAAGCCGATCAGCACCGCCGAACTGTCGCCCGGCGAGTTCTCCCAGCTGGTGCGGAACGCGGTGGAACAGGAACAAGCCAAAATCGTGGTGATGGACAGCCTGACCGGCTACTTCCACGCCATGCCCCAGGAAGAGGCGCTGGTGGCGCAAATGCACGACCTGCTGGCGTTCCTGAGCAACAGCGGCGTGCTCTCAATCCTGATCGTGTCGCAGCACGGGCTGATTGGGCAAGGCGTCCAGGGACCGCTTGATGTCAGCTACATGGCGGACACCGTCGTCCTGCTGCGCCACTTCGAGGCAGCCGGCGCGGTCCGCAAGGCGATCTCGGTCATCAAAAAGCGGAGCGGGGCGCATGAGACCACCATTCGCGAGCTGAAGCTGGCATCAGGCGGCATCTCCGTCGGTGGGCCGATCAAGGACTTCTCCGGCGTGCTGTCCGGGATGCCGGTCTTCCAGGGTCAGGTGAGGCCGTAATCGACGCGGCGCCAGAGCAGCTGGCCAGGGAAGCCGGGCACGGGGACGAGACGGTTCTCGTGCTGGCGCCGCTCGGGCGGGATGCCGAGTTAGCCTGCCGGGCGCTTGCTACAGCCGGGCTCCACGGCCGTTCATGCCACAGTATGGACGATTTGCGTGCACAGCCGGTCGAGAGCTACGGAACGATTTTGCTGACCGAGGAAGCGCTCACTGAGAGCACCGTCTCGGCCCTCGTTGCCATGCTCGATGCGCAGCCGACCTGGTCCAATCTGCCAGTCACCCTCCTGAATGGTCGAGCGAGCAAGAGACCAGGCCTGACCCGAAGCAGCCCGGCAGAAATGTTGGGCGCCCGGCAGGGCGTCGTTGTCCTCGACCGTCCGATCCGGGTCGCAACCTTCGTGTTGATCTTGCAATCCGCCGTGCTGGCGCGACAACGGCAATATGAGTTGCGCGACCAGCTCGTCGCGCGAGCGAAGGCCGAAACCCACGCGCAAATGCTGACGGCGGAGATGGGTCATCGCATCAAGAATCTGCTGGCCTTGATCGGAGCCATCGCGTCGCAAACCTTCCGGCAAGGCCGGCCGGCGCGAGACGCGCTGGACGCGTTCTCGGCCCGGCTGAAGGCCATGGCCGGCGCCCAGGGACATGTTGATTCAGGGAGCCGGCGATGGCGCATCCCTGCATCAGCTCATCAGCATGGCGCTGGAACCCTATCAGCAACGCGATGCCCCCGACCGCATCGCGATCAGCGGACCTGGGGCGTGGATTGATGGGCGCAGGAGCGCTTCGCTGACTATGGCGATGCACGAGCTTGCAACCAACGCCGTGAAGTATGGGGCGTTGTCGGTCGACGGCGGATGCGTGACGGTGTGCTGGCGCATCGAGGACACGTCCGGCGTCCGCTGTTTGCATCTGGAATGGCGCGAGCGCGGCGGCCCTCCCGTAAAGCCTCCGAAGCAAAGAGGGTTCGGCTCTCGGCTGATCGAACGCGCCCTGGCCACGGAACTCAGGGGAAAAGCAGAGATTGCCTTCAGGCCGGAAGGCGTCGTCTGCGAAATCACGGCCTTCCTTGAAGCCGTGGCACCTGAGTGAAGACGCTGCCTTGGAGCTTTTCCCGAGCGAGCCGACGCCCTCCGAGCGCACGCGATGCCAGACCATATATGATCCTGGATGAGCACTAACGCGCTCAAAGATACGGAAGGAAGAGATGATCCAATCTGATGCCAGACATATTGCTATGCTGTTCTATGTCTCTTACCTATAAACCTTGCATTTATAAGCAGCAGCTATTTTTCAGTAGGTGAACCCATGTTGTTTTGCTTACGACCTAATACTCTATTTTCATAAGCAGCCTGCAAATAATCTCCAACATCAATGTTCCTTCAAAATTTGGCTTAAAAATCCCCTCAAACGCTCCGTTTGCGGTCGCTCGAACATCTCCTCCGGCGGCCCTGCCTCCACGATCTCGCCGCGGTCCATGAACACCACCCGGTCCGCCACCTTGCGCGCAAACCCCATCTCGTGCGTCACGCACACCATCGTCATGCCGGTCTCCGCCAGCCCCACCATCGTGTCCAGCACCTCCTTGATCATCTCCGGGTCCAGCGCCGAGGTCGGCTCGTCGAACAGCATGATCTTCGGCTTCATGCACAGCGCCCGCGCGATCGCCACCCGCTGTTGCTGCCCGCCCGACAACTGGCCCGGGTACTTCCCTGCCTGCTCCGGAATCCTGACCCGGCGCAGATACTCCATCGCCAGTTCCTCCGCTTCCGCGCGGGGCACCTTGCGCACCCAGATCGGCGCCAGCGTGCAGTTCTCCAAGATGGTCAGGTGCGGGAACAGGTTGAATGACTGGAACACCATGCCGACCTCGCGCCGCACCACATCCAGCGCGCGCAGGTCATCGGTCAGCTCCGTGCCGTCTACCAGGATGCGGCCTTCCTGGTGCGCCTCCAGCCGGTTGATGCAGCGGATCATAGTCGATTTGCCAGAGCCGGACGGCCCGCACACCACCACCCGCTCGCCTTGCCCCACTGTCAGCGACACATCCCGCAGCACGTGCATCACGCCGTACCACTTGTTCACCCGGTCCAGCAGGATGGCCGGGGCGTTGGCGCCGCTCACCGGTTGAGCGAGCGGGAGAACTCGCGCTCCAGGCCGCGCGAGTAGCGAGCCATGGTGGCGCAGAACGCGAAGTAGATCGCGGCCAGCACCAGGTACACCTCCGTGGAGTAGGCGGACCAGGCCGGCTCGCTGAGCGCAATCTTGCCGGCGGAGAGCAGGTCGAACAGGCCGATGATCAGCACCAGGCTGGTATCCTTGAAGAAGCCGATGAAGGTGTTGACCAGCGGCGGGATCACCAGCCGCAGCGCCTGCGGCAGCACGATCAGCCCGGTCTTGCGCCAGTACGACAGTCCGAGCGCGTCTGCCGCCTCGTACTGTCCCTTGGGCAGCGCTTGCAAGCCGCCGCGCACCACCTCGGCGAGATAGGCGGCGGCAAACAGGATGATGGCGACCTGGGCGCGCAACAGCTTGTCCACATCCATCCCCTCCGGCAAGAACAGCGGGAACATCACGCTGGCCATGAACAGCAGGGTGATCAGCGGCACTCCGCGGATCAGCTCCACGTACAGCACGCATAGCACCCGCACGGCGGGCAGGTGGGCCGAGCGGCGGCCCAGCGCCACCAGCACGGCGAGCGGGAAGGCGAACGCCAGCCCAAAGGTCGCCAGGATCAGCGTCAGCGGCAGCCCACCCCACTCGTCCTGCGGCACGAAGGCGAGGCCCGGCACGCCGCCCCACATCAGCACGCCGATGGCGGCCAGTGTGCCCACCCACACCAGCGCCAGTTCCCGCCGCCAGGCCCGGCGCCAGGCGGACACGGCATACAGCCCGATGAACAGCGCCACCGCCGCGGCCGGCCGCCACTGCTCGGCGAACGGATAGCGCCCGAACAGGATGAAGCGGTATTTGTCGGCGATCACCGCCCAACACGCCCCCATGCCCTGCACCGCCCGGCAGGCGCTGGTGTCCGGACCAGACGCGCCCTGCGGCACGGACCATACGGCGTTCACCACCGCCCACCCGAAGAAGCTGATGCCGTATCGCAGCAGCAACGCCCCAAACACGACCGTCGCCAGGCCGGACGCCCAGGAACCGAACAGGTTAGCCCGCAGCCACGCCGCCGGGCCGTGCACTCGGCTGAGCGGACGGCTGCGGCCAGGCAGCACCGCTGCCGCCGACCCGGCGGTGGCCGGAACCGGGTCGGCGAGGTCGCTCACCGCCCCACCAGCGCAAGACGGGCGTTATACCAGTTCATCAGCAGGCTGATCGACAGGCTGATCGCTAGGAACACCGCCATCAGGAGACTGATTCCCTCCACGGCCTGCCCGGTCTGGTTCAGCGTCGTTTGGTCGATCGACACCACGTCCTGGTAGCCGATCGCCACGGCCAGCGAGCTGTTTTTGGTCAGGTTGAGGAACTGGCTGGTCATCGGCGGGATCACCACCCGCAGCGCCTGCGGCAGCACGATGCGGCGGAGCACGGCGCCCGGGCGCAGGCCGAGGGCGGCGCCAGCCTCCCACTGGCCCTGTGCCACCGCCTGGATGCCGGAACGCACGATCTCGGCGATGTAGGAGGCGGTGTAGAACACCAGCCCCGCCGTCAACGCCACGTACTCTGGGCTTAGGGTGCCACCGCCGCGGAAGTTGAAGCCGCCCTTGACCGGCATGTCCAGCTGGAACGGCGCCCCGAGCGCCGCCCAGGCCAGCAGCGGCAGCCCCGCCAGCAGTGCGACGGCCACCGGCCACACCGGCGGGCGCACCCCCGTCTCCGCCTGCCGCCGGGCCGCCAGGCGGGACCACGCCGCCGTGCCGGCCAGCCCCAGTCCAAACGCTGCCAGCGCCCAGCTATGCGCCGGCTGCCAGTCCAGCAGCGGCAGCTTGACGCCTCGGTTGGACAGGAACACGCCCGGCAGCGGGTTGGCCGCGTCCCGCACGGAGGGCAGCGTCCGCAGCAGCATGTACCAGAAGAACAGCTGCAGCAGCAGCGGCACGTCGCGCACCACCTCCACGTAAACAGCCGCTACGCGCGCCAGCAGCCAGTTCCGCGATAGCCGCGCCACCCCGATCAGCGTGCCCAGCACCGTGGCCAGCACAATGCCGACCACCGCCACTTTGAGCGTGTTCAGGACACCGATGACCAGCGCTTCGCCGTAGGTGCTGACCGCCGGATTGTACGGCAGCAGACTCTCGCCGATCGGGATGCCAGCGTTGCGTCCGAGGAAGGCGAACCCGGTGGCGATGTGGCGGGCGGCTAGGTTGGTGCGCGTGTTGTGCACCAAGTAGGCCACGATAGCGGCGAACACAGCCACCACCACGCCCTGCCAGACGACGTTGCGCAACGCCGGGTCTGACCAGGACAGCCGCATTCGGCGGCGTGGGGCGGCGCGGGGCGGCTGTAGCGGCGGGTCAGCGGCGGCGGCGGACATGGCGCGGCGTCAGCGGATTGGCGGTGGGTATTGCAGACCGCCCTTGTTCCATAGGTTGTTGATGCCCCGCGGCACCCCTAGCACAGTGATGTTGCGGTCCCAGATCTCGCCGAAATTGCCGACCTGCTTGATCGCGTTGTACGCCCACTTGTTGTCCAGCCCGAGTGCCTTGCCCATGTCGCCTTCCGTGCCCAGCAGCCGTTTGATGTCCGGGTTGGCAGAGGAGGCAAAGCTGTCGATGGTCTTGCTGGTGATGCCGGCCTCTTCCGCCGCCAATTCGGCATAGTGCGTCCACTTCACCACATCCAGCCACTTGTCGTCGCCCTTGCGCACCATCGGCCCGAGCGGCTCCTTGCTGATGATCTCCGGCAACAGCACAAGGTCATCCGCCTTGGCGCCTTGCTGGAACCGGAACGCCGCTAGCGCCGAGCTGTCCGTCGAGTAGGCATCGCACCGGCCGGACAGGAAGGCGCCCTGAATCTCGGTCAGGTCCTGAATCTCGACGGGGGTGAACTTGATGGTGTTGTTGCGGAAATAGTCATCGATCGCGAGCTCGGTGCTGGTGCCGGGCTGCACGCAGATGGTGGCCCCGTCCATCTGCTTGGCGGCCGTCACCCCTGCGGACTTCTTCACCAGGAAGCCGGTGCCGTCATAGTAGTTCACGTCTGCGAACTCGAGCCCCAGGCTGGCCTCGCGGCCGAGCGTCCAGGTGGTCTCGCGGATCAGCACATCTATTTCGCCCGATTGCAGCGCTGTGAACCGGTTGACGGTGGTGAGCGGCACGTACTTGACCTTGGTCGCATCCCCCAGCACAGCGGCGGCGAGGGTGCGGCAATTATCGGCGTCGATCCCACGCTCCACCCCCTGACTGTCCGGCAGGGAGAACCCGGCGACCCCCGTGGTGACGCCGCAACTCAACTGGCCGTGGGCCCGCACGGCATCGATGGTGGCCGAGCCGGAGCCTTGCGCGTGCGCCCCGACGGCCAGGCTGGCCGCGAACGCGATAATGCCCGCCACCTTGGAACTCGTCATGCCCATACCCTTGCTGGTCGCAGGGCTGCCCTGCAACCAACGCGACATCGCCGTGATCGCAACGCAAGTCAATCCGTCAACTGGGAAACGCCGTCAGCTGCGATGGCCCCTGGCGTTGCACCCGACTCTGCGCGAATTGAGGCAGGATGCTTCACCTCATCAAAATGGGCGTCGGCGTGCGCGATCCGGCCCACCTGCGCATCCTGCAGGCGCACCGCACCGCGCATGACCCGCCGCTCGCTCACCTGACCCGCAACCGGCCTCGCCGCGCCCCGGAGGTGCTGGACGGCGGCTCGCTCTACTGGGTGATCGGCGGCACGCTGCTGGTCCGCCAGCGCATCACCGGGCTGAACCCTGCCCTGCGCCCGGATGGCAGCCCCTGCACCGCCATCCTGCTCGACCCGGCGCTGGTTTCCGTGCAGGGCCGGCCGGTCAAGGCATTCCAGGGCTGGCGTTACCTGGAAGCCGCCGACGCGCCGCAGGATCTGACAAAGGATGCGCCCGAAGCCGCCATGCCGCACGCGATGGCGCAGCGGCTGCGGGAGCTGGGGTTGTTGTAACTCATACCAGAGGCCATTCGCACCGATGTACTCAAGATCATGGGCGCGATACAGGGCCATGTGGCGCGGCTCCATTCCTGAATGCCCGTCCAATGCCGCTCGACCCTGGCCGACGCCGATGCCAGCCTGTTTGCGGCCATCGTGCAGCAAGGTGGACGTCACGCGCCGCAACCTTTGGCGGGGCAGGACATCTGACCAACACCACAGTCTCGCTCAGCGGGCTCAGCGGGCTCAGCGCGACCGGGGCGTGGTTCTCCCGCAAGGCGTGCGGCGCCAAGCTGCAAGCGCCGCTGGGCGATCAAGCTGTTCATTCGCTGCGTCAAGCAGACGCTCAGCATCTCCCATTCCTGCCGCCAGCGAGAACGCAGCCCGCATCGACATCATTGCCGACCCAGCCGCAAGCAGCGCAAAGCCAAATAGCCGTGCACCATGTTCGGTTACCACCGAGAGGAAAGGCAGGTCGGTATGGATAGCAATTGGCCCTACGCCAGCCGCGCCATCGCCCAAGCCCCCGCTTCCGCCACCACTGGGTTCACGTCGGCCGCCAGCCGGGCAGCGACGGGGCGCAAGGCCTGATCGGCCGAGTTGCCGATGGCGATGGCCACGTTGCGGACCAACCGGTCCCGCCCGATGCGCTTGACTGGAGAGCCGGCAAACAGCGCGCGGAAGCTGGTGTCGTCCAAAGTGGCCAGGTGGGCCAACTCGGGCGCTTCCATCTCCGGCCGCGCCTGTAGCTTGGCGTGCTGGGATGCCGCGGCAAAGCGGTTCCATGGGCAGACGGCCAAGCAGTCGTCGCAACCGTAAATGCGGTTGCCCATCGCCGGGCGTAGCGCCACGGGGATGGGGCCGCGGTGCTCGATGGTGAGATACGAGATGCAGCGCGTGGCATCCAACCGGTAAGGCGCAGGAAAGGCGTCCGTTGGGCAGGCTTGCAGGCAGCGCGTGCAGCTGCCGCAACGGTCGGCGTGCGGCGGGTCGGGCGGCAAGTCGAGCGTGGTGTAGATTTCGCCGAGGAACAGCCAAGAACCGTGAGCGCGGGATACCAAGTTGGTGTGCTTGCCCTGCCAGCCCAACCCGGCGGCGGCGGCGAGCGGTTTCTCCATCACGGGCGCCGTGTCCACAAACACCTTGACCGCCGGGCCAAACCGGCTGGCAACAAACTGGGCCAAGTGCTTAAGCATACCCTTTACCAACTCGTGGTAGTCGCGGTTGCGGGCATAGACGGAGATGTTGCCGCAGTCGGGCCGCCCTATCGTGGCCAACGGGTCAGCAGCAGGGGCGTAGGACACACCTAAGGCTACCACGCTGCGCGCTTCAGCCCACAGTGCCTTCGGGTGGCTGCGCTCGGCGGTGCGCTCCGCCAGCCAGCCCATGTCGCCGTGCTGTCCTGCGGTGAGAAACGCGCCCAGTCGCTCGCGCGCTTCCGGTCCCAGCGACGCAGGTGCGAAGCCGACGGCGTCGAAGCCGATGGCGAACGCTTTGGCGCGAATCGCCGCCTTCGGGTCAGCCCCGGCCACGATACGGCGGCACGCTCTGATCCGGCACCCATGCGCCCGGCGGTGGTGCGCTGGTCTGCCAAAACACGTCGATCGGGATGCCGCCGCGCGGATACCAATAGGCGCCGATCCGCAGCCAGCGAGGTGCCACCAAATGCACCAGCCGGTCCGCGACCTCCATGGTACAGGCCTCGTGGAACGCACCGTGGTTGCGGAAGCTGCCCAGAAACAGCTTGAGCGACTTGCTTTCCACCAGCCACTCATTGGGGATGTAGTCGATCATAATGTGAGCAAAATCCGGCTGCCCAGTCAGTGGGCAGAGCGAGGTAAACTCCGGTGAGGTGAAACGGACCACGTAGTCTTGGCCCTGGTGCGGGCTGGGCACCCGTTCCAGTACGGCCTCGGCCGGAGAGGCGGGCAAGGTGGTGGGACGACCGAGCTGGGTCAGCCCGGCATAGGGTGCGTCGGTCATACGGAGGAAGTGTGGTCGGCAGCGCCTGCCGTCCAGCCCGCACGCACGCAGGCCGCGTGCTCCGGCAGGCGGCCTGCGACGATGGCGTCGCGCAGCCCGGCCATCAGGCCGGCGTAGTACGTGAGATTGTGCCCGGTCAGCAGCATCGGCCCCAGCATTTCGCCGGCACGGAACAGGTGGTGCAGGTAGGCCCGGCTGTGACGGGTGCAGGCAAGGCAGGCGCAGGCCGGGTCGAGCGGCGCCGGGTCAGCAGCGTGGCGGGCGTTGCGCAGGTTCAGCACGCCTCCCGCGGTGTAGGCGCGGGCGGTGCGTCCGGCTCGGGTGGGCATCACGCAGTCGAACATGTCGATGCCGCGGCCAACCGCGCCCACCAGGTCGTCCGGCGTGCCGACGCCCATAAGGTAGCGCGGCTGACCCGGCGGCAGCAGCGGCGCCGTCGTGTCCAGCACGGCAAACATGGCGGCTTGGCCCTCACCCACGGCCAGTCCGCCAACGGCGTATCCCTCGAAGCTGAGCGGGGTAAGCGCCTGGACCGAGACCGCGCGCAAGTGGGGGAACACGCTGCCCTGTACGATGCCGAACTGGCCATACCCGGCACGGGGTCGGAACGCCTGGCGGGAGCGGGTGGCCCAGCGCATGGAGAGCTGCATGGAGGCTGCCGCCTGCTCCTCGGTGGCGGGGAACGGCGTGCATTCGTCGAACGCCATGGTGATGGTGGCATCAAGCTTGTCCTGGATGCCGGTGGAGCTTTCGGGCGTCAGCCGGTGCGCCGTGCCGTCCAGGTGGGAGCGGAAGGTGACGCCGTCCTCGTCCATGCGGCGTAGGCCGGACAGCGACATGACCTGGAAGCCTCCAGAATCGGTCAGGATGGGGCCAGGCCAGTCCATGAAGCGATGCAGCCCGCCGAGGTCCGCCACGCGGTCCGCGCCAGGGCGCAGCATCAAGTGGTAGGTGTTGCCCAGCACCAACTGGGCACCGGTGGCGCGCACGCCGTCCGCCGTCATCGCTTTGACTGTGCCCGCGGTGCCGACGGGCATGAACACCGGGGTCGGCACATCGCCGTGCGCGGTGTGGAGGGTGCCAGCGCGGGCAGCACCGTTGGTGGCCTGCTGCGACCACCGCAAGGTCAAAACCTCGCTCCTGACGCAGAGTCCAGCAGGCTGGAGTCACCGTAGGAGTAAAAGCGGTATCCGCTGGCGATGGCGTGGGCATAAGCGGCGCGCATCCGCTCGGTGCCGGCAAAGGCGCAAACCAGCATGAACAGGGTTGAGCGCGGTAGGTGGAAGTTGGTCATCAGCCGATGCACCGCGCGGAAGTGGAAGCCGGGACGGATGAACAGCGCCGTATCGCCGCGAAACGGCGCCACGCCGTCCGGGGTGGCCGCGGACTCCAGCAGGCGCAACGTCGTGGTGCCCACGGCCACAACCCGGGCGGCAGCACGGATAGCGGTGGCGGCTGCCTCCGTGATCTCACCGCGCTCCGGGTGCATGACGTGGGCCGCCGGGTCCCCGCGCATGGGAAGGAAGGTGCCGGCGCCGACGTGCAAGGTGACGGTGGCGCGGCGCACCCCCATCCCGTCCAATGCCGCTAGCAGAGCAGGGGTGAAGTGCAGCCCGCCGGTGGGAGCGGCCACTGCGCCTTCCTCGCGGGCAAACACCGTCTGATAGTCTGCTGAATCGGCCTCGGTCGGGCCGGAGGGCCGAGCGATGTAGGGTGGCAAGGCCAACGCCCCGGCGGAACGCAGCGCCGCGGCAAAGGCTTCGCCTTCTCGGTCGAACCGCAGCGTGACGCTGCCGTCATTGCAAGTGGCCACGGCAGCGCGCATCTCCGTGCCGTCCAGCGAGAGCACATCGCCGGGCGCGACCCGACGGGCGTTGCGGGCCAGGGCATGCCAGGAGCCGTCAGCCAATGGACGATCCAGCGTCAGCCCAATGCGTGCGGAGCCGCGCCGGGCAGTCAACTGGGCCGGGATGACCCGCGTATCGTTCGCTACCAATAGGTCATCGGGAGAAAGCAGCCAAGGCAGGTCCGCTACCGTACGATCCGACATAACATCGGCCACCCGCAACAGGCGCGCCGCCTCGCGGGGGCGGGCGGGCGCTTGCGCGATGGACCCGGCCGGCAGGTCGAAGGCGAACGGGTCGGCTGCAGTATCTATATCAGAGATAGGAACTGATCTCTATCAGGTTGCCGTCTGGGTCTCGGCAGTAGACTGACTCGATCGGTCCAAGCGCACCCGACTTGCCCAACGGCCCCGCCACAACCACGACTTGGCACGCTTGCAGGTGCTCCACCACCTGCTGTGGGCCAACGGCGGTGATGAAACAGGCATCCACCGCACCAGGCCGATCATTGACGCCCGTAACCCAAGCACGCGGATCGCTGTCCACCGGGCGGAGGTTGAGCTTTTGGCCGCCGAATTTTAGCGCTGTCCGGCTGTCCGAGCCAAACTCTTCCCGCTCCATCCCCAATACGCGCTGGTACCAGGACGCCGTGATCTCGACGTCCTTGCAATTGAGCACGATGTGATCGAGACGATCGACGGTGAAGCGCATGATCCGGTTCCCCAACGGCAGTCCTTGGCTCGCGTATAAAGCTGCCAGATGCTGCCGGCTAGCCATCCTTGCGGCCCTCGCACTGGCTGCACCTGCACAAGCGCAGCCCTATCCAGTGCAGGCGAGGCTGGAGATCGCCTATGGCCCGTTGCCGGCGGAGGTCGGAGATTTGTTCCTGCCATCCGGCCCAGCTGGACGCAAGCCTGCGGTGGTGGTGATCCATGGCGGCGGTTGGACGGAGGGCAGTCGTCATGCTGCTGAAGGGCTGGCTCAACTCCTGGCGTCTCTTGGCGCCGTGGTGTTCAACATCGATTATCGGCTGGCCGACAAGGCGCAGCCCGCGACGCGTTGGCCGGCGCAGTTGGTGGATGCGCAATTGGCCGTGCGCTTCTTGCGCATCCATGCGGCGGAGTTTGGTCTGGACCCGGCGCGCATTGGCGCCCTTGGAGACTCCGCCGGTGCGCAACTGGCGGTGTTCCTTGGCGTCTTGCCCCGGATCGTGCCAGGCGACCAGGCCAGCCTATATCCGCAGGAGCGGCCGAACGTATCGGCAGTAGTGGACCAGTATGGCCCCATGGACCTGCCGGGCATGGGAGTTTACGCCGCCCATGCCATCGATGCCCTGTTTGGCACACCGTTGCCCGCCGGTAGCGCTTTGGTAACGACTTCGCCGCTGCCCTCCGTCACAGCACACAGCGCGCCGGTGTACATCATTCATGGCACAAGCGACGCGATTGTGCCGTTCCAACAATCCCGTCAGCTGGAGAAGACATTGCGCGCGCACGATGTGGCGGTGGACCTTGTCCCTTTCAGCGGCGGACATGCCTACGAAGGCATGAGCGACACAGGAATTGCCAAGCTGCAACTTAACGGGTTGCAGTGGCTGATGGAGCAACTGCGCTGAGAGTTGCTCCATCAGTGGAGCACGTTCGCCGCAGAGCATCGGCCAGCTTGGCAACGCTGCAGGGCCAACCTTAAGCAACAAGCCAATGCGCTGAAGGGCCTGACGCGGGCTTGGGGCAGCACGTTTGGCGCGGCAGGCGCTGCGCTACACCGCTGAAGGGCTGGACGGCTTGCACAACCTCCACGGTCTGCCGTCAAGCTGCGCCTGGATGACGAGCAGATGGCGCAGTCGCGCGAGATCGTGGTGGGCGGCCCCGACGTGCAGAAGGCGGGTTTGTCGGCCTGGATGCTGGCCGGACTGTGCAGAGCCCGACGGAACCGCGCCGGTCTCCCGTGCAAACCAAGTTGCGGCTTTTAACAGAATATCACGCTACACCCGCAGATGTTTGTTCTCCCGCCGTAGCCTGGACAGCTCGTCCCGCCCGGCAACACTCAGGCCGGGCGGCACTCCTCGCGTCGGCCCTCTTGCTTGTCGGCCGGAGCCACTCACACGCCGATTGACTGTGCCGTCGGCTCGAACTCTCGGGCATCAGGAACACCTCTGGTGAAAGCTTCAGGGTGTCCAGCAAACCGGATCAACCCTAGTCCTCAGCCTCCGGCGTCAGCGTCGCAACCACCTCGGCGGCGTGGCGGTGGGTTTCGGCTTGCTGCTCCAGCGATTTAGGGAACCGGGTGCGTTTGGCCTGCACCAGAATCTGCTTGGCCTTACCCTCGTGCCAGGCCTGCACGGCGGCCAGCGCCGCGGCCCAGCCGCGCTCGAACTCGGTCATGCCCCCATGCTGCGGAAGTCGAGCCCGATGTCCAAGACGGGCGCGCTGTGGGTCAGCCAACCGACGGAGATCAGGTCCACCCCGGAGGCCGCGATCTCCGGCGCGGTCTGCGGCGTGATGCGGCCGGAGGCTTCCGTGACGGCGCGGCCCGCCACCATCGCCACGGCACGGCGCAGCGTGGCGGTATCCATGTTGTCCAGCAACACGGCGTCCACGCCCACCGAGAGCGCCTCCTCCAGCTGCGCCAGGGTATCGACCTCCAGCTCGATCTTGACCAAGTGGCCGACATGGGCGCGGGCGCGGGCCAGGGCGGTGCGGACATCGCCGGCGATGGCGACGTGGTTGTCTTTGATGAGCACGGCATCGTCCAAGCCGAAGCGGTGGTTGCCGCCGCCGCCGGCGCGCACGGCGTATTTCTCCACCGCTCGCAGGCCCGGCGTGGTCTTGCGCGTGCAGGTGACGCGGGTGGCGGTGCCGGCCAAGGCGTCCACGATGGACCGGGTGACGGTGGCGATGCCGCTGAGGTGACACAGGTAGTTCAGCGCCACCCGCTCCGCCGTCAGGATGCCCGCCGCCGGGCCGCGTACGGTGGCAAGCACGTCGCCGGGGGCCACCCGGCTGCCGTCCGGGCGCTGCACCTCGATCGTGATGCCAAGGTCCAGCAGGCGGAAGGCGAGGGCGGCCAGGTCCAGCCCCGCCACCGTCCCGGGCTGGCGCGCCACCAGGGCGGTGGTGGCCAGCAGGGCAGGGGGGACGATGGCGTCGGTCGTCAGGTCTCCGGCGCGGCCGAGGTCCTCCAGCAGGGCGGCGCGCAGCATTGGCTCCAGCATGACGGCCGGCAGCGGGCGGAGCGGCACGGGGTCAGGCGCTCCGGGCCAGGTCGGAGGCGGGGAAGGCACGGGCCTGCGCCAACGCGCCGTCCAGCGTTATCAGCGGCATGTCCAGCGGGCTGGCGGCGTCGCCGTCGGTGCGCCAGTGGCTGCCGACGCGGCCGGGTCGGCGCAGGGCGGCGACCGCCACCAGCAGGCCGACCAGCGCCGGGTCCGAGGTTGTGGCCATCGGCAACAGGGAATGGACGGCCGCCATCAGGCCGGCCTCGTTGCGCAGCACGCCTAGGTGGCGGGAGACGACCAGGCGGGTGGCCATGGCGTCCGGCGCGGGGGGCAGGGCAGCCAGCACGTCCGGCACGGCCTGCGCCGGGGTGCCGGCGATGTCATCGGCCACGAAGCGGGCGCAGGCGGCGGCTTCCAGCAGGGAGTTGCTGGCCAGCCGATTGGCGCCGTGCAGCCCGGTGCAGGACGCCTCGCCGCAAGCCCACAGGCCGGGCAGGGTGCTGCGGCCGTGCGCGTCCACCGCGATGCCGCCCATGTGGTAGTGCGCCGCCGGGCGGACCGGGATGGGCTGCGCCGCCGGGTCGATGCCGGCGGCGCGGCAGGTGGCGTCGATGCCGGGGAAGTGGCCGGCAAACCCGGCGATCCCCGTCGCGTCCAGCCGCACGCTGCCGCCGGCGGCCAGCACGCGCCACACCTCGCGGGAAACCACGTCGCGCGGCTCCAGGTCGCCCCGGGCGAAGCCGGCCATCACGGGGGCGCCGTCGCCGTCGATCAGGGTGCCGCCCTCGCCGCGCACCGCCTCGCTGACCAGGGGCATTGGGTCGCGGCCGATGTCGAGCGCCGTGGGGTGGAACTGCACGAACTCCATGCCGCGCAGCGCGGCGCCGGCGATGGCCGCCATGGCGAGGCCGGCGCCCCATGCGCCCACGGGGTTGGTGGTGTGGCGGAACAGACCGCCGACGCCGCCGGTGGCGATCACCATGCGGGAGGCGGGCAGGCGCACCGGGTTCCCGTCACGCTGGGCCAGCACGCCGCAAACGCGGCCGTCGGCGACCAGCAGGCGGCGGGCGGCGACGCCTTCCAGCACGGTGATAGAGGGCGTGGCGGCCACGGCGACGGCCAGGGCGCGCACGATCTCGCGGCCGGTGCCGTCGCCCAGGGCGTGGACGATGCGGCGGCGGCTATGCGCGGCTTCCAGGCCGAGCTGCAATTCGCCGCCGGCGTCGCGGTCGAAGCGGACGCCGTGGCGGGCGAGCACGCGGATCACGTCGGGGCCGGCCTCGACGATGCCGCGGGCGGCGGCCGGGTCGCACAGGCCGGCGCCGGCGGCCAGGGTGTCGGCCAGCTGCAGCTCGGTGTCGTCGTCGGCGCCCACGGCGGCGGCGATGCCGCCCTGCGCCCAGGCGCTGGAGGACAGCGCGCCAAGCGGCCCGGCGGTCAGCAGGGTGACGGGGTGGGGGGCGAGGTGCAGTGCCGTCAGCATCCCGGCCAGGCCAGCGCCGACGATCACCACGGGGTCCTGATGGGTCATATCGCGAGCATCCTCTCGACTGAAAGCCGCGCCGGCCCGGCGATGGCCGGGTCGATGGTGACTTCCGTGGTCATGGTTTCCAGCGCGTGCCGGATGTTGGACAGGGTGATGCGCTTCATGTGCGGGCACAGGTTACAGGGGCGGATGAAGTCCACCTCCGGGTGGCGCACCGCCAGGTTGTCGCTCATGGAGCATTCCGTCACGAGCACGATCTGCTTAGGGGCGTGGGCCTGCACGTACTCCTCCATCATGGCGGTGGAGCCCGACAGGTCGGCCTCCGCCACCACGTCGGGCGGGCATTCCGGGTGGGTGAACACGGTAATGCCGGGGTGCTGCTCGCGCAGGCCGCGGATCTCGCCCGGGGTGAAGCGCTGGTGCACCTCGCAATGGCCAGCCCAGCTGATGATCTCGACGCCGGTCTCGCGGGCGATGTTCTGCGCCAGGTACTCGTCGGGGATCATGATGACGCGGGGCACGCCGAGGCTCTCCACCACGCGGCGGGCGTTGCCGGAGGTGCAGCAGATGTCGCTCTCCGCCTTCACCGCGGCCGAGGTGTTGACGTAGGTGACCACAGGCACGCCGGGGTGGCGCAGCCTGAGCGCGCGCACGTCCGCCGCGGTGATGGATTCCGCCAGCGAGCAGCCAGCCCGGGCGTCGGGGATCAGCACGGTGCGGGCAGGGTTCAGCAGCTTGGCGGTCTCGGCCATGAAGTGGACGCCGGCCAGCACGATCACGTCCGCGTCCACGTCGATGGCGCGGCGGGCCAGGGCGAGGCTGTCGCCCACGATGTCGGCCACGCAGTGGAAGATCTCGGGCGTCTGGTAGTTGTGCGCCAGGATAACCGCGCGGCGCTCGCGCTTGAGGCGCAGGATGGCATCCACGTCATCGGCGAAGAACGGCCACTCCATGGGCGGCACGACCCGGCGGACACGGTCGTACAGCGGGGCGGTGCGTTCGAGGACAGCGGCTTCGACCATGGACCACCTATAAACTCTGATAGAGTATATGTCGGCTGGCAAGCGGCTTTTCCTCGAGACGCTTTCCCAAGTGTTATACTAGCACTGAGTATTACGGAGTCAAGCGCAGATCGACGAGGCGGTCACGGTCCCCTGGCCAGGGGCAGCTTGGTGCCGGCGGCGGCGCGCTCCAGCACCACCTCGCGGCGGAAGCGGAACAGCTTGGCCGGGCGGCCGCCGGTGTCCATCGCCGCCTCGCCAGTTTCCTCCACCAGGGCCTGCTGCTCGATCAGGCGGCGGAAGTTGGGCTTGTGCAGCAGCTGCCCGGCGAGCGCCTCCACGGCGCGCTGCAGCTGCAGCAGGGTGAAGGCGTCCGGCATCAACTCGAACACCACGGGGCGATACTTGATCTTGGCCCGCAGCCGGGCGATGCCGGTGGCCAGGATGCGGCGGTGGTCGTGCACCATGCGCTGGCTGGGCAGGGGGGTGGCGCTCGCGCTGCGGCCCACGTCGCCGGCCTCCGCCACCAGCCCGGCCTCGTGCAGCAGCTCATAGCGTTGCAGCACCAGCTCCTCGTTCCACCGGTGCGGCTCGGCGCCGAAGCTGACCGCGGTGCGCCGCTCCCGCTGCAGCCGCTGCTCCGCCCCTCCCTGCGCCGCCCACTGCGCCAGGCGGGGGAGGATTTCGCCGACGCGGGATCCGTTGCGGCGGTCCTCCCAGGGGAAGTAGTCGTACCAGCCGCGCCAGTTCGCGGCGCCCGAGGCTGGCATCTCCCGCGTGAGGCCCAGATAGCTGACGGAGATCACGTGCTGCTCCGGCCCCGGCTGCTCCGGCCCGGATGGCGCACGGTCACGGTCGGCGAAGGTGTAGAGCTGCTCCACGTAGCCAAGCGGATGGTGCGTCTGCTCCTCCACCCAAGCGCGCACGCCGGATTGCAGGGAGCGGTGGCCAGAGGTGAACGGGCCGGCCGGCAACGCGCCGCCGGACAGGGTGAGCACCCGCGGCTGGTTGTCCGTCACCGTCACGATGACGGCGATTAAATCTGCCGCGATGCCCGAATCGATCCTGATCGACATGCGTCCCCAATGCCAACGCGCTCTGCCGGTGCGGCCCGGGGATCGCAGCCCCGGAGATCGCGGCCTGGCCTGTGCTATTTATGTGACAGTCGCGGCCGATCGCAAATCCGCGACTTTCCTCGCTTGGCGGCGCAAGGTTTGCCCGCCAGTGTCCAGTCCAAAGACCCGGCAGCGAACCGGTGGGAAGGGGCGTGATCATGCATACTCGTGGCACAGCGCTGCGCACTCTCAAGCGCTGGCTCGCCGGCACGGCTGCCTGCCTGCTGCTGTCGGCAGGCGGAGCAGCCATCGCCTCGGCGCAGGAAATCCTGCCCAACGAATTCGTGGCACCGCCCGACGGCCTTAACATCGTGTTCGGCTATTACACCTACGGCCACGACACGACATTCAACATCGCCGGCGGCCCCACGATCAAGGGCAGCGGTCTTGAGATCAACGTGGGCGTCGCCCGCTATGTACACATCGACTACATCCTTGGCCAGCCAGCCGGCTTCCAGATCATCGAGGTGTTCGGCTCGGAGTCGGACGGCCACGTCGGCACAGCGAGGCTGGGCAGCGCGTTCGGCGCCTCCAACGTCGCCCTATCGGCGTTCTTCTGGCCCTATGTCAGCGTTGCGAAGAAAGAGTATTTCAACGTGACGGGATTTATCTACCCGCCCATCGGCACCTACGACAAGAACGCAGCGGTCAACCTGGCCAGCGCGCAAGGCAGCTACGGCTGGGTCGGCGACATCCAGCTTGGGTGGGATCAGGGCATCGGCGAGCACTTCTCGTACGACCTCGGCTTCGATGGCCGCTTCTACGGCGATGTCACCGCCCCCGGTGGGCTGCGCACCAAGCAGGACCCCGACGTGCGCCTGCAAGCCTGGCTCAACTACAACTGGACGCGCGCTTTCCAGACCTCCATCGGCTGGGAGAGCCTCCTGGGCGGGGCGGCGACCACCAACGGCTTCAACAACGGCAACAAGACGGAGGAGGAACGGCTACGTGCCGCCACTTCGTTGTTCGTTGCGCCTACCACGCAGCTGTTGCTGCAACTGGACCACGATTTTGTCCGTGTCGGCGGGTTCAAGCAGGACTTTGGCGCACAGCTGCGCGTGCTCTACGCCTTTTAGCTGTCTGCCACGGGAGCAGGAAATCACCATGATGACACCCACGCGGCGTGCCGCCCTCATGCTGCCGCTGCTCGCGGCAAGCGTCGCCCTGGCCGGCTGCCAGACGACCCAGGCGAGCGCAAGCTCCCCCAGCGGCGACATGGGCGCGAGCGACCTAGAGTTCGTGACCAACGCGTTCGACATCATCGCTTTTGACCGCGACGAATGCGGGATCGCCCAGACCCAGGCCCGCTCTTCCGAGGTGCGGGCGATCGCGGCCAAGCTGCTGGCGGAGGCCAACCAGTTCGACGCGGAGCTGCGCCCCGTTGCGGCCGAGTCCGGCATCAAGCCGCCGACCGTGCTGCCGTCGCGCTTGCGCATCCGCGCGGCAAGGCTGCGCCTGGGCCAGGGCGTTGACTTCGACCGCGCTTTCCTGGCCGACCAGATCGCCAGCCACCAGGATATCCTGAACTTCCAGTATGTCGTCCTAAGCACGGCGACCAGCAATCCCAGACTGGCCGATCTGTCCCGCCGCGGCGACGCCCTAGTGCGCGCCAACCTCGCGCAGCTGCAGGCCTTGCAGGCCCAGATGCCCCGGCCAGCCTGACCGGAAGTCCCTGATGCCAGGAGCCAAACACATGCGCCGAACACTGTTGCTGGCCAGCTTGCTAAGCGCAGGGCTAGGAACGGCCCTGGCCCAACCTCAGCCGCAAGCCGAGCCACACGCTTCCGAGACCGTTCCACCGCCCGAGGTCGACCGCGTGCCGGAGAGCGCGACCGACGGTGCGCAGGGCTCGGCCAACTCGCCCAAGCCGGACGCCAACGTGCCGCCCCTCCAAACGCCGTCGGAGCCGGTCAACCCGAAGCCTTGACCCCTCGGTACCGTCCGGCGCGGACTCGGCTTCCCCGCCGGCTACGCGGCAAGGCAGATGACGGCCTGATGCCCTCAGGCCGACTGGCGGCTGCTGCGCAGGGAGAGCGCGTTGGCCAGCGCCAGCAACTCGCCGATCGACAGCACTAGGTGCTCGTCTTGGCCTTGGGAGCGCAGCGCGGACAGCAGGGCGCTATGGCTCGGGGCGTGCCACAGGCAGACGACGATCGCAGCTCCCGGCATCTGCTTCTGCATGCGTCGCACGAAGTAGCGCACGCCGGACACGCTGCTGCCCTCCTCCAAGACTGAGAGGCAGCAGAGCCGGACATGGCCCAAATCGACCGGGGCAGCCGAGGAGGACCCGAGCATCAGGTTCGGCACCAGGCTGGCGCCGAACCCGGCGCCAAACAAAGCCTGCACGGCCATCGTGGCCGCGAGGTCGTCCAGCTGCCCGCGGCCGGGAATGCAGGCCACCGCGCCCGCCGCTTGCCAGGCACCCGGCGGCGGCGGCGAGGCCGCAGGAGCGCCAGCCCCGCCAGCTAGCAGGGCGAGCAGCGCCTCGATCTGCGAGTGGATGCCCTCCAGCCGCTCGAACGCCAGCGCGTCGCGCGACAGGTCGCCCTGGGCCAGGGCCAACCCTTGCAGCGCCACCGTGTCGTAGTACTCCGTGAGCGAGGTAGCTGCGATCTGCTGGCGGGCGCCCGCGGCGAGCAGGGCAGCGTTGCCCTCCAGGGCGCGCTGGTAGAACGTCTCGGCCGGCTCCAGCGGCGGCTTGTCGCCCAAGATCACCTCGAAGAACGCCAGCGCCTCCACGTGCCGCCCGATCACCACCAGGCAGACGGTGAGCGGCGTTGCCAGTAGCAGGCCGACCGGCCCCCACAGGAACGCCCAGAACGCGGTGGCCACGATCACCGCGATCGGCGATAGCCCCGTGCTGTGGCCGTAGATCAGCGGCTCCACCACCTGGCCCATGATCAGCTCGGTGCCGATGAACAGCGCCAGCACCAGGATGGCGAGCGACCAGCCCGGCACCACGGCCACCGCCAGCAGCAGCGGCGGCAGCAACGCGATGGGGGTGCCGACGTAGGGCACGAAGCGCATCAGCGCGGCCAGGATGCCCCACAGCACCGGGTTGGGCAGCCCGGCCAGCCAGAGGCTCGCGCCGATCAGCAGGCCGAAGCCGGCGTTTAGCGCCAGCTGAAACAGGAAGTAGCGCGACAGCCGCCGCGCCGCGTCGTTCATGGCCAGGATGGTGCGGTGCAGGTCCCGCCGGCCCACCAGGCGCACCAGCCGGTCGCGCAAATCCTCACTGGAGAGCAGGATGAACACGGTGAACACCAGCACCACGCCGGCGGTGGCCAGCGGCCCGAGCAGCGGCTGCGCCACGGTGCGGGCGATCGCCAGGCCGGAGGTGTCGGCCAGCCCCAGCGCCGCCGCCGCCCCCGCCGCCGGTGCCGCGCCCGCTGGGCCGCCCGCCATTCCGGAGGTCAGCCGCGCGACCAGGCCGCCGCCGGTGGCGAGCGCGCGCCACTTGCCGGTCACGGTCGTCTCGTAGGCCGGCAGGCTGTCCGCCAGCGCCGCGACCTGGCGGCCGACCACCAGGCCGATGCCGCCGATGGCGGCGAACGCGAGCGCCACCGCCACGATCACTGCCGCCGCGCGGGGCAACCGGATGCGCTGCAGCAGGACGCTCGCGGGCGCCAGCACGAAGGCCAGCAGAGCGGCCAGCACCAGCGGCACCAGCAGGTCCCGCCCAAGGTACAGCCCCGCCACCACCACCGCCCCGGCGTTCAGCGCCACCAGCACCGACCTGGCCTGCGGCTGGCCGCGGATGACGGCGTCGGTCGGGATCGTGTCCATGGCGCGCCGCCTCCAAACGGCCGGAAGGGGAAGCTAGACGGCTCTGCCCGGCGTCGCTAGTACGGCTGCCAACCAAAGGCCCCGCGCGTGACCAAGCTCCTGCTCGTCGAGGACCACGAGGAACTGTGGGACTTCCTGTCCCGGCGGCTGCGCCGGCGCGGGTTTGACGTCGTGCTGGCGCATGACGGCAAGCAGGCGCTGGCCCAGGTGGCGGCGGAAGCGCCTGACCTGGTGCTGCTGGACATGAACCTGCCGGTGATGGACGGCTGGACGGTCGCGCGCACGCTGCGGGCGGCGGCGAACACGGTGCCGATCATCGCGCTGACGGCGCACGCCATGGCCGGGGACCGCGCCCGCGCGTTGGAAGCCGGCTGCGACGACTACCATGCCAAGCCAGTCACCTTCGATTTGCTGCTGCGGCAAGTGGACGACGCGCTGCTGCGGCGGGAGGAGGACTGAGCGCCCGGCCCGGCGCGCCACCCGCCGCGCAAGGCATAGGCCGGCAACGGGGCAGCTCGACCCAGCAGGGGGGCGGGCTCCCGGGACCGGGCGGCTGCATCCGCGGCGGGCCGCCGGGCGTTGCATCCTCGTCCCGATCTGCAACGCCGACGGATGGCGAGCCGCAGATCGGCCCTGCCTGGCGAGCAGCCATGGCCGGGCTGGCTGCCATATAAAGATGCAATGCGGAAAGCAGTATCACTGCCCATCGACCCATCAATAAACTGGTCGATTTACATGTTGCGTCGCAGTAGATGGTTTTCCCAGGACTGCCGAACTGCATCGGCCGACTGTTCTTGGGAGCGTTGTTGATGAGTCGCCTGCTGCAACTGGTTTCAGGAGCCACGGTCGCGGCGCTGTGGACGGCGGCTGCTTCAGCCCAGCCGACCTCCGCTGCGAAGGCGCCGACCCCGGTCGCGCCGGAGCCTGCGCCGACCGCCGATTGCGCGGCGAACCCCAACCCGTACAAGAACTACGCCTGCCTAGACACCTACCTGGGCACCAACGTCGCCGTGCGGCTGCTCAACTACTACAAGCTGGAGTGGAACCATGACTCGGCGCCGTCCGATCCGAACGGGCCGCCGGGCCGCCGGGCGGATTGGCCAGCGACGCCCGAGACCACGCCGCCGATGCCATTCACCGAGTGGCCGTACGGCGGCACGACGGCGCTTGGCGTGAACCGGCCCAGCTCGATCGACAGCCCGCTGATGGTCGCCATCGCCAACACCGGCCCCGGCAAGTTCCTGGCCGACAACCACATCCAGATCTATGGCTGGGTCGATGTGGGCGCCAACCTCAGCAGCAACTCGCGGCAGCCAGCCGGCAACGCGCCGATCGGCTATGCCTACACGCCGAACACCGTCCAGCTTGACCAGGCGGTGCTCTACATCGAGCGCACGCCGGACACGGTGCAGACGGACCACGTCGATTGGGGCTTCCGGCTCTCGGGCATCTACGGCGAGAACTACCGCTACACCACGTCCTACGGCATCGCCAGCTACCAGCTGCTCAAGCACAACAACCCCAACGGCTACGACTTCCCAATGGTCTATGGCGAGGTCTTCGTGCCGCAGGTGCTGCAGGGGCTGATGATCCGCTTCGGCCGCTACATCTCGCTGCCAGACATCGAGGCGCAGCTGGCGCCCAACAACTACATGTACACCCACTCGTTCACGTACAACTACGACAACTACACCAACACCGGTATCCAGACGAGCTTGGCGATCACCAAGAACCTGATCGTCCAGCTCGGCATCAGCGACGGCACGGAAGCGCCGCTGTGGCACCTGGGCAACAACGTCCCCAACCTGGTTCCCTACAACGCGCTCTACACCGGCGCCACGTTCCCCAAGGACCCGGGGGCCCAGCCATCGTTCACCGCCTGCATCCGTTACGGATTCAACGAAGGCAAGGACAACTTCCAGCCCTGCGTTAACGCCATCAACGGCGCCCAGTGGGGCTACAACAACCTGCAATGGTACGGCGCGACTTATTACCACAAGTTCAACGACCATTGGCACATATCGACCGAGAGCTACTACGAGTACCAGCGCAACGTGCCAAACGCCAACAACGCCCAGGCCGTGGCGATCTACGAGGGCGGTGGCACGCCGCTGTCGCCGCAGTACATCCCCATCAACGGGCCGAACCTGGCGCAGTGCGATGATCCGAGAAAGCTGCGCTGCCAGGCCAGCGCGGTCTCCGTGCTGGCCTACCTCAACTACTCGCCCGACCCGCTCAACAACTTCTCGTTCCGGCCGGAGTACTACCACGACCCGCAAGGCCAGCGGACCGGCACGAAGGCGGATTACTACGAATTCACGGTGGGCTGGCAGCATTGGCTCTCGCCGCAGCTCGAACTGCGTCCGGAAGTTGGCTACTGGGCGTCCAGCCGCAACGCGTTCGACGGCAGCCCGTCGCGGGGCTTGGCGCCGGACCACAACCACACCTTCCTTGCGGCGGGGGATGTCATCGCGCATTTCTGACGGAGTGCAGGCCAGCCTGGTCGCCCGGGCCTGGCCCATGTATGAGGCGGCTGGCGCCTAGCCGGGTGGCCAGCCGGATCCGCGATCATCGCAGAAGGCAGCGCCGCGCGTCCGCTGCAGGGTTTGGGTGCCGTTCATGGACACGATAGCACAGCCTTCGCCACCGGATGACTCGAAGATGGCCGAGCAGGATGGCTTGGTCCACCGCAGGCCGGCCCGGCGGCTTCCCCGTGTGTTCCAAGTGGCCATCGTCGCCGTCGGGGCCGCCCTGCTCGCCGTCTACCTGCTGCTGGGCAGCCTGTTCAGCAAGACCGAGGCGCCCGCCGCGCCGCAGGCGTCGTCCTCGGACAGCTTCAAGCCGACCGACGCGCAATGGGCTGGCTTTAAGACCGCCCAGGCCAAGGAGGCCGCGTTCTCCGCCTCCCAGGTGACGGACGGCAAGATCGCGCTCGACGACGACCTGTCCACCCAGGTGTTCTCGCCCTTCACCGGCCGGGTGACCAAGCTGTTCGTCAAGGCGGGCGACGTGGTGAAGGCCGGCGACCCGCTGCTCGGCATCGCGGCGGCGGAGTTCGTGCAGGCGGCCAACGACCTGGTGGGCGCCATCGCGGGCGACCGCACGGCGAAGGCCGCGCTGGTGCTCGCCGTCACGTCCGAGAAGCGGGAGCATGAGCTTTACGCGGCCGGGGGCGGGTCGCTCAAGGACTGGCAGCAGTCGCAATCGGACCTGGCCAACGCCCACGGCACGCTCAACAGTGCGGAGGTGGCCTTGGGGGCGGTGCGCAACCGGCTGCGCATCCTGGGCAAGGGCGACCGGGAAGAGGCGGCGATGGAGACCTCGCTTGACCCGACCCGCTTCAGCCCGGACGCCATCGTGCCCGCGCCGATCGCCGGCACCATCACGCAGCGCCAGGTTGGCGTGGGGCAGAACATCGTCTCGCAGTCGAACAACGGCTCCACGCCCGTGTTCACCATCGGCAACACCTCGCGCGTCTGGTTGGTGGCCAACGTGCGGGAGACGGACGCGCCGCTGGTGCACACGGGCGACATGGTGCAGGTGAGCGTGCTCGCCTTTCCCGGCCGGGTGTTCACCGCCCGGGTAATCTACGTCGCCGCCGGCATCGACCCGGTAACGCACCGCCTGCCGATCCATGCCGCGATCGACAATCCGGACGGGGCGCTGAAGCCCGAGATGTTCGCCACCTTCCGCATCATCACCGGGCAGGCGAGCCAATCCGTCGCGGTGCCGGAGCAGGCGATCGTCTATGACGCGGATGGGGCCCATGTCTGGCTGGCCGGGCCGGACAAGACGCTGCTGATCCGCCAGGTCAAGCTCGGGCGCAACGACGGCGGCCAGGTCGAAGTGCTGGACGGCCTGAAGGCGGGGGACACCGTCGTCACCGCCGGGTCGATCTTCATCGACCGCGCGGCCGAGGCGGGCTGACCCGGTGAACGCCCTCATCACGGCGGCGCTCAAGCAGCGCATCCTGGTGCTGGTCATGTTGCTGGCGGTGTTCGCCGGCGGCGGGGTCAGTTTCGCGCTGCTGAACATCGAGGCCTACCCGGACCCGGTGCCGCCGCTTGTCGATATCGTGACGCAGAACCCCGGCCAGTCGGCGGAGGAGATCGAGCGCAACATCACGATCCCGATCGAAATCCAGATGGCGGGCATCCCGCACGTCAACGCCATCCGCACCATCTCGCTGTTCGGCTTGTCGGACACCAAGGTGCAGTTCACCTACGACTTCACCTACGAGGAGGCGGAGCAGCGGGTGATCAACCACCTGTCGCAGCTGCCGCCGTTGCCGAACGGGGCGCAGCCGCAAATCTCGCCCGAAAGCCCGGTGGGCGAGATCATGCGCTACCGGGTGGTCGGCCCGCCGGGCTACTCGGTGACGGACCTCAAGACCATCGAGGACTGGATGCTGGAGCGCCGCTTCAAGGCGATTCCGGGCGTTGCCGACGTGAACGGCTGGGGCGGCAAGACCAAGACATTCGAGGTCTCGATCGATCAGGCCAAGCTGGTCCAGTATGGGCTGAGCGTGCCGCAGGTGCTGGCGGCGCTGAACAACGCCAACGTCAACGTCGGCGGTCAGACGGTGGAGTTCTCCGCGCAGTCCGCTGTGGTGCGCGGCATCGGGCTGATCCAGTCGATGGACGACATTCGCCATACCATGCTGGCGTCCAACAACGGCTCTCCTGTGCTGGTGTCGGACGTGGCGACGGTGAGCATCGGCAACCAGCCGCGCCTTGGGATCGCCGGCCAGGATGACAGCGACGACATCGTGCAGGGCATCGTGCTGATGCGCCGCGGCGGGCAGAGTATGCCGACCATCCAGCGGGTGGAAGCCGAGATCGAGAAGATCAACACGACCGGCATCCTGCCCCCCGGCGTGCACATCGAGGTGATCTATGACCGCTCCGACCTGATCCGGGTGACGACGCACACGGTGCTGCACAACATGCTCGAGGGCATCGTGCTGATCTTCGTGTTGCAGCTGTTGTTCCTGGGTGACCTGCGTAGCGCCGTCATCGTGGCGGCCACCATCCCGTTCGCGCTGGCCTTCGCCATTGGGCTGCTACTGCTGCGCGGCGAGTCGGCCAACCTGCTCTCGGTGGGCGCGATCGATTTCGGCCTAATCGTCGATGCAAGCGTCATCATGATGGAGAACATCTTCCGCCGGCTGTCGCAGCCCGCCTCCGAGCGGTTCCTTAACTCGCCCGGGCTGGACCGCTCGCGGCCGAGCGTCGGCCTGCGCGGCAAGTTCGCGGTGATCGCGCACGCTGCCACCGAGGTCAGCCAAGGCATCCTGTTCTCGGCGGCCATCATCATCGCCGCCTTCGTGCCGCTGTTCACCATGAGCGGCATCGAGGGCCACATCTTCGGCCCCATGGCCAAGACCTACGCCTACGCCATCGCGGGAGGGCTGCTCGCCACCTTCACGGTGACGCCCGCGCTGTCTGCCTTGCTGCTGCCCGCCCAGGTGGAGGAGCGCGAGACCTTGCTGGTGCGCGGCCTTCACCGGCTTTATGCCCCGCTGGTGCGCTTCGCTTTAGTCAACCGCATCCTGACGCTCGGGGTTATGCTGCTGATGCTGGCGTTCAGCGGCGTGGCGGTGACCCGGCTTGGGCTGGAGTTCCTGCCCAAGCTCGAGGAAGGCAATCTCTGGATCCGGGCAACGCTGCCGACCTCGATTTCGCTGGAAGCAGGCAGCCCGTATGTGGACGCGATGCGCCGGGTGCTGCGAAGCTATCCCGAGGTGATCACTGTTATCTCCCAGCATGGCCGGCCAGACGATGGGACGGATGCGACCGGGTTCTTCAATGCCGAGTTCTTCGTGCCGCTCAAGCCGTTCGATACCTGGCCGGCTGGCATAGACAAGGAAAAGCTGACTGCCAGCATGACGGCCGAGCTGCAATCGAAGTTCCCCGGCGTGGAGTTCAACTTCTCCCAATACATCGAGGACAACGTGGAGGAGGCGGCCTCCGGCGTGAAGGGCGAGAATTCAGTCAAGCTGTACGGGGGCGATCTAGAAGTGCTGGAGCGGACGGCCAACAAGATCCAGGAGGTGATGGCCCAAATTCCCGGCATCGCCGACCTCGCCGTGCTGAGCTCGCTCGGCCAGCCAACGGTGCGCATTGACGTGGACCGCGCCCGCGCCGCGCGTTACGGCCTGGCCCCCGGGGACGTGAACACCACGGTGCAGGCGGCGATCGGCGGGCAGGCGGCGGGCAACTTGTACGAGGAGGGCAGCGACCGCAACTTCCCGATCATCGTCCGGCTGTCCGAGCGCTACCGCCAGAACATCGACGAGATACGCCGCATCATGATCGGCGCCACCAACCCAAACGGCGGCATGCTACAAATTCCGCTCAGCGATGTCGCGACCGTCAAGCTGGTGTCTGGCGCGTCGTTCATCTATCGCGAAGGGCAGGAACGCTACATCCCGGTCAAGTTCAGCGTGCGCGGGCGCGACCTGGGCACGACGGTGCTGGAAGCGCAGCAACGCATCGCCGAGCAGGTCCGCATGCCCGGCGGCTACCACACCGAATGGGTCGGCGAGTTCGGCAACCTGCAGGAGGCGCTGACCCGGCTGGCCATTGTGGTGCCGCTCAGCATCGTGCTGATCTGCTTCCTGCTCTACCTCAACTTCGGCTCCATCACCGACATGCTGCTGGCCGCCAGCGTCATCCCTATGGCGCTGGTCGGCGGCATCGTCGTGCTGTTCGTCACCGGCACGCCGTTCAGCGTGTCGGCGGCGATCGGCTTCGTGGCGCTGTTCGGCATCTCCGCCATGGACGGCATCCTGGTCGTCACCTACTTCAACCGCATGATGGAAACCGGGATGGACCGGGCGGACGCCATCCTGCGTACCTGCCTTGTACAGATGCGCCCCGTGGTGATGACCTGCGTCGTGGCCGCGGTTGGCCTGCTGCCCGCCGCCGTGTCCAACGGCATCGGCTCGCAGGTGCAGAAGCCGCTGGCCCTGGTCGTGGTGGGCGGCATCCTGCTAGCGCCCGTGCTGATCCTGACGGTGCTGCCGGTGATGATGGACCTGTTCTCCCGCCGCGCGCGCCTCAGCGAAGACCCGGCGCTGGCGCCCGCCGAATGAGGGCTGCCCTTCTCCTGCTGTGCCTCGCCGGGTGCGCCGTGGGGCCGAACTTTAAGCCGCCAGCGGCCCCTCTCGTCGCCGGCTACACGCCGGAGCTGCTGCCTGCGCAGCTGATCGCTGACCGCACGGTGGCGAACCCCACGCAGCGCCTGATTCCCGGGCTAGACATCCCCGGCGAGTGGTGGACACTGTTCCACTCCCGCCCGCTGAACGACCTGATCGCCCGCGCCCTGCTGCACAACCCGGATCTTGCGGCGGCTCAGGCCTCGCTGCGCCAGGCGCGGGAGAACGTGCTCGCCCAGGAAGGCAGCTACCTGCCCAACCTGGACGCTAACTTCACGTCAAGCCGCAACAAGACCGCCACCGGCTCGCTGTCCCCGGCGACCTCCAACGGCAACCCGTACTACAGCCTCTACACGGCCCAGCTCAGCATCTCGTATAACCCCGACGTGTTCGGCCTGAACCGGCGACAGGTGGAGTCGCTGGTGGCTCTGGCGGACCAGCAGCGCTACCAATTGGAAGCCACCTACCTGACGCTGACCTCCAACCTGGTGGCGGCGGCCATCGTTGAAGCCTCTCTTCGCGGCCAGCTGCAAGCGACGAACGACATCCTGGTCATCGCGCGGGGCTTGGGGACCATTCTCAGGAAACAGCTCGACCTTGGCTCCATCGCCAAGATCGACGAGCTGGCGCAGGAGGCCGCGGTCAGCGCGGCCGAGGCCAGCCTGACGCCGCTGCAGAAGCAACTAGCGCAGCAACGGGACCTGCTGGCGGCGCTGAGCGGTCAGCTGCCGAGCGATGCCGTGCCGGAGACGTTCGACCTGGCCAGCCTGCACCTGCCGGAGGACGTGCCCGTCAGCCTGCCCTCCGAGCTGGTGCAGCAGCGCCCGGACATCAAGCAGGCGGAGGCGAACCTGCACTCAGCCAGCGCGCTGATCGGCGTGGCGGTGGCCAACCGGCTACCGTTGCTGAACCTGACGGCGCAGGGCGGCAGCCAGGCGCTGTTCGCCAGCGGCCTGTTCGGGCCGGGCAACGGCTTCTGGACCCTCGCTGGCAGCCTGACGCAACCGGTGTTCGACGGCGGCACCCTGCTGCACCGGGAGCGGGGCGCGCGGGCTGCGTTCGACCAGGCGGCGGAGCAATATCGCAGCACCGTCCTCACCGCGTTCCAGAACGTGGCCGACTCGCTGCGAGCTTTGCAAGTCGATGCCGACGCCGTCCGGGTGGCGACGTTCGCCGACAAGACGGCGCAGGCGGCGCTCGCCATCACGCAGGAGCAGCTGCGCCTCGGTGCCATCGCCTACCTTGGCGTGCTGAACGCGGAGTCCACGGCGCTGACGGCCCGCCTGGTTTTAGTGCAAGCCGAGGCGACCCGGCTGGCGGACACGGCCGCGCTGTTCCAGGCATTGGGCGGCGGCTGGTGGAATCGCGGCGACGTGCACGCAAAGGACATTCACGGCGACAGCCTCACGCGGCTGATCGGCTTGCAGTAACGCGATCCCGAATTTCAGGAGAGCACGCCGGCTAGCGCCCCGCTCATGCAGGTGCCAATGGTGCCCGACAGCACGGAGCGCAGCCCCAGCGCAGTGATCTCCGCCCGCCGCTCCGGCACCATGGCACCCATGCCGCCGACCAGGATGCCCAAGCTGCCGAAATTGGCGAAGCCGCATAATGCGTAAATCAGGATTATGCGGGACCGCTCGCCCAGCATGCTCGGCGGCAGCGCGGCCAGGTGCAGGTAGGCCACGAACTCGTTCAGCACCGTCTTGGTGCCCATCAGCAACGCGGCCGACGCCGTCTCCGCCCAGGGCACGCCCATCAGCCACAGCACGGGGCGAAAAGGTAAGGCGAACAATCCCTCCAGCGTCGGCGCGCCGGGCAGCAAGGCGAGGGTGATGTTGGCCAGGCTGACCAGGCTGACCGCCACCAGCAACGCCGTCGTGATGCCGACCAGCGGACCGATGCCGTCCGCCGTACCGCGCACCAGTGCGTCCAAGCTGCCCAGCGTCGCCGGGCGGGACAAGGCAGCCGGGGCGCGGGCGGCCACTGGCGCGAACGGCACCATCAGTGCGGCCACGGCCAGGGCGGCGGGCGTGCTGATGACGGAGGCGGCGATGATGGTGCCGAGCGCGTTGGGGATCACCGGCCCAAGGATCGCGGCGTAGATCACCATGACGGTGCCGGCGATGCCTGCCATGCCGCAGCTCATCACCGCGAACAGCTCGCCCCGCTGCATGCCTTGCAGGTAGGGCCGGATCAGCAGCGGCGCCTCCACGTTGCCGACGAAGACGTGCAACGCCGCCGCCAGCGCCAGAGGGCCGTCAATCCCCAGGGTACGCCGCAGCAGGACGGCAAAGGCACCGGTAATCCGCTGCAGCACGCCCCAGTGGAACAACAGGGAGCCGAGCGCGCTGATGACCAGCACCAGAGGCAGAATTTTAAAGGCGAGGATCAGGCTGCCGCCGGGATGAATTTCCGCGAAGGGCAGGGTGCCGCCGCCGAGATAGCCGAACAGGAAGCCGGTGCCGTCATCCGTGGCGCGTTGCAGCGCCTCCACTGCGCCGTTCAGCATCAGCACGACGGCGCGCGCCGGGGCGGCGTCGATCAATAAAATGGCCAAGGCCCATTGCAGCCCCAGGCCGCCGGCCACGATGCGCCAGGGAATGGCCCGGCGGTTCTCGCTCAAAGCCCAGGCCAGCAGGAGCAGCGCCGCCCAGCCGATCAGTCCGCGCATCACTTCATCCGCTCACGCGCGCCGGATCGGCGCGGTTTGCTTGCGTGGTGCAACATCGGTGCCGCAGGCGTTGGCCGCTCGATCCCTGGCCAGGAGTTCGAGCGGCCGCAAGCGGACGGCTACGGCGCGTGCAGCTCGGCGTAGGCTGCCATGGCGACCGGCACCTGCTCCGCGGACAGGTCGCGGCGTAGCAGCTTCTCAGCCCCCGCCTGGTCGCCGGACAGCGCCAGCGCGGTGGCCAGGTCCTGGCGGACCCGGGGCTGCGCGGTCGGCGGGGCGGCCAGGGGGCTGAGCACGGCGACGGCCTGCGCCGGGTCACCGGCCAAGGCCAGCGACAGGCCCATGTTGACCCGGGCGGCGTCCAGCTCCGGGGCGGCGACGATGGCCGCGGCGTAGGATTTCTGCGCCTCGGCGTGATGCTCCTGCATGTCCTGCGCAATGCCGAGGTCGCACAGCGCGCGGGCGTCGGAGGGCTGTTGCGACAGCACGGAGCGGAACGCCGCCTCGGCCTCGCTGGCGCGGCTGGTGAGCAGCAGCACGCGGCCCAGCCCGAACTCCGCTGCGGCGGAGGCGGGCGACACGTGGGCCGCGCGGCGGAAGCTCGCCTCCGCCTGCGGGATTTGGCCCATGTCCGTCAGCGCCTGCCCTTCCATCAGCAGCGCGGCCAGGTCGTCCCGGTTGGCCGCCAGCTGGCGGCGGGCGACGTTCAGCGCGGCCTCCGGCGCACCGCCGGCCAACGCCGCCGCACCCACCCGCAGGCTGGGCAGCTTGGCGCTCGATTGATCCCCAGGCGTTGCGCACGCCGCGGGCAGCAGCAGAATCGGAAGTAAGAATGCGCGCATTTTGCGGTTCTCCAGTGACTAATGTTTGAATGTTGCCATGACATGCAGCATCGCCGGGCCGCCCACCACGATGAACACGGTGGGCAGGATGAACACGATCATCGGCACGGTCAGCAGCACCGGCAGGCGGGCGGCACGTTCCTCGAACCGGGTCAGCGTCTCGGTGCGCAGTTCGGCGGACAGGGTGCGGAGCGCGTTCGACAGCGGCGTGCCGTACTGCATGGTTTGCACCAGCGTGGAGCCAAGCCGCTTCAGGTTGTCGAGCCCCGTCCGGGTTCCCATGTTGCGCATCGCGATGCGCCGGTCGGACAGGATGCGCAACTCGCTTGCCGTCTGCTGCAGCTCTTCGGCCACCGCCGGGTGCGACGCGGCGATTTCCACCGCGACGCGGGCGATGGCCGGTTCCAGCCCGAGCCCGGCCTCCGAGCAGATCACCAGCATGTCCAGGGCGTCCGCCAAGCCGCCGTCCAGCCGTTTGAGGAACGCGTTGCGCCGCGATTTCACCACGTAGTCCGGCCCGAGCAGGCCGATCATGGCCGCCACGGCCGTGCCGGCGTTGTGCACGGTGAAGGAAAAGCCGAGTCGGCCCAGCCCGAACCAAGCCACGACCGGCAGCAGCGTCAGCAGCAGCAGCTTGCTGCCCACGAACAACCCAAGGCCGTTGTTGCCGCGGAACCCGGCAGCCGCCAGCGTCTGCTGCAAATCCGTCACCGTCTTGTCGGACAGCAGGCCGCTGCGCGCCAAACCGGCGCCGACCTTGGAGACGAAGCGTAGGGTGGTGCTGCCAGATTTGGCCTGCTGCGTCAGTCCCAAGCCAATGCCTTGCCGCAGGCGGCTCACCCGGGCGGCCAAGCGATCTTGACGTTGCACCACGCGCAACAGCAGCACGGAGGCGCCTGAACACGCCAGGCTGACAGCCCCGGCGGTTGCGAGAACCGGCGTCATGCCAGGCTTTTCCGGATCATCGCACGCATTATCATGATGCCGAGGCCAAGCCAGACCAAGCCAGCGCCCAGCAAAGTTTGGCCGGATCCTTCCTCGAACAAGGAACCGATGTAGGACGGGTCCATCACGGCAAGTGCGCCGCCTGAGAGGAACGGCAGCGCCGTGAGCACGCCCGAGCTGGTCCGGGCCTCGGACGCCAAGGCGTAGCCGCGGGCTTTCAGGGCCACCCGCTTGCGCACCACGTCGGCCAGGTTCTCCAACGTTTCGGTCAGCCCGCCGCCGGTCTGGCTCTGCAGGGCCAGTGCCGTGGCGAAGAAGCGGTACTCAGGCAACCGGTTTCGCGCCGCCATCTCGCGCAAGGCTTCCTCCAGCGGCGTGCCGATGCCGACCTGGTCGTAGAGCCGCATGAACTCGATGGAGGTCGGGGGTTCAGCATCCTGCGCCACGGCGCGCAAGGATTCCGTCACGGGGATGCCGACGCGGACGGCCCGCACGATGGTTGCCAGCGCGTCCGGAAACTGGCGGTACAGCATGGCCATGCGCTTGGCATCGGCGCCATGGTAGTAGGCCCGGGTCGCGAACAACGCTGTCAGCGGCAACAATGCAACCGAGAGCGAGCCCAGCAGGCCGTGGAGCAGCCATTGCACGGCGTAGCCCGGCAGTAGCGAGGCCGGCAGCACCAGGTAAGGCTTGTAACGGTACGGATCGCGCCGGTAAGGGTCCATGCCGATAAGCTGGCTCAATCGCCGCTTGAGCGAGGCCGTCGGCAAGGCCACGGAAAGGCGGGCAAACGTCGCCAGGGGCGCTTCCATGGAATGGAAGGCTTTGAGCGCCTTGCTGCGCCGCGCCGCCATCCGCCGGGCCCGCTCGTCGAGCCGCAGCAGAATGAAGCAGATGGGCACCAGGCAGATCAAGACCATGCCTGCCGCGAGCAATGCCGGCGAAAACATCACGATGCTGCCCGGCCCAAGCCGTAGCCTTGTCCTATCACCGCTCAGCCTCCTCGAGCGTGGAGGCCCAGATGCGGTCCAGCCCAAAATAGGTCAGCCGGTCGTGGAACGACGGGCGCGCCCGGCTGACGCGGTAGGTCCCGTGTAGCCGGCCGTCATTGCCCTCGCCGATCAGCTCGAAGGCAAAGATGTCATTCAGGATCACCACCTCGCCCTCCAGCCCGCACACCTCCGTTACCTGGATCAGGCGGCGGCCGCCGTCGCGCTGGCGCTCCACCTGGATGATCAGGTTGACCGCGCCCACGATCTGCTGGCGGATCGCCTTGGACGGCAGGCCGAAATTGCCCATTTGCACCATGTTCTCGATCCGGGTGATGGCATCCCGCGAGGTGTTGGCATGGATGGTGGACATGCTGCCGTCATGGCCGGTGTTCATCGCCTGCAGCATGTCGAACGCCTCGCCGGCGCGCACCTCGCCCACGATAATGCGGTCTGGCCGCATGCGCAGCGCGTTGCGCACCAGGTCGCGCTGGGTGATCTCGCCGCGGCCCTCAAGGCTTGGCGGGCGCGTTTCCAGTCGCACCACGTGGGGCTGCTGCAGCTGCAGCTCCGCCGCATCCTCCACCGTCACAATCCGCTCGGAGGTGTCGATCAACTGGCTGATCGCGTTCAGCAGCGTGGTCTTGCCGCTGCCGGTGCCGCCGCTGATGATGACGTTGAGCCGGCAGCGCCCGGCAATCTCCAGGATACGCGCGACCGGCTGGCTCATGGAGCCGAACTCGACCAACCGCGAGAAGTCGATGCGCTTCTTGGTGAACTTGCGGATCGAGATGTAAGGCCCGTCCAAAGCCAGCGGCGGAAAGACGATGTTGACGCGGCTGCCGTCCTTCAAGCGCGCGTCCACCATCGGGCTGCTTTCGTCCACCCGGCGGCCCACATCGGCGGCGATGCGCTGGCAGATGTTGGCGACATGCGCCGCGTCACGGAACCGCACGTTCGAGAGGGTCACGCGGCCGGCTTTTTCAATGAACACCCGGTCCGGGCCGTTCACCATGATGTCCGCTACCCCGTCATCTTCCAGCAGCGGTTCCAACGGACCCAGGCCCAGCATATCGTGCACGAGATCGCTGGCCAGCTGCCGCTGCTCGCGCCCGTTCAGCTGGATGCGCTTCTCGTTGGCAAGGTCAGCCAGCAATCGCTCGACTTCTATGGCCAGGCGGTCCTGCGCCATGCCGGCGATCGAGACCGGGTCGATCCGCGTCAGGCACAAGGCCCGCAGTTCCGCGATCGGCGCTGGCGTGCGAACGCTTGCCGTTTCGGCCGGCGGGGGAGCTGCCACGGGCAGGGGCGCCGTTTCGGGCGCGCGGCGGCCGAACCCGCTCACCGGCGGCGCCACGGCCAGCGCCGCTTGCCTTCGGTGGCCGGCGCGTAAGACACCTCGCGCGCCAGTTCCATAATGCCGGTGCGGAAGCTGCCGCGCGTCTTGACGGCGGGCTCGCCCAGGCTTTCCGCAACGCCGAGCGGGCGGGGCAGGTCCGGGATCGCCACGTCCACCGCCATGCGCAGGGCATCCTCGACCTGATGCCGGGTCAGTCCGCCAGGCATGCCGGTGCGGTTCAGCACCACAACGGCCCGGCGCGCCTGTGCGGCGCCCGAGGGCAGGGCAAGCATGCGTAGCGCGTCCCGCACGCTGGCCAGGGTCGGCAGCATCACCAGCGCGCGTTGCTGGGTGACTTCCAGCAGGTCGCGCGAGAGCGGGGAGGAGCTGAACGGCACGTCCGCCACCACGAAGTTGAAGCGCCGCCGCAACAAGGTTGCCAGCTTGGCCGCGGCTCCGGCCACATAGCCAGGCTGCTCGGTCAATCCTTCTTCGCCTGCCATGACGTGCAGCCGATCGACCAGGGGAATAGCCGTGCGCTCCACGAACAGCTCGTCCACCCGGCTTGGCTGTTCCAGGGCCGAACGCAGACCGGACCCGGTTTGCGCCCCCAGCAGCATCGCGGCGCTGCCGGTCTGCAAATCCGCGTCCAGCAGAAGCGTGTGCCGTCGGGCTCCTTCAGCCAGGTGCCAGGCCAGGTTCGCCGCCACGGTGGTGGCGCCTACGCCGCCACGGGTGCCTGTCACCGTCACCATATGGCCACCTAGGGCTGCGGCCGACGGCGCTTGGCGCGCGATTTGCGAGCCGAACAGGCGTGCCACCATCTCCGGCACTAGCGGCTTGTAGAGGTATTCGGTGGCTCCCAGCGTGCGGGTGATCTGGCGGTAGAACGCCACATCCTGCCGCTCCCCTACGATCAAGACCTGGACATCCGGCTCGACCACGTGGGTGAGGTCACCCAGCAGCGCGAGCGCCTGGCTCTCACCCGTAATGTCGATGATCAAGGAGTGCGGGGTTGGCATGTTGGACAGCGCGTTCAGCGCCGTTTTGACGTTGCCGCGCCGCACTTCGAAACCGCTAGGCAGCGCCTGAGTCAGGCCCTCCCGCAGCACCGCCTCGCTGTCTGCATCGGCCACGAAGGCCAATAGCTGGATGCGATCAGTGCGCGACGTAGGCTCCTGGCCCGGCACGGGCAGCGCGTTGCCACCGTCCATCAGCTGCCGCTCCCGCCGGCCGATCCGCCACCGGTGCTGATGGAGATCGGCGATATCTTGGAGGCGGATGCGTCGGGCAGGTCCTTCAGCTTGCCGGCGCGGTAGCGTGCCACCGCAGCCGCCACGACGGAGCCATCGGCCCGCCGGTCGGCCGCACCGGTCACCAAGTCTTCCGGGTCGGCAATCATGGCGCGCAGGTTCGCCTCATTGGCGCCGGTCGGGTGCCACAGGCCTTCCCGGGTCAACGGATCCTCCGCGGCGCAGCCAGCCGGAAGGAGCAGGGCAAGCCATAAGATGCGCCTCATTGCACGATGAACCCGGCATCGCCCGGCACCGTCCGGCGGATCGCGATGTTGGCCACGTCGCCGCGCGCCTTCTGCCGCAGCAGCAGGATGCGCTCCAAGTCGTTGGGCGGCTTCCATCCGTCGTCCGGCCTGGCGAGCGCCGACTCGTTGCTGACCGGCTGCACCAGGTAGGGCGTGACCAGGATCACCAGCTCGGTCTGCGCACGCTGGAAGTTGTCGGAGCGGAACAGCGCGCCGAGGACCGGCACGTCGCCCAGGAAGGGCACGCCGTTGCCGGTCATGGTCGTGGTCTCCTGCATCAACCCGGCGATGGCGAAGCTTTGGCCGCTGCCCAACTCGACCGTGGTGTCCGCCCGGCGGACCTGCAGGGCCGGAATTTGGATCGAGTTGTTGGTGCCGCTGCCACTGTTGAGCTGGATCGCGCCCTGGTTGGTCAACTGGCTCACCTCCGGGCGGACATGCAGGTTGATGCGTCCATTGCTCAGCACGGTGGGCACGAAGCCCAGGCTCACGCCATATTGCTTGAATTCGATGGAGAGCGTGCCGCCGAACTCGGCGATGGGGATGGGGAACTCGCCGCCGACTAGGAAGCTCGCGGGCTCGCCGCTCATGGTGGTGATGTTCGGCTCGGCCAGCACGTGGATCAGCTGGTCCTGCGCCAGGGCGTCGATGACGTTGTTGATGTCCAGCACCTTGCCGGGTGTGTTGAAATTGTAACCGCTGCTGAGCGAGGCGGTGGCGGCTTGCACAAGGCCCGGGGCGGCGGCGAAGCCGAGCGTGCCATATCGCCCGCCGACATTGGCGAGCGTTTGCCAGTTCACCCCCAGCTCGCGCGTCAGATTGCGGTCCATCTCGATCACGCGGACCCGCAGGTTCACCTGCACCGAACTCGTGACGTTGGTGCGGTTGTCGAGCTTCTGGCCATCTGCCAGGGCGCCGCGGCCGATGGTGGCGGCGCGGTCCGCGTCCATCGGGTTGGCGGCGGCGCCGTTCAGCACAAGGCCGTTCGGGCGTACCCCGGCCGTCATGCCGCTGCCCGGCATGGCCGAAGCCAGTTGCCCCGCCGCCGACGCGGCGGCGTAGCCACTCGGCCCCACCGTCACGTCAAACTGCGCGATCGGCTGGCCGCCGGCGGACATGGCCGCAACCGTCGTGCGGCCAGGCGCCACGCCGAACAGGAACAGGCTCGTAGGGCTGGCGGGCCGCACTTCCACGACCTTCGGATCAGCGGCGAACACGCTGGCAGCGGCGGCGGTCAGCGTCACCACCCGGCCGGAGCCGGCGTCCAGCGCGAGGGCTTGGCCACCCTGATTTGGCAGACGCGCCGCCGTGCAGGCGAGCAGCGCCGCCAGCACCAAACTTGTACGTTTCATCATTAGAACCGGAATTCCTTTCCGTCCGCGCCGCCCGAGAACAGGCGCAGGGTTGCACCGCCATCCTTGGCGGTCGGGGCGGGCCGCCCCAGGGCAGGCGAAACGTCTCCGCCCCACGTCGTCTGCACGCTCACCTCGGCGGCGGACGGGGCGTCCGTGCTGTCGGCGGAGCGCACGGACAGGGCGAGCCGGCCCAGCCGGGTCGCGACAGCGATGCGCTCGGCTTGCGCGGTGGTCACCTCCAGCGTTACTGTACGGCTGATGCCGGCACCCTCGGCGGGCGGCGCCACGCCGCGGGCCAGCAACTGGTCGATCGCGATCACCCTCACGTCCGACAGCACCGTCTCGGCCGCGACCCGGCGAGCCGGCGGCAGCGTCGAGTCCTCCAACTGCTGGCTCAGGATCAGGTCCACGTGGTCGCCGGGCCAGATCAGCCCGGCGCTGCCGCTGGTGGCATCCACACTGATGGAAGCGGCGCGCATGTTGGGGCCGAGCACCGCGGCCAGGAAGCCATGCTCGCCCGGACGCATCACGTCCTCGGCCAGCAGCACCTCGCTGGGCCCGACGCTGTGCCGCACCATCGCGCCGGTCAGCCCGGTGCGGTTGGCCGGCGTGTCTTCTTGCGCGCCGGGCGGCACGGCCGGCATCTGCTTGGCCGTCACGTCCTCCGGCTTGAGCAGCGTGCCGGCGCGCAGCGGGCCGGCGGAGGCCAGCACCCCATGCATCACCACCACCACCGGCGTGGGCGACGCGTCCGTCACCATCACCGTCGCGGGGGCATTGGCAGGGTGGAGGGAAATCCAGGCCACGGTGCCGAAGCCGCCCAGGCCGAGCAACAACAGGCCGAACACGGTGATGCGCAACAGCATGGCTCAGCCTCCCAGCAGGATGAATGCAGCGCCGGCGGCGATGGCCGTGGCGTAGGGCAAGGGGCCGCGCCGCCGCAGCCGCCGCAGCTCCACCCGTAGGTAGCGGCGGGCGCGGGTGAGCGGGCGCAGGGCGGAGGGGGCCGGCGCGATCAAGCCGAGCCCGGCATAGGCCAGGGCCAAGACGCCGCCAGCCAGGCAGGACACCAGCACGAAAGCCGCCGCCAGATGAGGCGGCACCAGGAGCGCCCCGGCGCCGAACAGCTTGACGTCCGCGCCGCCGAGCCAGCCGCGCCGCCAGCAGCAGGCCGCGACGAAGAACACGATCCCGGCCGCCAGCAGTCCAGGCAGCATCGTGCCGTCCAGCGCGCGCAGCGCCAGCCCGGCGGCAGCAATGGCGAGCGGGATGCGGTTCATCACCAGCCGCATGGCCAAGTCCTGCAGGCAGGCCACCGCGAACAGGGCCAAGCCGAAAGACAACAGCAAGGTTTGCGAGGTGGCGAGCAAGGAGGCCATTCTGGTTCCCGGATCAAAGGCGGCCACCGCCGGCGAAATGCCGTCCGCCGGCGGACAGCCAGAGGCTCACATGCTTGCGGCGACTTTGTTGAACGTCGAGCTGACGTTCGACCCAACGGCAGTCACGCCGGTGACGATGACGGCGGCGATCAGCGCCGCGATCAAGCCGTATTCCAGGGCCGTCACGGCGCGCTCGTCCAGCTTGAGCTTGGTGGCATTCAGCTCGGCCCAGGCCTTCACGTATGCGTACATTATGCTTTCCTTCCGACGCCGGCCCGGCCAGTCCGGGACGCGTGCTGCTATGACGACACCGGCATCCTGCCGATCTGATTTGCCGCCGAAGCGGCTCACGAGGATTTAATCAGGTAAGTCTGAGCAAATCGTTAAAGCCGGGACGAAGGTACGATCACGACCGGCAGGCCGCGCTGATGCGGCAGCGCCAGCGCGGTCGCTTCCGCGCGGGCATAGGCCTGCGGCACGATCACCCGCACCAGCGCCGCCACTTGGGACACCGGCGGAGACGGCATCGCCGGGCCACCATGCCAGGAGGCCAAGACTTGCCGCATGTAGGGCAAGCCTAAGCCTGGATCAGCTGAGTGGTAGCGCCCGACCGCAATGTCCCAGTCGCCCGCGGCATCATGCAGGCTACGGAGGAAATGCCCGGCCGCAAGCGCGTTGGCCACCGGGTCAAATGCGTCCGCCAGGGTGGCGAAGACCTCCGGGTGGAACAGCAGGTTGACCTGAAAGCAGCCGACATCGATGGAGCGGATGCCGCGCGCCTGCAGTGACTGCACCAGCGCCACTGCTTCAGCCGCGGAGGCGAGGTAGTGGCCTTCGCCCGCCGCGTTCACCGCCCAAGGCCAAGGCGCCGTCCGGCCATCCGCGCCGCGCCGCCCGCTTTCCACGCGGCCGACTGCCACCAGCAGGTCGGCCGGCAGAGCGGCCGCCTGTTCCGCTGCCGTGCCCGCGGCCTCGCACTCATTAGCGCGGGCGGGGCTGGCATGCAGCAAGATGGCGAGGAGAACTACCCACTTCACCAGGCCTATTTTGCTCGGGAAAGGTGAGCGAATCGGCAACGCCGAGCATTGCGACCGTCATGACCGGACTTGATGCAGTCATCTACGTCGGAGGGGTGAGGCCAGCGGTGAGCGTTGCATGCGGACCGCATCGCGTATCAATCGCCGCGTGCGTCGCCCTCGCGTAAATGGCCGGGTCAAGCCCGACCATGACGTAAGGCTGTCAGGGTGTGAACATGGCCTCGATCGCCGCTGGATCCACGTCAGTGAGGCTGGCGGGGGACCAGCGGGGGCGACGGTCCTTGTCGATCACCGCGGCCCGCACGCCTTCGGCAAGGTCCGGGTGGCGGGTGACAGGGCCAGTCAGCGCCAGTTCCGCGGCCAGGCATTGCGGCAGGGTGCGTGAGGCTCCCTCCCGCACGATGCGGAACGTCCAGCATAGGGCGCTGGGCGACATGGTTTGTAGCGTTGCCAGAACCTGGCCGGACCATTCCGTGCCAAGGTCTTCCAGCCGCTGCACGATGCCGGGCACGCTGGCGGCGCTGAAACAGTGCTCGATGGCGGCCATGTGGGGCGGCAGCGTCGCCTCAGCCGACCTGGCGATGCCGGCGAGGGCGGCCATGCCATCCGCGGCCAGGGCAGCGGGCAAGGCTGCCATCGTTTGGGAGTCAGTGAAATGCGTGGCAAGCCCGGCATAGAGTGCGTCCGCCCCGCTCAGCCGGGCGCCACTCAGCGCCATATACATGCCGAGTTGGCCACGCAGACGGGGCAGGATATAGGTGGCGCCGATATCGGGAAACAACCCAATCCCAGTCTCCGGCATGGCGAACAGGGCAGAGGTCGTCACGACCCGGGTGGAGCCGTGCGCCGAGACGCCGACACCACCGCCCATACATATACCGTCCACCAGCGCCACGAATGGCTTGGGGTAGCTCGCGATGGCCAGATTAAGCGCGTATTCTTCAGCGAAGAAAGCGTGGATATCCTCAGTACGGCCAGCGAGGGCGGCTTCCCGCACGGCGCGGATGTCACCGCCCGCGCAGAATGCCCGGTCGCCGGCACCCTTGATAATGACAGCGTGAACCGATGGTTCCGCCCGCCATTCATCCAGCACAACTGCGATGGCCCGTATCATGGTGATGTCGAGCGCGTTCAACGCTCGCGGCCGGTTGAGGGTGATACGGCCGACCCTGCCCTCGCGCCAGGCAAGGACTGAGCCGTCCGAGTCGCTCACCTACGCTTGCGCCGCATGTAGTTCGCCGTCAGCGCGGCCAAGACCATGCTGCCGATGCTCTTGCGACCTGCCTTGCGGAATGCCGCGCGGCCCACAGGGCCCATGACGGCGCTGACCAGCATGGTCTCGCGCAATTCCGCCAGCGCCTCGTCCCTGACCAGCCGAGCTTCGATTTCGATCCGGTCCGGCGCACCCCGCAGAGTCAGTACGACGAAGATGACGGCCAACACGCCATCAAATGCGAGCACGATTAGGGCACTTGCCCAAGGCGGCACGGCCAGATCGAGCAACTCGCAGGCCAGAACGTGAATCATCACAAGCAAGGCGATGCCAAATACGGCGGCTACAACACCCCATACCACCCGCATGACCTGACGGCTGATGAGGCGCTTGATGCGCAGCAGCTCCGCCTGGGCGGCCGTGCGCCCTAGATCAACCGTGCGCACCGGATTAGCGGATGAAGCGGCCGAGGACGTAGCCCACGGCACCGGCCAGGAAAATGGCCAGCAGGGGGCGGCCGCGCACCTGTTCAGCCACCACGTCCGCCTGCTCCATCGTGTAGTCGCTGGCCTGGCGCGCTGTGCTCTCGACGCGACCGGCCGCGTCGGTCAGCGCGGGGGTGACCCGGTCGCCCATCAGCTGGTTGACCTGCTTGCGCAGTGCTGCGATCTGGGCCTGGGCGTCGTCAGTGGTGTAGCGAGTGGCCATGGTTTCGGTTCCTGAACGGTCAATCGGGTGTGGCGGCAGAACGCGGGTCCGTGAACGGGGTTGCCTGCCACCGGGTGGTTCTTTCCAGCCCCGTCAAATCCGGGGGCGGGATTGCTAGACCGGAGCCGACCCCGTTAGGGTCCGCGCGACCCTTCGCCAGGACCGCCACCGGATGACGTTCCGCCTGCCCTTGGCCGCCGCGTTGCTCGCGGCGCTTGCCGGCCTGCCCGCAGCGGCCCAGGAGGGCCAGCCTGCGGCGGCGCGGGACCTTGCGGTCGTCGGCCGCGGCGGCCCGCTGCAACAGGCGCTGCGGGACGCCTACTTCACGCCGTTCACCGCCGCCACTGGCCTTACCCTGGACGTGTCCACCTGGCCCGGCGGGCTCGGCGCGCTACGTAGCCGGATCGAGGGCGGCACCAACGAGTGGGACGTGGTTCTGGTGGCAGCGGACGAGCTGCTGGGCGGCTGCGACGACGGGCTGTTCGAGAAGCTGGCATGGCCGGCGCTGGGCGGGCGGGATCATTACCAGCCGTTCGCCGCCACCGATTGCGGCGCTGGGGCGGCGGTGAGCAGCCTGGTGCTGGCCTGGGACCGCGACAAGTTTGCGGCCACGCCCACCTGGGCGGATTTCTGGGATGTGGCGCGCTACCCCGGCAAGCGCGGCCTGCGCCGCACCGCTCGCAGCAACATGGAGATCGCGTTGCTGGCCGACGGGGTGGCGCCCGGCGACGTGTACCGCACCTTGCGTACCGACGAGGGCGTGGACCGCGCCTTCCGCAAGCTGGACCAGATCAAGCCTTACGTCGTGTGGTGGACGCCGGAGGCGCGGGCGGCGGAGCTTTTGGAGTCAGGCGAGGTGCTGCTGTCGAGCGTGGACAGCAAGGCGGTGGTGCAGGCTAACCAGGCAGGCAAGCGGCTCAGCCTGCAGTGGGCCGGCAGCCTGTTCACCGTGCAGTCCTGGGTGGTGATGCGGGGCAGCCCGCACGGGGCAGACGCGCTCAAGCTGCTCGCCTTCGCGGGCGACCCGGCGCGCCAGGCCGCTTTTGCCGCCGCCGCGCCCTATGGCCCGACCGCCAGGGGCGCCAACGAAATGCTGCCGGCGGAACTGCAAGCCCTGTCGCCGACCGCGCCGGCTAACCTGGCCAACGCGTTGCAAGGCGACGAGGCATTCTGGCGGGACAACGAGGACCGGCTGAACCAGCGGTTCGAAGCCTGGCTCGCCACGCATTGAGCGGCCTGGCGCGCGGCGCATCAAGCGCCGTCGGAACCGCGCAAGTACAGGCCTCGCCCGGCGTGCTGGCGCTGCGCGGTGCGCTGGACACGGCGGCTGTGGCGCGGCTGTGGGGAGCCGTGCTGCGCGGGGCGGAGCGGGGCCGCGGCGCCCCCCTGGTGCTGGACGTGGCAGACGCCTCCGGGGTGGCGACCGCCGGAGCTGCGCTGCTCTCCGCCGCCCTGGCCCGGCACGGCCGCGCCACCCTGCGCGGTGCCAGCCCGGCGATAGCCTCGCTGGTGGAGCAAGCTGGCCGCGCGCCCGCCGCCTCGCTACCCCCGCTGCGGCCCTGGACGATCCTCGGCGCGGCCCACGCCGTCGCCGGCACCGCCGCCGAGGGTACTGCCTTCCTGGGCGAGAGCCTCGTCGCGGCAGTGACGCTGCCCCGGCGGCGGCGGCAGTTTCGCATCCCGGACCTGTTCCGCCTGGCGGACGAGGCAGGGGTGCGAGCGGTGCCGCTGGTGCTGCTGTTGGGCTACCTGATGGGCCTGATCCTAGCGTTCCAGTCCTCCATCCCGCTGCGCCGGTTCGGGGCGGACCTGTTCGTGGTCAACGTGGTGGCGCTCGGGCTGCTGCGCGAGATGGGGCCGTTGCTGGCCGCGGTGATCCTGGCCGGGCGCACCGGGTCGGCCTTCGCCGCCGAGTTGGCCAGCATGAAGGTGAACGAGGAGCTGGCGGCGCTGGAGACGTTGGGGATCAGCACAGTGACCATGCTGGTGCTGCCCCGCTTGGCCGCCGCGCTGGCGGTGATGCCGGTGCTGACGCTGGTGCTGGAGGCGGCGGGGCTGCTCGGCTTGCTGACGGTGATGATGGCATTCGGCTTCCCGCCCGCCGCCGTGGCGGGCCAGTTGCTGCGCGCGGTGCATGCGCGCGACTTGTGGGGCGGGCTATTCAAGGCGGTGTGCTTCGGCGCCGCCGTGGCCATCGTCGGCTGCCGCGCCGGCTTGGCCGCTGGCGCCGGCCCGCGTGCCGTGGGCCACGCGGCGACAGCGGCGGTGGTGGGCGGCATCGTGGCTGCCATCCTGCTGGATGGGGTGTTCTCCGTCGTGTTCTACCGGATCGGCGTGTGAGCGGGGCGGCGGTGCAGGCGGACGGCCTGGCGCAGGAGTTTGCCGGGCGGACGATCTTCCGCGACGTGAGCTTTTCCGTGGCCGCGGGCGAGGTGTTCGCCATCCTGGGCGGCTCCGGCTGCGGCAAGTCCACCCTGTTGCGCCAGGTGATGGGCTTGCTGCCCCCCTCTGCCGGCGTCGCCCGCGTGTTCGGGCAGGACGTGGCGACCCAGACGGAGGCGGTGCGCCGCAGCATCGGCGTGCTGTTCCAGTCCGCGGCGCTGTTCGGCTCGCTGAGCCTGCTGGAGAACGTGATGCTGCCGTTGCAGAGCCTGACCGCCCTGCCGCCCGACGCCTGTGCCGCCGTGGCCCGGCTGAAGCTGGCGCAGGTGGGGCTGGCTGCGGCGGCGGCGCTGCGCCCAGCGGAAATCTCCGGCGGCATGGCCAAGCGCGCCGGCATCGCCCGCGCCTTGGCGCTCGACCCGCCGCTGCTGCTGCTGGACGAGCCCTCCGCCGGGCTTGACCCGGTGACCTCGGCGGGACTCGACGCGCTGATCCTGCAACTGCGGGACACGCTGGGAGCCACCTTCGTGGTGGTGACGCACGAGCTGGCCTCCGTGCGCGCCATCGCCGGGCGCTGCCTGATGCTGGATGCGGCGGCGCAGGGCGTGGTGGCGCAGGGAGACCCGCGGGCGCTGGCGCGGGATAGCCCGGTGGCAGCGGTGCGGCGTTTCTTCCGGCGGGAGGCGGCCTAGCGTGCGCGCCACCTACCTGCGAGTCGGCCTGCTGATGCTGGCCGGGCTGGGACTGCTGGTGGGCGCGGCGCTGTTCTTCGGCGGCAGCCAGATCCGCCACAGGCAGGGCTACGAGACGTATTTTCGCGACAGCGTGCAGGGGCTGGATGTAGGCGCGCCGGTGAAGTACCGCGGCGTGTCGATCGGCGCCGTGACCGAGATCGGCCTGACCAGCGCTGAGTACGGGCCGGGGCGCCCCGACCTGGCCGACCCAGCGTTCCGCGCCGTCATCGTCCGCTTCGCCATCGACACCGCCCGGCTCGGCGAGGTTTGGGACGCCGACCGCGTCGCGGGCCAGGGCCTGCGTGCCCGCGTGGCCCCTCAGGGGCTGACCGGGGCGAGCTACGTGGAGCTGAACTTCACCGACGCTTCCGCCTACCCGCCGCTCGCCGTGCCGTGGACGCCGAGTGCCGGCTATATCCCGTCCATGCCGGGCACCATCGCCCAGGTGACGGATGCGGCGACCGTGCTGCTGGGCCGGTTCGAGCGGGTGGACGTGGTGGCGCTGGCGGACGGGGCGCTCGGCCTAATCCGCGATCTACGCGGCAGCCTGCGGGACGGCGAAGCGCACCAGTTGGCCACGCAGTCCACCGCCACCCTGCGCGCGTTGCAGGAAGCGCTCGCGGCGGCGGACGTGCCGGCACTGGCGGCGGAGCTGCGGCAGACCCTGGCCGCAGCGCGCACCCTGGCGCAGGGGCCGCAAACCCGCGCGCTGCTGCGCTCCGCCACGGCGGCGACCAGCCGGCTGACGGAGGCGACGGCACGGCTGCCACAACTGATCGCCTCCCTGCAGCAGGTGGCGCTCCGGGCCGACACCGGAGCCGCCGACGCCGAGGCCGCGCTGACGCCGCTGCTGCGGGATGCGCGGACCACGGTGGCGGCACTGCGGCAGAGCAGCGAGGCGCTGCGGCGGGACCCGTCGGAAGTCGTGTTGGGCGGCCCGCCGCCGCGCAGCCGCGACCGGTGAGGCGGCGGGTGTGGCTGGCCGCCGCCGCCGGGCTGGCGGGCTGCAGCATCCTGCCGACCCGGCCTTATGTCGAGCGGCGGGACTGGCCGCTGGACGTGCGCCGGCCCGTGGCGCTGCCGTTTCGGCCTGGCGGCAAGGCGCTGCTGGTGCGCACCTTGCAAGCCGCACCGGGGCTGGAGGCGCGCGGCCTGCAAGTCATGCAGGCGGACGGCAGCGTTCGCACCGAGTTTTACGAGCAGTGGGCAGTTCCCCCTGTCGATGCGGTGGAGGATGTGCTGCGCCGCTGGCTGGCTGCGAGCGGGCTGTTCTCCGCGGTGCTAGCGCCGGGCAGCCGGGCCCGGGCGGATTTAGCCTTGGAGGGCGAGTTGCTGAGCCTGCTTGCCTTGCCGGCGCAAGGCATGAGCCGGGCGGCGCTGGGCCTGGTGCTGATCGACCTGCACCCCGCGCCGGCGCGGGTGCTGTTGCAAGCGGACGTGACGGCGGCGGCCCCGCTGGACGGGTCCGCCCCGCCCGGCATCGCCCGGTCCGGGCAGGCGGCGCTGGCGGCGCTCATGGCGGCGGTGGAGGCTCGCCTGGCCGAATTTGTCTGACGGAACGCCGCGGTTTGGTCATCTTTGGCGTCTAGCGTGCGCGTCGGGGGCAGCGTTTCCGCCCCGATCTTCAGGGAGCGTTCGATGCGCATCGCGACGATAGCAACTCTAGCACTGGCCCTGGGCGCCGCGGCGGCCGCGCACGCCCAGCCCTATTACGGCAACCCAGGCTATGACGGCGGACAGCCAGGTTTCGACGGCGGGCAGCCGGGATATGGCGGGCCGCCGGGCTACGACGGCGAGCGCCGCCGCGACGACGACGGCGACCGCGGGTATGAACGGCGCGCCTTCGACGACCAGCGCCGCCAGCAGGAAAGGCTGCAACGCGAGCAGGCGCAAAACCAGCAAACGTTGCAGCAGGAGCAGCAGTACAACCGCAACCTGCTGGCGCAGCAGCAGCAGCATAACGCGGCCATCGTGCAGCAGGAACAGCAGCATAACGCCGCCATCGTGCAGCAGGAGCAGCAGCACAACGCGGTGGTGCAGCAGCAGCAGCAATACAACAAGGCACTGGTAGCGCAGCAGAACACCTATAACCAGGCCCTGATCGCGCAGCAGAAGGCCGCGCAGGGCCATTAAGGATCAGGCCGGTGGCTCGCCCGCCACCGGCTGCAGCCCCATGGCGATGATCAGCGCCGTCACCTCGGCGATGGCCGCGTCTGCATCTGCCGCGTCCGAGCCCTTGGCGACCAGCGACACGCCGCCGCCCGTGCCGCGGTAGAACGGATAGGAGCCGAGGTCCAGGCCGGGGTGCCGCTCCTGCACCGCGCGCAGCCCGTCGGCAATGCGGCCTTCCAGCAGCCCGATGGCGTGCACGGCGCGCGATACGATTGGCGGCCCTCCGGCCAAGGTGGGTGCCAGCGCCTCGAACATGGAGCGCATGATGCGCGGCACCCCCGCCATCACGTGCACGTTGCCGATGGTGAAGCCGGGGGCCACTGAAATGGCATTGTCGATCAGCGCCGCGCCGCGCGGCATGGTCGCCATACGCTGCCGGGCCGCGTTGAATTCGCCCGGTTGGTAGTGCCGCTCCATCCGCGCCCAGGCTTCCGGGTGCGGCTCCCACGGCACGCCGAAGGCGGCGGCCACGCATTCGCTGGTGATGTCGTCATGGGTGGGGCCGATGCCGCCGGTGGTGAACACATGGTCGAACCGGGCGCGCGCCTCGTTCACCGTGCCGATGATGGTGGCTGGCACATCCGGGATTACCCGCACCTCGCGCACCGGGATGCCGAGCGCCCCGAGCCGCTGCGCCAAGAATTGGATGTTGGCATCCTGGGTGCGGCCGGACAGCACCTCGTTGCCAATGACCAGGATGCAGGCGGTAGGATTCATAAGAAGTCCCTCAGCAGGGGGATGAGCGGCTTGTCCGCGGGCGGCATGTCATATTCCGTGAGCTTGCTGGGGCGCACCCAGGCCAGGCCCTGGCCTTCCAGCCCTGCCGGCGTACCCTTCCAGCGGCGGCATAGGAACAGCGGCATCAGCAGGTGAAAGTGGCCGTAGTCGTGGCTGGCGAAGGCGAAGGCGGCCAGGCACGTCTGCGCCACGTCGACTCCCAGCTCCTCCTTCAGCTCGCGGATCAACGCCTGCTCCGGCGTCTCGCCCGGGTCGAGCTTGCCGCCGGGGAACTCCCACAGCCCGGCCATCCTCTTGCCCTCCGGCCGCCGGGCCAGCAGCACGCGGCCGTCCGCGTCGATCAGCGCGCAGGCCGCGACCAGCAGCAGCGGCTTGCCGGCGGCTGTTCCTGCTGCGGCGTCGGCCAGCGCGGCGGGCGCTTCCACGGCGCCGAACAGGTCTTCCCGCGTGGCGGCATACCGGATCACCGGGTGCTCGCCGCCGCGGGCCAGGAACGGCTCGCGTCCGCGCCCCACCTCATGCAGGCCGATGCGGCGCAGCACGGCGGAGGAGGCCGGGTTGTCCTCCGCCACGTGCGCCTCGATCCGCGACACCGGCAGGTTGGCCAGCGCCCAGCGCGCCACCCGGCCGGCGGCTTCGGTCGCCACGCCGTGCCCCCAGTAGCGCCGCCCCACCCAGTAGCCAAGGTTGCCCACGCCCGGCGCCACGTCCAGCCGCAACCCGACGCAGCCGATCACCAGTTCCTGCCCATCCTCGTGCCCGGTGATCGCCAGGTGGTAGGCCGCCCCGCCGGCGCGCTGCTGCACGGTGGAGGCGATCCACTCGTCGGTCAGCGTGCGCGGGTAGGGGAAAGGCAGGCGGGACAGCATCCGCACCACGCCCCAGTCGTTCACCAGGCGGTGCAGCTGCTCGGCGTCGGCAGGGGCGGGGGGGCGCAGCAGCAGCCGCTCGGTGACCAGCGTCGCCGAGATGTCTGGCACGGGCGGCGGGGTGGCGGGGCGGCGGCGGGCAGGGGACATCGGCCCGCACCGTGACGCAGCCGCCCCTGCTTAGACAAGGGGCAAGACCCGCCGGCGCCTCAGTCGTGTTTGGCGATGAACGCCTTGATGCGGGGCGCGATGGCCGAGCGGAAGCGCGCGCCGTTGAACAGGCCATAATGCCCCACGCCCGCCTGCTCCCAGTGCTCGTGCTTGTCTGCGTCCAGGTTGGGAGTCAGCGCGTGGGTGACGCGGGTCTGGCCAAGGCCGGAGATGTCGTCGCGCTCGCCCTCGATGGTCATGATGGCGGTGCGGGTGATCGCTGCCGGGTCCACCGGACGGCCGCGCGAGACCAGCAGGCCGCGGGGCAGCAGGTGCTCCTGGAACACCGCCTGGATGGTTTGCAGGTAGTACTCCGCCGGCAGGTCCATGACGGAGCGATACTCGGTGTAGAAGGCCCGCTTGGCCTCCAGCGGCTCGCCGTCGCCATTCACTAGGTGGTTGAACATATCCCAGTGCGCCTGCATGTGGCGGCCGAGGTTCATGGACATGAAGCCGGCCAGCTGCAGGAACCCCGGATACACCGGGCGCAGGAACCCGGGATGGCCGAACGGCACCTGGTGGATTACGTTGTTCTTGAACCAGTCCAGGTCGTGCTTCTTGCCGAACTTGTTGACCTCGGTGGGCGACTCGCGCGTGTCGATCGGGCCGCCGATCAGTGTGATGGAGCGGGGCGCCACGGCGTTGCCGTCCGCGTTCATTAGGGCCGTGCTGGCCAGCACCGGCACTGCGGGCTGACATACCGCCAGCATGTGGGTCTGGGGGCCGAGATGCTCGCAGAATAGGCGCACGTAGTCGATGTAGTCATCCAGGTCGAACGAGGCGGCGGTAAGCGGCATCTCCTTCGCGTCCCGCCAGTCGGTGACATACACGTCATGGTCGGGCAGGAAGGCCTCAACGGTGCCGCGCAGCAGGGTGGCGAAGTGGCCGGACATGGGGGCCACGATCAGCAGGGTGCGGTCGGCTGGGCGGTGCGCGTCGCGCCGGAAGTGCAGCAGGTCGCACCAAGGCAGGCTGAGCGCCACCTCCTCGGCAACGCCGACGCTCTCGCCGTCGATGGAGGTGGCCACGTGGCCGAAGCCGGGCTTTCCGAAGGTGCGGGTGGTGTGCTCGAAGCTGTCCAGCGCCGCCGAGGTCATCCGCCCGAGCGGCGTCGCCCCCATCGGGTTCTCCGGCATGGCCAGCAGCGAGAGCGCGCCCGACGCCATGGCGCGCATGGGCTGCAAGGCCAGGCGCTGCATCTCGTACATCTGGTAGAGCATCATGGTTCAGGGTCCCTTCGGGTTGGGCTGGCTGGCGCGGAAGATGGCGAACAGGCCGCGCGCCACGGCCTCCGGCGGGTCGCCCTCCGGCCGATACCAGGTGAGCGCCCAGTTGAGCGCGCCCAGCAGGGCCAGGCGGAACGGGCCGGGCCGCACGCCGGGGGGCAGTGGCACGGCAGCCACCAGGCGGCGGAACACGGCCTCGTAGCGATGGCGTTGCAGCACCAGTTCGGCCCGGGCCGCGTCCGGCTGATTACGCCCGTCCACCACCACGGCGGCCAGCGAGCCGCCCGTCAGCAGCAGGCGCAGATGCGCGGCGGCGGCGGCCTCCAGCCGGTCCCACGGGTCGGCCTGCAGCGCCACCGCCGCCTCCACCACCGCCACCGAACGGTCGATGGCGTCGGCATACACGGCGGCAAGCAGCGCCTCCTTCGAGGCAAAATGGTAGTACATCGACCCAGGTAGCATCCTCACGGCGGAAGCGATCTCCCGCATGGAGGTGCGCTCGTAGCCGCGTGCCCCGAACAGCTGCGCTGCCTGGTGGATGATCTCGTCTCGCCGGCTGTCGACGCGCAGGCTGTCTAGCGGCAATGGCATGTCCTGGAACCCACCAAACAATCGTTTGGTAAAAAGACTTTTAACGCCGGGCTGGCAAACTAGCCAGGGATTTTGCCGCAGTGCAGCGTAACCCTGCCATGTGGACAAGCCATGGCTCCCGGGTGGAACCTGCGCGCAGACCGCAGGGACCCTTAGCTTTATGCCCGACCCAACTCTCATCACTCGCGTGGCCGTCATCGGCGCCGGCACGATCGGCGCCAGCTGGGCCGCCTGCTTCCTGTCCCACGGGCTGGACGTGGCGGTGTGGGACCCGTCGCCGGATGCTGAGTCGTTCGTGCGCGGCTTCGTGCAGCGCGCCACTCCGGCCTTGCAGGCGCTTAGCGGCATGGCGCCCGACCTGGACCGGCTCAGCATCCACCTGGACCCGGCGGCCGCGGTGGCCGGCGTCCAGTTCGTGCAGGAAAGCGCCCCGGAGCGCATGGACGCCAAGCGGGCCCTGTATGCCGCGTTGGAGGAGGCGCTCGCCCCGGATGCCATCGTGGCGTCCAGCTCCTCCGGGTTGATGATGACGGATTTGGCACGGGACCTGCGCACGCCGGGCCGCTTCGCCATTGGGCACCCGTTCAACCCGCCGCACCTGATCCCGCTGGTGGAGGTGGTGGGCGGCGAGCGGACCGCGCCGGAGACGCTGGCGGCCTGCATGGCGTTCTACCGCCGGGTCGGCAAGCGCCCGATCCATCTGCGCAAGGAAGCTCCCGGCCACCTGGCCAACCGGCTGCAATCCGCGCTGTGGCGCGAGGCGGTGCACGCCGTGGCGGAGGGGGTGGCCAGCGTGGCGGACGTGGACGCCGCGGTGGCCTACGGCCCGGGGCTGCGCTGGGCGATGATGGGGCCGCATCTCACCTTCCACCTGGCGGGCGGGGAGGGCGGCATGGCGCACTTCATGGAGCATCTCGGCCCGGCCAACGAGGTTTGGTGGCGCTCCCTGGGCCAGCCGGCACTGACGCCGGAAGTGCAGCGCGCCATCGTCGCGGGCGTGGCGGAGGAGACAGCCGGCCAGGATGTAGCGTTACTGGCCGCCCAGCGGGACGCACTGTTGGTGGCGTTGCTGCAAACGATCGGGGAGGGGCGGCCGGGACAGTGAAACGCTTCAGAGGCTCTCTTCCATTGGTGGAGGAAAGCCAGGCGAGAGGTCAGGATGATAAAAGCATTATTATCGAATTTGAGATAAGCTAGGCGGCGTGGACAAAGCTGATCCATAGCCTGATGGCGGCGAGTTGGATGAAGCCGAGGAAGCTGCTAGCGGTGTGGTCGTAGCGGGTGGCGACGCGGCGGCAGTTCTTCAGTCGGTTGATGCAGCGTTCAATGCGATTACGCAGGGCGTAGACCGGTCGTTGGACGCTGTGCTGAACACGCCGGTTGCGCTTTGTCGGGATCTCCGGCTGCCCGCCACGGTCGCGGACATCTTGTCGGATGGCATTGCTGTCGCAGCCGTGGTCAGTGAGCAAGATGCCCGGGTCGCTGTCGCGTTCGTCCATCAGCTCGGCATAGGCGGTGCTGTCGTGCGCCTCGCCCGGCGTCAGCGTCAGGCCGGTCGGCAGGCCATGAGCGTTGGTGCGCAGATGGATTTTGGTCGAAAAGCCACCGCGCGAGCGTCCAAGACCCTGGCGGTGAGTCCCCCTTTTGCGCCCGCCGCCCAGTGGTGTGCTCGGACAATGGTGCTGTCGATCATCTGCAAGGCATCGGCATCACCGCCGCCATCAGCCAAGGCTTGCAGCAGCACATCCCGCAGGCCCGACGTGGTCCAGCGCCGATACTGTCGGTGGACGGAGTTCCAGTTGCCCAGCTCAGGCGGCAGATCACGCCACGGAATGCCCGTGCGTGCCACCCAGAATACCGCATCCAGCACCCGGCGGTGACCGCCGGGCGGACGGCCGCGAAAGGGACCGGTCTCCACCACGAAGGGCTCGAAGAAGACCCACTCCTCGTCCGTCAGCAAATCCCGTAGCACCAGCGCCCCCATCCAGGAGGCAGCCTTGAATCATCTCAGGCGCCCATCGTGAAGCACCTTTGTCCACGCTGCTAGAAAGAGTAAAAGTGATCTGCATCACTGTTGGACTGCTTGTGTACATACTTTTTCCTGTTGAGCGCAGAAGCATTCTGATACAGTTGTTTGTTTTAGACTTTGTATCTCTGATATAATCGGTAAAGAGACAAGCAATAGATCGACTTCTGTTGAGTGACACATCATCCGACCGACATTGGTGCAACACGACGATGGGAGTTTTATGTGGGCATGTGAGGTGATCGTCGTAACGCTCACGCCTGATGGTCGGAGCTATCATGTAAGAAGACTTGTAAGCGAAGAGCATGATACTGCTGGGCACCCATATGGGATGCGGTTTGACGCGTATACTTTCCAATGAAAGCGGCTTTGACAGATCTTCCTTTTCCTTAGAGGATTTGCCGCCAAGCACGGAAGAGGGAGCAAGAAGCAAGCGTAAGGCCGTTCCCTCGCACCCGCAGCATGGTAGTCTTGCCGCTATGCTCCGCCAGTTCTTCGCCTACTACCGCCCGCACCGCCGCCTGTTCGCGCTCGATTTCGGCTGCGCTATCGTCTCCGGCCTGCTGGAGCTGGGGTTTCCCATGGCCATTCGCGCCTTCGTGGACCAGCTGCTGCCGGGACGGGACTGGGGCGTTATCCTGCTCGCCTCGGCCGCCCTGCTCGGCGTGTACCTGATGAACACGGGGCTAACCGCCGTGGTGGTGTACTGGGGCCACCTGCTCGGCATCAGCATCGAGACCGAGATGCGCCGCCGGGCATTCGATCACCTGCAAAAGTTGTCATTCAGCTTCTTCGACAACAACAAGACCGGCACCCTCATCACCCACGTCACCAAGGACCTGGAGGACGTGGGCGAAGTGGCGCATCACGGCCCAGAGGATTTGTTCATCGCGGTGATGACCTTCGTGGGCGCCTTCGCGCTCATGTTCACAATCAACGCCCGCCTGGCGCTTCTCACCACGATCATCACTCCCGTGGTGACCGTGCTCAGCACTCGCTATGGCTCGCGCATGACGCACAACTTCCGCGCCCTATTCCGCCAGGTGGGCGCGTTCAACGCCCGCATCGAGGAGAACGTCGGCGGCATACGCGTCGTCCAGGCTTTCGCCAACGAGGAGCATGAGCGTCGGCTGTTCGCCATCGACAACGGGCAGTACCGCCGCACCAAGCTGCAAGCCTACCGGCTGATGGCCGCGTCCAGTTCCATTACCTATCTCGGCATGCGACTGACCCAGCTGGTAGTGATGGTGGCAGGCACCTGGTTCGTGCTGCACGGCCAGTTGTCGCAGGGCGGCTTCGTGTCGTTCCTGCTGCTGGTGGGGGTGTTCCTGCGCCCGGTGGACAAGATCAACGGCGTGCTGGAAACCTACCCCAAGGGCATCGCCGGATTCCGCCGCTACGCCGAATTGCTGGCCACGGCGCCGGACATTGTGGACGCGCCGGATGCGGTAGCGGCAAGCCCGCTGCGCGGCGATATTCGGTTCGAGCGGGTCAGCTTCGCCTACGGCGGCGGCCGCACCGTGCTGCACGAGATCGACCTGCGCGTGACGGCCGGCGAGACGGTGGCGTTCGTCGGCCCTTCCGGCGCGGGCAAGACGACGTTGTGCTCTCTGCTGCCGCGCTTCTACGAGCCGCTGGTGGGCCGCATCACCATCGACGGCGTGGATGTCCGGGCGATGACCCTGGCCTCACTGCGCAGCCAGATCGGCATCGTGCAGCAGGACGTGTTCCTGTTCGGCGGCACGCTGCGGGAGAACATCGCCTATGGCCGGCTGGACGCGCCCGAGGCGGACATCATCGACGCGGCCCGGCGGGCGCAACTGGGTTCGATGATCGCCGGGTTGCCCGCCGGGCTGGACACGCTGGTCGGCGAGCGCGGGGTGAAGCTGTCGGGCGGGCAGAAGCAGCGCCTGGCCATCGCCCGCATGTTCCTCAAGAATCCGCCGATCCTGATCCTGGACGAGGCCACCAGCGCGCTCGACTCCGAGACGGAGCGGGCGGTGCAGGGCGCGCTGGCAGAGCTGGCCGCCGGGCGCACCACGCTGGTCATTGCGCACCGGCTGGCCACCATCCGCAACGCCGACCGCATTGTGGTGGTGGACGCCTCGGGCGTGGCTGAGCAGGGACGGCATGGCGACCTGGTGCAGGTGGGCGGCACCTACCAGCGGCTGCACGCCGCGCAGTTCGGAGAGGTCGGATGAGCGGACAGATGCTCAAGCGGCGAGGGGTCTTGGCAGCCCTGGCCGGCATCGCACCAGCGTCCACCCGCGCCCAGGTGACCCCCATGCCCGCTCCGGACTCGGCGCAAACGCCCCAGACGCCCACGCCCCAGACGATCACGCCCCAGACGCCTACGCCCCAAACCATCACGCTTCCGGCGCCGCAGGTGGCGGCCCCTGCCGTGCCGCCGCCCTCGCCGCCGAAGCTTCCCGGACCCGCTGCGCCCATCGACTCCACCAAGGCCTATTACCTGTTCTTCGACCAGACGATCGACGCCAACTCGATGCACGCGCTGCGGCGCCAATTGGCCACGCTAGTCGAGGCGGGAGTGTCGCAGATCACCTTGGTCATCAACTCGCCGGGCGGCCTGGTCTCACAGGTATTGGTGACGTACAGCCTCATCCGTTCGCTGCCCGCCACCATTAACACCCATGCGGTGGGACTGGTCGCGTCCGCGGGCAACATCCTGTTCCTCGCTGGGGAGAACCGCTCGGCCGACCGGTCCGCACGATTTCTGTTCCACCCCTCGACGGTGTCGCTGCTCGGCACTCTCGACGGGCCACAGCTCAAGGAGAAGGTGACGCAGGACGATGCGATCGAGGGCATGCTGACCCAGATCTACCGTGACCGCACGGCGCTGACCGACGAGGACATCCAGCGCTTCGGCCATGGCGAGGTCATCTACACGGCCAAGCAAGCGCAGCGCCTCGGCATTGCGCAGAACGTGGCCGACCTTAAGCTGCCGGGCGGCCAGGCGGCACGCGTCCTGTTCCTGGACTGACCGGCTTCGCGCCGGCACAGCAAGAGCCAGCGGCTTGCCCTTCTCCACCACGTAGGTGAACGCGACTCGTAGCAGCGCGTCGCCGTTCTGCAAGAAATGCTGCAGATTCGCCGCGATCTGGAAGCGATTACTGGGAGTGATGCGCCGGGTCGGCTGGCCGCGGGACAGCTGCTTGCCGCTGCCCAGCAGAACGCCGATTTCCGCTGCGGGATGCACGTGTCATGCGACGGCGGTGCCGGCCGGGAGGTTGCTTTGCCAGGATGATCTCGTGGCCAGGTTCAGGCGCGTTCATCCGTTGCTGCACGGTGCGGCTCCCTCCTTTCGGCTGCTTGCCGGCTCCGGCAAGCCTCGGCACTAAGGCAGGGCGTCGCGGGTGAGAACCTGCTCCACCGCGCGGACCCAGCAGTGGTTGTCCCGCGTCATCGGCCGCTGAACGCTGCGCCTGAAGCTTCGACTCGATGGCATTATCACTTCGCTAACCCGTGCGCGGCATCCTGCACCACGCCATGCAGTATCGCTCTCCCTCCCGCCGCCGGCCCCCGCTCCGCTCGCTGCCAGCTGCCCGGTCGGGCGCGGCGGCACTGGAATTCGCTCTCGTCAGCTTGCCGTTTCTCGGCTTCCTGCTGGGGCTGATGTCGATCGCCTTGAACTTCTACCTGCAATTCGCGCTGGACTACTCGCTGCAGCAAGCCGTGCGGCAGGTGCAGATCGGCAACGTTCCCGCCGGTACCTCGGTCGGGACGTTCACCGGTTCCACTTTCTGTCCCATCTTCACGCTATTCGCCTCCTGCTCCGGCGTGGCGATCTCCGTCCAGCCGGTGACGGACTACTACAGTTCCACCGTGGTTTCCTCACCCAATAAGTCGACCAGCTTCTGCGTCGGCCAGCCTGGCCAGCTGATGTACGCGCGGGCGGTGTACCCGGCCCCCGTGATCAGCACGATCTTTCCGCTGAACGCCACACCCACCAACGCGGGCAGCTACGGCACCACCATCATTTCCGCCGCCGCCTTCGCCAACGAGAACCCGACCGGCGCCCCGACGAACGCAACACCTGGATGCTGAGACTGTGGCGCGCCCGCCGGGGCCTGGCAGCGCTAGAGTTCGCGCTGTTGCTGCCGTTGCTGGTGACGCTGCTGTTCGGCGTGGTCGATCTGTCGGAGGCGATTATCTTTTCCCGGCGCCTCACCGTGGCCGCACAGGAGACGGCGACGATCGCCTCCACTCTTGCAGTGCAGTCCAACAACCAGAATGCGCTGACCGAGAACCAGGCCTACGACGCGACCACGGCGCCGTTCGCGCTGTTCCCCAGCTGGCAGGGCGGCCCCAACCCGGGCACCTTCGCCATCACCCTTTCCGTGGCGACCTTCACGGCCAGCCCTTCTGGTTGCACCTCAAGCTGCACCTACTCCGGCAAGATTTCCTGGAGCGGCGTAAATCCCAACGGCCAAGCCAACCTGCGCACCTGCGGCCCGGTGTCCCCAGCGGCCTCCAACACGGCGGCGCCCAGCTTGGCCACCCTGCCTCCCGGCGTGTTCGGCCCCACGGCCATCATCGTTGCCGACGTCTCCGCGCCGTTCATGCCGCTGTTCACCGGCTACTTCACCGGAGGCTTCAAGATGCTCCAGTCAGCCTACGTCTCGCCCCGGCTCAACAATTCCGTAGCGCTGACCAACACGTATCCCAGCGGCCCCTATCTGTGCCAGGCGCCCTCGTGATGCGCCGTTGGTGGCCGGGGTGCGACCGGCGCGGCAACGTGGCGATGATGATGGGCCTTCTCGCAGTGCCGCTAATAGCCCTGGTCGGCTTGGCAGTTGATCTCGGCAATTCGACCTGGGCGCACACGAAGCTGGACGGGGCGGCTGACGCGGCGGCCCTGCTGGCTACCACGGTCGCGTCCAACCAGTACCGGGCGGGCGCGGCGAACCCGACCGCCGCCGCGATCTCTGCGGCGACCGACCGGTTCAACGCCATGATCGGCATCACGCCTCCGCAATATGGCTTTGCGCCGAACGTCAACATCGACCCCGTCACCATCAGCATGACGCAGTCCGGCAACCTGTTCACCTCTACTGTAAGCTACTCCGGCGCCTACCAGACCTTTCTGGGTGGGATTGTCGGCGTGAGGCAGATCGCGCTCGGCGGCACATCGGCGGCCAGCCTGTCTGCGAGCTCCTATGTAGACATTCAGGTGCTGATGGACGTGTCGTCCTCCATGACGATCGCGGCGACGCTGAATGATATCAACAACATGGAAGCGCTCACGCAAAAGTCCACTTTGCCCGCGGACAGCCCCAGCGACGTCCATCAGGGTGAAGCCTGCGCGTTCGCCTGCCACTGGTCGCTGCTCAACACCGACTTCCTGGCGTTGGCCCGCAAGAACAACGTGTTACTCCGGATTGACGTGCTCAGCGCGGCGGTAAGCAACCTTATCACCAATATTGCGGCGCTGAACACCAACTCGTCCTTCCGGCTCGGTCTCTCAACATTCGCCCAACTGTTCACGCAGATATACCCAACAAGCAGCAACATCAGCGGTGCCAGCGCCGCCCTGTCGCTGATCGCGCCGGACATCAACCGATGCACCGACGACTTAACCTGTCCGGAAAGTTACTTCGACAATGCGATGGCCAGCTTAACCTTGGTCACGCCAACTTCTGGCAATGGGGCCACTCAGGCGACCTCGCAGCAGTTTCTCTTTATCGTGAGCGATGGCCTCGTGGACCAGAACACCGGTTCGCGTGTCATAAGCCCCATCAATTCTGCAAGCTGTGCCGCGCTCAAGGCGAAAGGCGTCACAATTTTGACGCTTTACACGCAGTACATCCCTCTGGAAGCGCCATATATTCAGCCGCCTTATCCGGCAAACCCGTTTTACGTGCAGCACGTGGCACCGTATCAGCCCTTGTCAGGACCGGACCAGCTTCAGCAAGCCATGGCGGCGTGCGCCTCAGCGCCCAGCCTGGCCTTTGCGGCATCGGATGCTTCGGATGTCGATGCGCAACTGGAACAGCTGCTCGCCGCCGCCGTGTCGCTGAGCTCCGGCCATCTGATCAAGTAAGCCCTGCCGCGCTCAGCTCTCCAGCAGCTCGGAGTCCCAGTACAAGTAGTCCCGCCAGCTTTCATGCAGGTAGTTCGGCGGGAAGGCGCGGCCGTTCTCCTGCAGCTCCCAGGTTGAGGGTTGCCGCGGCACCTGGCGCGGGTGCATGTGGCACTCGCGCGGCAGGCGGGAGCCCTTGGCCAGGTTGCAGGTGCCACAGGCAGTCACGACGTTCTCCCACGTCGTGCGCCCGCCGCGGCTGCGCGGGACCACGTGGTCGAACGTCAGGTCGTGCGTCGGCAGCCGGTCATTGCAGTATTGGCAGGCGAAGGCATCCCGCAGGAACACGTTGAACCGGGTGAATGCCGGGCGTCGTGCCGCCGGGATGTACTCCTTCAGCGCGATCACGCTGGGCAGCAACATGGACATTGATGGGGAATGAACTGCGACCTCGTACTCGTTGAGTACGGAGACCCTGTCGAGGAAAACGGCCTTGATCGCATCTTGCCACGCCCAGACCGAGAGCGGGAAATACGAGAGGGGCCGAAAATCCGCGTTCAGCACCAGCGCCGGGTAATGCATTCCGCCGTCAGGCAAAGCGCGCTCCTTTGGGTCGCGTTACCTGTCGTGCAGTCGCTCAAAGGCTCGACCGCCAAGCAGATGCGTCGCTCAAACCCGCGGCGCTTATGGCAGACAGGCTGCTGCACCGCAAGGCGGCCTGCCGTTTTCAGAAACCGTTCTTCACAGGCCTGTCACATCGCAAAGGCGGTCTCCAGCGCCGCTACGCCCGCGCCAATCCCAACCGGATCAATGCCATGGCCCAGCCCGGGCCGGAACAGCGCCTGCACCGGCACCCCAGCCGTGCGCAGTGCCGCTGCAGCGTCGCGCGAGAGCGACGCCGGCACCACCCCGTCCGACTCGCCGTGCACCAGCAGCACCGGGGCACTGTTCGCCCGCGTGGCCAGCTGCTCCGGGGCGACCAGGGCGCCGGAATAGGCCAGGATCGCGCGCGGCCCCACCGTCCGGCGCAGCCCAGCGTACAGCGCTATCATGGCGCCCTGGCTGAACCCCACCAACGCGCAGGCGTCCGCCGGCAAGCCGAGCCGCGCCAGCTCGGCATCGATAAATCCGTCCAGCGCCAGCCGGGCCTGCGCCGCCCCGGCCGCCATGCGCGCCGGGCTGCGATCGCGCAAGGACCACCATTGTCGGCCGAACGGCGCGCCGTCATACGGCTCCGGTGCGTCGGGCGCTGCAAAGGCCGCATGGGGCAGTGCCGCCCCGCATTGCGGCGCCAGGCCGATCAGGTCCTGCCCGTTCGCGCCGACGCCGTGGCACAGCACCACGAGCTGCCGCGCCGCTCCGCCTGCCGCCGGACCCCAGCGCGCCGCCTGCAAATCCATCGCCACTCCCCCGCGCCACCCTGCCGCACTATGCTGGCTGACGCCTCATGTCCATTACCACGCGCTTCGCCCCCAGCCCGACCGGTCTGCTGCACCTGGGCCATGCCAGTGTGGCGCTGGACGCCTGGCAGCGCGCCCGCGCGGTGGGCGGGCGTTTCGTGCTGCGAATCGAGGACATCGACACTGGTCGCTGCCGTCCTGACTACGAGGCGGCCGTGCTGGAGGATCTGCGCTGGCTCGGCCTCGACTGGGACGGCCCGATGCGGGTGCAGACGCAGCACATGGACGAATACCAGGCCGCCCTGGCCGCCTTGCGCGGCATGGGCGTGTTATACCCGTGCTTCTGCTCCCGCGCCGACGTGCTCCGCGCCGCTGTGGCGCCGCACGGGCCGGAAGGCGGCATCTACGCCGGCACCTGCCGCGCCCTGTCCGCCTCCGAGCGCGCCGGGCGCATCGCTGCCGGCCAGCCGCATGCCTGGCGGCTCGACATCGGCCTGGCCTTGCAAAGAACTGGGCCGCTTACCTTTGCCGAGGAGGGCAGGGGTCGGCTGCCCTGCGACCCGGCGGCGCACGGCGACGTGGTGCTGGGCCGCCGCGACACCCCCTCCAGCTACCATCTCTGCGCCACCCACGACGACGCTGCCCAGGGCGTCACCCTGGTCACCCGCGGCACGGACCTGCTCCCCGCCACCAGCCTTCACCGCCTGCTGCAAGCCCTGCTGGGCTGGCCGGAGCCGGGCTACGCCCACCGCCCGTTGCTGGCCGGGTCGGACGGCCGCCGCCTGTCCAAGCGGGACGGCGCGCACAGCCTGCAAGCCATGCGTGCCGCCGGCCTAGCGCCGCGCCAGGTCCGGGCCCTGGCTTCCAATCACGTCGCACCATGATAGGGTCCACCACCGCCGCTGGGACCTCCGCCATGCCGCCCCGCCTCCTGCTCCTCTTGGTCGCCCTGCTGCTCGCGTCCATCACCCCGGCCGTATGGGCGCAGGACAAGGTGCTGAACGTCTATAATTGGACTGACTACATTGACCCGGCAGCGCTCGACGGCTTCCGCAAGCAGGCCGGCGCCACCCTGCACTACGACGTGTACGACAGCCTCGAAACCCTGGAAGCCAAGATGCTGGCCGGGCACTCCGGCTACGACGTCATCGTCCCCACGGCGGAGCCCACCTTCGCCCGGCTGATTGCCGCAGGCGCGCTGCAGCCGCTCGACCGCGCCGCCATCCCCGCCCTGGCCGGCGAGGACCCGGGCCTGATGGCCCGCGCCGCGGCCTCCGACCCCGGCAACCGCTACGGCGCGATTTATCTGTGGGGCACGATCGGCCTAGGCGAAATCCCGTCCAAGATCCGCGCGCTGCTGCCGGACGCGCCGCTGGACAGCTGGGACCTGCTGCTCGACCCGGCCAACGCGCAGAAGCTGGCGCCTTGCGGCATTACCATGCTCGACAGCGCCACCGACGTAATCCCGTCCGTGCTGAAATACCTGCGCCATGACCCGGCGAGCACCAACCCAGCTGACCTCGCGGACGTGGAGCGCGCGCTGATGGCGATTCGCCCCTATCTGCGCACTTTCAGCAGCGGCGGCGTGGTGGAGGCGCTGGCGGCCGGACAGACCTGCCTGGCCTTCACCTACTCCGGCGACGCCATCCAGGCCAAGTTCCGTGCCCGTGAGGCAAACCGCGATCCCGTGACGTACGCCGCCCCCCGCGAGTTTACCCAGCTCTGGTTCGACATGCTGGCCGTGCCGAAGGACGCGCCCGACCCGGCGCTCGCCAGCCAGTTCATCCAGTACGTGCTGCAGCCAGACGTGATTGCCGCCATCACCAATGTCGTGCACTACCCGAACGCCATCCCCGCCAGCCGCGCCAAGGTGGACCCGGCGGTGCGGGACGACCCGAGCGTGTACCCGGACGCCGCCGTGCTGGCCCGGTCTTTCACCGTGGCGGCCGTGCCGGAGGCGGCCCTGCGGGCGCGCACCCGGATGTGGGCGCGGTTCAAGGCCGGGTGAGAATCGGTGCGGCCCACCTTGCTGTCTCCGGCCTGGCCGTCCGCTACGGGCCTGCGGTGGCGTTGGAAGGGCTGGACCTGGCGATCGGTCGGGGCGAGCTGTTCGTGCTGCTGGGCGGCTCCGGCTCCGGCAAGACGACGCTGCTGCGCACGCTGGCCGGGTTTATCCAGCCGGCCGCTGGGCGGATCGTGCTGGGTGGGCGGGACATCACGGCGCTGCCGCCGCACCGCCGCCCGGTGAACACCATGTTCCAGTCCTACGCGCTGTTCCCGCACATGTCCGTGGCCGCCAACGTCGGCTTCGGCCTGCGCCGCCAGGGGGTGGCCCGGGCGGACGCGGCGCGCCGGGTGGCCGAGCTGCTGGCCTTGGTGCAACTGGAAGCCTTCGCGGACCGCCGGCCGGACGCACTTTCCGGCGGCCAGCGGCAGCGCGTGGCGCTGGCCCGCAGCCTCGCCCCCCGGCCGGAGCTGCTGCTGCTGGACGAGCCGCTCTCGGCGCTGGACCGCGGCTTGCGCGAGGCGACGCGGGCCGAGCTGGTGCGGGTGCAGCGCCAGCTCGGCACCACCTTCGTGCTGGTCACCCACGACCAGGAGGAGGCGCTGTCCATGGCCACCCGCATCGGCCTGCTGGAGCGCGGCCGTCTGGCGCAGGTCGGCACCCCCACGGACATCTACGAGCGCCCGGTGAGCCGCAGCGTGGCCGCGTTCATGGGCGCGGCCAATGTCCTGGCTGCCCACGTGCGCTCCCCCGGCGTGCTGGAGCTGCCGGAGTTGGGCCTCGCCGCGCAGGCGGACACCGCCGGGTTCAGCGGGGCGCTGCACGTGGCGCTGCGGCCGGAGCGGCTGCGCCTGGGGCCGGCGGGGCCGAACGCGGTGACAGGGCAAGTGGTGGAAAGCGCCTATCGCGGCATCGTAGTGGACCATCGGGTGCGGGTGGGGAGCGCGGTGCTGCTGGTCAGCCAGCCGCTGGGCGACGGTGCGGCGGTGGCGCTGCCCCTTGGGGAGCCGGTGTGCGTGTCCTGGTCGCCCGACGCTTGCATCCTGTTGCGGCAATGAGCCGCTGGTTCGTGCTGGCGCCAGTGTGGGCTTGGCTGCTGCTGTTCATCGCAGCGCCCGCCGCCATCGTGCTGGCGCTGTCGTTCTCGCAGGCCGTCGCCAGCGTGCCGCCGTATGACCCGCTGCTGACCTGGGCCCATGGCTGGCCGGCGCTGCACCTGCTGGGAGACAACTACGCGACGCTGGTGGGGGACGGCTATTACCTGCACGCCGCGCTGCAGAGCCTGCTGGTGGCCAGCGTGTCCTCGGTGCTGTGCCTGCTGATCGGCTTTCCCATGGCGCTGGCCATCGCCCGGGCGCCGGAGCGGTGGCGCTCTCTGCTGCTGCTGCTGGTGATGCTGCCGTTCTGGACCGGGTTCCTGCTGCGCATCGTGGCCTGGATCGGCCTGCTGGGCGATGACGGTTGGATCAACACGGCCCTCGGCGCTCTCGGCGTGGCGCCGCTGCACATGCTCTACACCCGCTTCGCGATGTACGTGGGCATTGTGTACTGCTACCTGCCGTTCATGGTGCTGCCGCTATACGCTCGCCTGTCCAAGCTGGACCCAGCGCTGGAGGAGGCCGCCGCCGACCTCGGCGCGCCGCCCGCCCGGGTGTTCCTCTCCGTGACGCTGCCCTTGGCGCTGCCGGGCATCCTGGCGGGACTAGCGCTGGTGTTCATGCCGGCAGTGGGCGAGTACGTGATTCCCGAACTGCTGGGCGGCCCGGCGGCGCAGACAGTAGGCCGCGCGCTGTGGAACGAGTTCTTCGAGAACCACGACTGGCCGATGGCCGCGGCGTTGGCGAACGCGCTGCTGGTGGGCCTGCTGCTGCCGCTGGCGTTGCTGCGAGTGGGCCAGAAGCGGTTGTGAGACGCAGGCCGGTCGTCCTAGTTTGCGATGATGGTCGGAGAGAGAATTATACAGATCGTTCGTTCGGGCGCGACCATCCCGATCGAACGGCCAGAAAGCTTTGAAGTCAGTGCAGGGAAGATGGAGATCAAGCTAGAAGGGCAATTGATACGATCGTCGCCTGTTCTTTCGTGCGTGATGGCGGGTGCTGCACAACATCGCAGGGGCGCTGTCTGAGCTCGGGAGTGCCTGGCCAGCAGGGTCGCTTGGTGTTCACCTGGGCAAGTATGGACGTGCTTGGCGTGCTGAAAGCCCGCACGCCAGCCTCCCACGGCTAGCCGCATCCATGAAGCTTTCCCGCACCCTGCTCGCTGCCCTGCTGTTCGGCTACGCGTTCCTATTCGTCCCCGTCATCCTCCTCGTCCTGACCAGCTTCAACGACTCCCGCATGACCACCGTGCTGTCCGGCTTTTCCTGGCGCTGGTATGGCGTCCTTTGGCATGACAGCCGGCTGATCGCGGCCGGGCTGCTCTCCTTGGAGGTGGCGGCGCTCTCCGCCACCGGCGCCACCGTCCTCGGCACGGCGGCGGCCGTGGTGCTGACGCGCTTTCGGCGCCTGCGCGGGCGCCACGTGCTGGACATGCTGCTGGCGACGCGGTTGGTGCTGCCGGACGTGCTGATCGGCCTCTCGCTGCTGCTGCTATTCGTCTCCAGCGAGCAGGTCTTCGGCTTCCCCAGCCAGCGCGGCGCCGTCACCATCGCGGTGGCGCACGTCTCGTTCTCGCTATCCTACGTCGCTGTGGTGGTGCGCGCCCGGCTGGAGGGCGCGGGCACGGACCTCGAGGAGGCGGCGATGGACCTCGGCTGCTCGCCCGCCGGTGCCTTCTTCCGCATCACGCTGCCGCTGCTAGCGCCAGCGCTACTGTCCGGCTGGCTGCTGGCGTTCACCCTCAGCCTGGACGACCTGGTGGTGGCGAGCTTCGTGTCCGGGCCCGGCGCCTCCACCCTGCCCATGGTGGTGTTCTCCTCGCTCAAGCTCGGCGCCACGCCGGAGCTGAACGCGCTGGCCACCGTAATCCTGCTGCTGGTGTCCGCCGCCCTGCTCGGCGCATGGCTGGTGCAGCAGCGCGCGATTGCCGCCGGGCGCACCCGAGTTTAGTGTTGGGGCATCCGACATGCGCGAAAGTCTTCCATGCAGCTCATCGCCGAACGGCTCGGCCGTGTCAGCCCAAGCCAGACCATCGCCATCTCCAGCAAGGCCCGCGCGCTCAAGGCGGCCGGGCGGGACATCATCAGCCTGTCCGCCGGCGAACCCGATTTCGACACGCCGGATCACATCAAGCAGGCCGCCATCCGCGCCATCGAGGCGGGTGACACCAAGTATACCGATGTATCCGGCACGCCCGCCCTGCGCCGGGCGGCGGCCGAGAAGTTCCGCCGCGACTCCGGCCTGGACTACCAGCCGGAGGAGATCATCGTCTCCACCGGGGGCAAGCAGATCATCTACAACGCCATGGTCGCCACGCTGAACGCCGGCGACGAGGTGATCATCCCCAGCCCCTGCTGGGTTAGCTACCCAGACATCGTGGCGCTAGCGGACGGTACCCCGGTGATCGTGCCGTGTGGGCAAAACAACGGCTTCAAGCTGCTGCCGGAAGACTTGGAGGCGGCGATCACGCCGCGCACCAAATGGTTCATGCTGAACAGCCCGTGCAACCCGACGGGGGCGGCCTACTCGCATGCCGAGCTGCGCGCCCTGTGCGACGTGCTACTGCGCCACCCGGACGTGTGGGTGTTCACCGACGACATCTATGAGAAGCTCACCTACGGGGGCTTCAAGTTCGCCACCGTCGTCGAGGTGGAGCCACGGCTGCGCGACCGCACGGTGACGATGAACGGCTGCTCCAAGGCCTACGCCATGACGGGCTGGCGCATCGGCTACGCCGGCGGGCCGTTGCCGCTCATCAAGGCAATGGACAAGCTGCAATCGCAATCCACTTCCAACACCTCTTCCATCAGCCAGGCCGCCGCTGTCGAGGCACTGAACGGCCCGCAGGACGCCATCCCGCGTATGGTCGAGGCGTACGAGCAGCGGCGGAATCTGGTGGTGGACATGCTGAACCAGGCGCCTGGCGTTACCTGTCACCGGCCGGAGGGCGCGTTCTACGTGTTCCCGTCCGTGCACGGCTGCATCGGCAGGACTTCGCCGAAAGGCGCCTGGATCGGCGACGACGAGGCGTTCGTCACCGCGCTGCTGGACGAGGAGGGAGTGGCGGCGGTGCACGGGGCGGCATTCATGTACCCAGGCCACTTCCGCGTCAGCTACGCCACCAGCACGGCGGCGCTGCGCGAGGCCTGTACTCGCATCCAGCGGTTTTGCGCCAGCCTGGCGTAAGGCAAGGGGCGCTGCGCCTTGACCCCGCTGGGGCCGCGAGGCCCCAGACCCCAATTACAGGGTTTCAAAAGGGCCCCGCCCTTTTGCGGATCAAGGGCAGCGCCCTTGCCTAGCCTAGCCTCCCGCCTCGCCCGCGTCCCCGTCGCCGCCACTATGGCGATGACCGCGCGCGCCCGCGCCATGCGCGCCGCCGGCATTCCTGTCATCTCGCTCACCATCGGCGAGCCGGATTTTGCCAGCCCGCCGCACGCCATCGAGGCCGCCCACCAGGCCGCCTTGCGCGGCGAGACCAAGTACACCCCGCAGGACGGCACGCCCGCGCTCAAGCAGGCCATCCAGCGCAAGTTTACCCGCGATTCTGGCCTGGCGTTCGCGCCCGACGAGATCACAGCCGGCAACGGCGGCAAGCAGGTGATCTTCAACGCCCTCATGGCCACGCTCGACGAGGGCGACGAGGTGGTGATCCCAGCACCCTACTGGGGTGCCTACCCGCTGATGGTGGCGCTGGCGGGCGGCGTGCCCGTGCCGGTGAGCTGCCCGCAGAACAACGGCTTCCGCCTGCGCCCGGAGGACCTAGACGCCGCCATCACCCCGCGCACCAAGTGGCTGCTGCTGAACTTCCCCAACAACCCGACCGGCGCGGCTTGCCCAGCGGAGGCGCTTGCCGCCCTGGGAGAGGTCATGCAGCGTCACCCGCACGTCTGGGTCATGTCGGACGACATGTACGAGCACCTGGTCTATGACGGCTTCCGGCACGCCACCCTGGCCGCGGTGCAGCCGGCGCTGCGGGATCGCACGCTGACCGTCTCGGGCGTGTCGAAGACCTACGCCATGACCGGCTGGCGGGTGGGCTTCGCCGCCGGCCCGCGCCCACTGATTCGCGCGATGTCGGCCATGCAGGGCCATGCGACTGCAGGAGTGTCCGGCATCACCCAAGCGGCAGCGGCGGCGGCCCTGGACGGGCCGCAGGACAGCGTCGCGGCCCAGGCCGCCGCCTACCGGTGCCGCCGGGACCTGGTTGTGGGTATGCTGAACGAGGCGCGCGGTATGGCCTGCCACCGGCCGGAAGGTGCGTTCTATGTGTATCCCAGCATTGCCGGGTGCCTGGGCCGCACCACGCCCGGCGGCGTCCGCCTGGATACGGACGAGCAGTTCGCCCTGGCCCTGCTGGAAGAGCGGCATGTCGCCACCGTGCATGGTGCAGCATTTGGCATGAGCCCCTACGTGCGGATCAGCTACGCCACAGACGAGGCGACGCTCGCTGAGGCCTGCGCCCGCATCCAGGCGTTCTGCGCTTCCCTCGCATGATTCGCCTGGGCCGCGATGATGATGGTGCGGGACTGATCGCGCTCATCGGCGCGTGCTGGGCGGAGTATCCCAGCATCATCTTCGACGTGGATGCGGAGCTGCCGGAGTTGTACGCCTTCGCCAGCTATCTGCACGGCCGGGGCGGCGCGCTGTGGGTGGCGGAGGCGGGCGGCACGGTGGTCGGCATGGCGGCGGCGCATCCGGAAGCGGAGGAGTGGCGGCTGTCCAAGCTTTACGTCGCCGCTAGCCAGCGCGGCGCCGGGTTGGCCGAGATGCTTCTGCGAGGTGCCGAGCAGCACGCGCAGGTAGCCGGGGCGGCACGAATGATGCTGTGGTCCGACATGCTGTTCACCCGCGCACACGCCTTCTATGCCAAGCAGGGCTATGTCCGCCGCGGCGGCCTGCGCGCGCTGAATGACCTGTCCCACTCGATCGAGGCCATGTTTGCCAAGCCGCTCGCCGGCCTGGTGGTGGAAGAGCTGGACGTGGCGGCGGCCGAGAGCGCTGAACGCCTACTCGCTTCCATCCTGCGGGACTGCCTGGATACCGGCGCCTCCCTCTCCATAATGCCGCCAGCAGGGCGTAAGAAGCTCGCCGCTTATTGGCACGGTATTACCCGGCAGGTGGGGCAGGGGGAAATGCGGCTGTTCGCGGCCTGGCTGGAGGGGGCTCTGGTGGGCACGGTGCACTTGAAGCTGGCCATGCCGGAGGTTTCGGCGCACACGGCCGAGATCGGCATGCTCCTCGTCTCGCCGGCCACCCGGCGCCGCGGGGTTGGCTTGGCGCTGATGCAGGCGGCAGAGACGGCAGCCTCCGAGGTTGGCCGCGAGTTGCTGACCCTGATCACCCGCACCGGCGACGCCGGCAGCATGCTCTACCAACAGTTGGGCTGGACCCTGGCGGGAACGGTGCCCAATTGGGGGCAAGGGCCGGGCGGACAGCGCAGCGCGGCCTCGCTCTACTACAAGCAGCTCTAACGCCTGGGCCGGGCATCCCCACATTTCTCGCCATGGACCGTACCTTCCCGCTGACCCGCGCTGCCGGCCTGGACCACCTCGCCGCCGTCATCCCCCGCATGGGCCGCGCCTACGCTGGTGGGCGTAACACCGATCACGGGCCAGACGGGCCGACCGCCACCTCCGCCCTGTCCCCCTACCTGCGCCGCCGCCTGATTACGGAACGCGAGGTGGTCGAGGCTGCCCTCGCCGCCCACGAACCCGGCGCTGCTGAAAAGTTTGTTCAAGAAGTGTTCTGGCGCAGCTACTTCAAGGGCCACCTGGAGACCCGCCCCGGCATCTGGACCGACTACCGCCACTTGGTGGAGCAGGGCCGGAACCAGTTGGCCACCGCCTCCGGCCTGCACCGGGCGCTTGAGGACGCGACGGCCGGCCGCACCGGCATCGAGTGCTTCGACGACTGGGCGCGGGAACTGGTCGAGACTAACTGGCTGCACAACCACGTCCGCATGTGGTTCGCCTCTATCTGGATTTTCACTCTGCACCTGCCCTGGGCGCTCGGCGCTGATTTCTTCCTGCGCCACCTGATCGACGGCGACCCGGCGAGCAACACCCTGTCCTGGCGCTGGGTTGCCGGGCTGCACACCCGCGGTAAGCCCTACGCCGCCCGTGCCGACAATATCGACCGCTACACCGGCGGCCGCTACCACCCCACCGGCCTGGACGAAAATCCCGTGGCGCTGGAGGAGGCGGACGGCTCTGCTCCTACGCCCCTGCCGCGCCCCGATGCGCTCCCGGCGGGCGAGGTGGCATTGTTGCTGCACCTAGACGACCTTTGCCCGGAAAGCCTGCCGCTTGGCGCAACGCGGGTGACGCGCATTGGCGGCCTCGTGGCGCATGCGCCCGACGCAGTGGAGCGGGTGCGCCGAGCCGATGCCGAAGCGATGGCGGACGCGCTCATCCGAGCCTCGGCGCATTTCGGCTGCGCCGCCGCGCCGGTGTCGGACGGCTGGGCCGGCGGCCTGCCCGTGGTGGCGGCCTGGGCGCCGGTCGGCCCCACCGCGGACGTGCTGCCGCCCTACACCCGCATCCGCCGGGAGTGGGACAGCGCCGCCTGGCCCCGCGGCACCCGTGGCTACTTCCAGGTCAAGGCCGCCATCCCGCGCATCTTGGCGGCTGAGGGCATCCAGGCCTGAAAGCGTCTGGAGATCAGGGTGTCGGATCGAAGGTGGCGTGGGTCGCGCGCGGCGCTGCGTTCTACAGGCTGTGTCGGATGACCGATGTGGAACTGTGATGCTCTCGGTCCTGCCAGGGTGATGGTCTAAGCTGTGATGCTTTCGAGGTCTGGCAGGCTGTATTCGTTGACTAGTCGGCCATCGGCGAAAACCTGCACCGGTTGCGGGACGCTTGCATGACTCCCAACCCTGTCAGCTGCATCGTGACGCGAATGCGAGGTGCAGGCGCACTAAGCGGAGCGCAGGGCGGTGGCGCTGCCGAGGCTCCAAGCTCCATGGGCCGCATCGCTTCCCCAGCCTTGGCTGAGCGCTGCCTTAAAATGCTTCGCGCCGTTGCGCTGGGTCGCCGTCGAAGGTGGTGTTGAGGAGATGATCCCATCCAGCGGCAGCAGCCACGCCACGGAGTCGACGCCGACCGCCAGCGCGCAGAGGGTGGACAAGATGGGCGGACTCGGTCTCAAGCGCTCCTGCTTGCGCCGCTGAACGGGAGGCACGTTAAGCCTCGGTCGGCATTAGCCTTCTGATCGGTGTCGCACCCTGGCAGGGCAGCGGCAAGCGGCGTTCCAGGCGCAGGTTGGACAGCATTAAAAGCAGTCAGCACTCCGCAGCATGGCACGCCCACCGGCACGTGGAAGGCGAGCGGCACCATCGGGGCCAGGCCTAGCGCGAAGAAAGCCGCTACCTGCCATCTGGGGCACGGCCCCTGGCGCATAAGCCGCCCGAGGAACGCCATGGCGACTCCAAGCAGCGCCAGGTCCCACAGCAGCAGGTAGGGCGAGGCAAGCGCAGTCCCGATGGCCACGCACGCCGCGCGAATTTCGAGGGACGCTGGCCGCAGGCACAGGAGAACAACGGCTCCCGCCGCGGCGAGCGCGAGGCTTCCCTGTGCGGTAATGGCTAAGCTGTGCGAGGACCCAAGGCGGCGCAGTAGGCCATACAGGCTTTCCAAGGCCCACCAGGGAACCAACTGGCCATTCGCCAGCGCATCACTGTTTGCGGAAAGCGACAGGGCGAAAGTGGTCCAGGAATTGATACCGTAAAGCCACGCTGACGCCGCCATGGTTGCGAGAACCGTCAGTCCCGCCGCCAGCAAAGCCCGCCACTTTCGGGTCGCGAGCAGCATCAGCGGCAGCAGCAAGGCAAGCTGAGGCTTGCAGGCGAGCAGCCCGGCCAACATCCCGGCGATGCCCGGCCGCCGGTCCGCCAGCAGCAGCGCGCCGCCCAGCAGGCTGGCGTTGAGGAAGCCAGTCTGGCCCATGATGGCCTCGGACAGCGTAAGCGGACACGCCAACGCGGCCAGCGCAGCCACCGGCCCGGCGATTGCTCCGAGCACGCCGGCGAACAGCGCCAGCGTTCTCAGCGACCAAACCAGGTGCGCCACCGCCATCGGCAGGGCGGCAAGCGGCTGGAACAGCAGCAACAGGCTCGGCGGATACAGCCAGGGCAGGTAGTGCGCCCCGCCATGGCCAGTTACGGGACCGACCAGGGGCACCAGCGTCGGCCAATTGTAAAGCTGGGCGGCCGAGTGGCCGGACAAGCTGCGGCCCACAACGTAGAAGCACGTGAAGTCGCTGTCGCCACCCACACGTCCGAAGGCGCCGTGCGTCGCCAGCGACGCAAAGACGAATGCCTGCAATACGGCACAGGCCGCAAGCAGCACAACAATGACCTCGCTTGCGGCTGATCGCCGGGTGCCCTGGACTGCTACGCTGCCTGCCTACATGGCGGCAGACTAACCGGCAAACCTCAACAAAGCGCTTACCCCGGCGGCAGGGCCCGGTCGATGACCAGGACCGGATTCACTGCCTCCCACCCGGCCAAATCTGCGATCTGGCGGCGGCAACTGGTACCGTCCGCCACGATGAGGCCCGCAGGCTTCGCTGCACGCATGGCCAGCAGCAGTTCAGCCTCCGCCATCGCGCGGGAGGCGTCCTGCGTCTCGGCGCTCTAGCCGAACGCGCCCGCCCTCACCCGGCGCCGCGCGGCCGGGAACCCGCCCAATGCCCGCTGGTGACAGTGCGGGTGCACGTGCGCTGCCAACAGTTACAGCCGCTGCACCAGCGTCGCCACCAGCGCGGACATTTCGCCCAAATTGTCGCCCACGGTGCCGAAGCGGTGCGGTGTGCCGTTGGCCATAATGGCTTCGATAGCGCGCATGTTGTCGGTCATCAGCCCGTAGCAGGTGGATTTCGCGCTGCAAGAGTTGGTTGCCATGCCGCCGAGGGTGCAGCGCGCCTAGGTGACGGGATCGACCGGAAGGAACAGCCCGTGCGGCTTGAGCGCTGCGTTCAGATGCGCCAGTGCCAGATCCGACTGCATGGCGGCGAGCGGCTGCGCCTGGGCCACGTTTAGTGTACGGATCAAGTCGCAACGTCACAGCATGGCGCACTGTATCCCCGTTGCCGAGCTTGATTAGGGCGAGCCTATCGGGGTTACGGCCGCCGTCGCTGCGGGGCGCAGGATGATCGCCTCATCCGGCAGCAGCGTGAAGCCGTCCCGCACCGACTCTCCCCTCCGTCCGGCCAGGCTGGACGCCAAGATCGTGCCTTGCCCCGCGTTCAGTTCGGCCGGGGCGTGCCCGATGTTGGCGAGAGTCATCAGATCGGCCGCCGGGTGGCAGCGCCGGTAGCGCAGCACGTCGCCTTGTGCGGCCACGTCCTCGATCGACCCGGCGCTCAGCGCGGGATGCGCCCGGCGCAGCGCCAGCAGCTCGCGGTGCCAGTGCGCCATCGACCCGGCGTCCTTGCGCTGCTCGGCCAGCGACGCGTCCCGGCCGAGCCGGAGCCAGGGCTTGCCGGTAGTGAAGCCGCCGCCGGGCCCGGGCTGCCAGGGGAAGGGGGTGCGCACCGGGTCCCGCCCTAAGCCGCGGCCGGGTTCGCGGTGCTCCGCCGGGTCCTGGAGCTCGGCAGTCGGAATCGGCGTGTCCACCATGCCCAGCTCGTCGCCCATGTAGAGCGTAGGCGTGCCGCGCAGCGTCAGCAGCAACAGCGCCGCCACCCGGGCCTGGGCTGCCCCCACTCGGCTGGCGATGCGGGGGCGGTCATGGTTGCCGAGCACCCAGTTGGGCCAGCCATCCAGCGGCAGGGCGGCCTCATAGCGCAGCACCAGGTCGGCGATGGCTGTGGCGGTCCATTCGGGCAGCTGCAGCAGGTGGAAGTTGAACGGCAGGTGCGCACCGCGGCCGCCCTCGCCGTAGTAGGCGACCAAGCGATTGATCGGCAGATAGATCTCGCCGATCAGCACGCGGTCCGCATACTCGTCCAGCACCGCGCGCAGCCCTGCCACCACCTGCTGCACCTCTGGCCGGTCGGCAGTGTACACCGGCAGCAGGGCATCGAACGGCCGGCTGCCGGCGGGGGCGAGGTTGGGCGGGTTGTCACGGAACGCAGCGTCCTTGACCATCAGCCACATGACATCGACGCGGAAGCCGTCCACGCCGCGGTCCAGCCAGAAGCGCAGCACATCGTGCATGGCGGCCTGCACAGCGGGGTTGCGCCAGTTCAGGTCGGGTTGGGCAGGCAGGAAGGAGTGGCAGTAGTGCTGGCCGCCGGCGTCTTGCGTCCAGGCGGGGCCGCCGAAATGGCTGAGCCAGTTGTTGGGGGGACCGCCGCCGGGCGCTGCGTCTCGCCACAGGTACCAGTCCCGCTTCGGGCCGCCGGCGCGGCTGTCGGTGAACCAGGGGTGCTGGTCCGAGGTGTGGTTTGGCACGTAGTCCAGGATGAGCTTGAGGCCGCGCGCGTGGGCGGCGGCAATGAGCGCGTCCATGTCGGCCAGGGTGCCGAACAGCGTGTGGATGCCGCAGTAGTCACTGACGTCGTAGCCGAAATCGGCCATGGGCGAGGGAAAGACCGGGGACAGCCACAGCGCGTCCACGCCCAGCCAGGCGAGGTGGTCAAGCCGGCGCAAAATGCCGGTGAGGTCCCCCACGCCGTCGCCGTCGGTATCTTGGAACGAGCGGGGATAGACTTGGTAGATGACGCCGCGCTGCCACCAGGCCAGGGTCATTGTTCACTCCGGAAAGACGCCATCCCCTTCCGGTGGGAACGGGGCGTGGCTGCAGGTTCGCGCGCCTTGGCGTAAAGCTTCTGGACAATCTCGAAGCATCCCTCGGAATGGTAGTCCGGGATGAAGGCGGAGGCGACGCCTTCCTGCGGGTACTACGGGTCGCCGGTAAGCAGGCCGTCCATCACCTCGAGCGGGCCGGAGCCGTCGAGCGACTCGCCCTGCCAGATGGCGCCGACCTCCTTGTAGTCGTCCGGGCTGAAGCCGTACAGCCGGCGGTGCATGCCTTCGGCCATGAAGGGGTGGCTTTCCGGGATGTCGGCGCCCTCAATGTTTGGGATCGGCAGCAACTTCTTTATGTCCACGCCGGTCAGCTGCGCCAGCGCGTAGGCGAGGGCATGCACGCCGCTGCGGGTGAGCAGGTAGCCCAGCATGTGGCGGGCCGCTGCGTTCGTAGCCGAGGGCGTTTGCACGCCGTCACGCCGTGGAAGCCGTTGGTGGTCATTCGGCCCGTTGCCGGCGGGGTGGGTAACATGTGCGAAGGTGGCGTGGTCCTGGGTGATGTCGCCCTTGGCCTGCGCGCTGTTTAGCAAGCTGTTGACGGCGGCGCCGACCAGCTTGATGTGGCCCAGCTCCTCGGTCGCGGTATTGCCTCTCAGGGCGTAGGGCGACCGCAGCTGGTCGCGCTGCTTGAAGTTGAAGTTGAAGTTCTGGAATATCTAGGTAGTCAGCTCGCCGAAGCGACCGCCCATCAGCTCGTTGACGGCCGCCGCCGCGGAGGGGTCCGCCTCGTCCGGTAGCGGCATCTCGACCTGCAACTTGTCAATGCGCAAAAACATTGTGTGCTCCCATTGGGTGCTAGGCCCATTCTGGGCAGCGCGGATATATTGTCCGTCTCAGCATGACAGGGATACTTATGAGCGGGAGCCTGTCCGGCCTGTCGCTGCGGGACCTGGAATATGTCGGTGCGGTGACGCAGCACGGGCACTTCGGCCGGGCGGCGGAGGCATGCGGTGTGTCGCAGCCGGCGCTGAGCGGGCAGGTGCGCAAGCTGGAGCGATACGTTGGGTTCGTGCTGTTCAAGCGGCAGGCACCCGGCTGACCAAGAACGGCGCCGAGTTCGCCAGGCGCGCGGCGGATTTGGCGGCGGCGGCGCGGGATTTGCTTTCTCGCCTCGTTGTCGCGCGAGGTGGACGTGAATGCCGGACCGTTCCGCCTGGGGTAATCCCGACGCTGGGACCTTACCTGTTCCCGCACGCCGTCGGCCCAGTCCACGCGGCGCTGCGGCTGCTGTTTACCGAAGCGCGCACGGCCGATCTGTCCCGGGTGCTGCGCGAGGGCGAGCCTGGACGCTGCGCTGGTCTGCACCCCGCCGTCCGACCGGGCGCTAAAACGGTTCGACCTGTTCATCAAGCCGCTGCTGCTGATGCACGCGCCGGACATGCCCAGTGACTGGCCACCCGCGCCGGGCCTGTTGCTGACGCTGGACGACGGCCACTGCCCGCGCGACCAGATGCTGGCAGCGTGCGGCCTGTCTGCCAGCCCAGGCGAGCGGCACGCGACGGGGCTGGAGCTGCTGCACCACATGGTGGCGGCCGGCGAGGGGCTGTCGTTGATCCCGGCCCTGGCGGCGCACCGGCTGCGGGACGCGGGCGGGCTGGTGGCGTTCAGAGCGCGGGGGGGCGAGGCGGTGGCGCGGGACGTGATGCTGGCGGCGCGGCGGAGCCATCCGAAGCGGGGATTAATCGAGCGGTTGGCGGGGGTGTTTCGGGGGTTGGAGTTGCCTTTGAATGCGGGCACTTGTCATAATTAACCTTGATGCAGAATGCTGAAACAGCCTCCACAATTTGAGCATGGCCCTAACTCATGCCCGCTGAATGGTCAGTTGCGGCACGTGTATTGGATTGGTAGCGGTAGCGGCGCGGGCAAGTCTACGATCGCTCGCCGCCTCTCGGCGAAGTATAGGCTGCGGCTTTTCTCGGCGGATGATGCCATGGCGGACCACGGCTGGCGGTGTTCCCCTGAGGATTGCCCACTCCTTGCTGAGTTCAAGGCGATGAGCATGGACGAGAGATGGGTTGATCGCTCGCCGCAGACCATGCTCGAGACCTTTCACTGGTTCCGGGGAGAAGGCTTCGGCCTGATCGTCGGAGACCTGCTGAAGCTCCCGCCAGATAAAGGCGTCATCGTCGAAGGCTTCAGGTTGCTGCCCCAACTCGTGAAGCCTCTGCTCCATCATACTAGCCAAGGTGTATGGCTCATCCCAACGCCAGAGTTCCGGCTTGCCGCATTTGAAGGCCGAGGGTCTTTGTGGAGCATCGCTGAGAGGACCAGCAATCCGGAACGCGCCTTGAGCAACCTCCTTGAGCGGGACCGGCTTTTTACCGCTTGCCTCCAGGACATGGTCGAAAAAGCCGGTATGCCTTTCATCAATGTGGATAGCTCTATCACTGAAAGCGTTCTGGAAGATCGTGTTGCAACCCAGTTCGCCCTTCAATCAGCACCAGAATCGCACTCTGAACTTAAGCTGTAACAACCCATGTTGACTGAGAGGCAGCGGCGGTGATCAAGCGCCATTTGCGTAAGCTAGCGCGAGCGGAACCGCCTTGGTGGCTGGTCTAAAGGCTGTCGTAGACTGGCATTTCGTGTTTTCAGGCAAATACCCTGTCATGACCGGGCTTGACTCGGTTATCTACGGGGTGACGCCACCGCCGGCTTACGCAGGTTGCCCTCAGCCATCGCCGTTGCCATACCATCGGCGTGGATGCCCGGGTCAAGCCCGGGCATGACGATGTGAGATAGTCGAAGCCTGGGGTATGTGTCCCTGGAAGGATAAAAGGTCCGCAAAACCTTCTAGAAAGTTTTAGCCTTCGCCGGAGGTGACGCTCTGCCCACTTGTCGCGCCACGTAGGCCTTCGTCCCAAACAGCCCGGCAAGCAAGCCAGGGACCGACAAGTCCGTATCGAGCGATTCCCAATGCAGCCCGGATCCTGCCCCCAAAACCTCAACCTGGGACAATTGTTCCTCGGTTCCAGCCTCCAACCCCTGAGCCAGCCGCGGCGGAAATGCGAATGTGCAGCCGTTGGCCAGATCGACGACGATCCGCCCAAACTGCCGGTCATACCGCGCCGCCTCCGCCCGAGGCTCGTGAAGCTGGGCGAGGCGGCCACGCTCGATTGCGGCGTCGATCTGGCCCTCAGTCAGGTCGGCCATGGATGCTCCCCTTTTGCCGCAACCAACCTCAGAAACTCTGCCCCGCATCCACCACCCAGGTCTGGCTCGTGCACATCCGGCTGTCATCCGCGGCCAGCCACAGCGCCATGCGCGCCACGTCCGGCGGGTAGATTTTCTCCTTCAGGCACTGCGACAGCATCAGCTCCTGCTCAGCCTCCGGCGTCAGCCAGCGCTCCACCTGGCGCTGCGTCATGATCCAGCCGGGGATGATGCAGTTGGCGCGGATGCGGTCCGGGCCGAGGTCGCGCGCCAGGCCGCGGGTCAGCCCCTCGATGCCGGCCTTGGCCGTGGTGTAGGCAGGCATGCCGCCCTGGCCGATATGCCAGCTGACGGAACCCATGTTGATGATCGAGCCGCCGCCGGCCGCGCGCATCATCGGCAGCACCGCCTGGGCGGCGAAGAACTGGTGGCGCAGGTTGACCTGCAAGCGGTCCTCCCAGAACGCCACCGTCACATCCTCGATGCGGTGGCGCTCGTCATGGGCTGCGTTGTTCAGCAGCACCGTGATCGCGCCCAGGCGCTCGCCCACCTCTGCCACCGCCGCTTGCAGGGCGGCGATGTCGCGCAGATCGACCGGCAGGAACAGCGGTGCGGGCGCGCCCTCGGCGGCCAGGCTGGCGGCGAGCGCTTCCCCCGCCGCTTTCGCGATGTCCACGAACGCCACCTGGGCGCCTTGGCGGGCGAAGTGTTCCACCAGGGACGCACCGATGCCGGTGGCGCCCCCCGAGATGAACACGACCCGGCTTTCCAGGCTGGGGTAGCTCGCGAACCCTGTCATCTGGCTGTCTCCGCTGTGCACCGTCAGGCAATGGTAAGCCAAGGCCAGCGCGCTTGGTAGCTCTGCGCCTTGCGTTGGAATAGGGCCGGCTGGCCGCTCAACGGGTTCGGCCGCAGGATGCCGCGCTCCAGATCCGCCAGGCCGTTCGGGGCATAAAGCTCGCCGCTTGCCACTTTGACGCCGACGCACGTGCAGGAGACCAGATAGCGGTCGATCCCCTCACGAGTGGAGGCAAGCTTCAGGTACTCGCGGCCAAACCTTGCTTCGTACCAAATATGGACACGCGCCTGGTTCCTGGTCTCGACCTTGGCCCCAAGATCGGCCGAAACGGCGTTGACGCACTGGATTGCCCTGTCCTCGGCGTCCCAGGAGAGATCCTGATCGTCGAAATAAAACACGTCATAGTCATTCACGCCCTGCTCGACGGGGCAACCGGACAAGCGGTTCCAAGCCGCCTGAAACAGGCAGCCCGCCGTCAGGAAGCACTGGTTCAGCCCGAGCGAGGGCAGGCGGGACAGCAGGGCGGCGTTGGTGGGGTTCGCCATCGCATGGCTAAGGAAAGCTCGCGGGGTCACGGGCACTCCGCTCCGTCCGGACGTCGGATGCGGCCTGCAATCTCGACGCAACATGATCGCGTTAGCAAGGTCGAAAAATCACTGACGATCCCCAATTGGCCCCTCATTCGGTAAGGACACACGCATGCCCAAGTTCATCGACGCGGCCATTGGTAAGATCGAGGCCGCGGAAAGCCTGGACCAGCCCTCCTACGCGCTCGGCAAGGCGATCTCGCGCACCGGCCAGATCGCCGGCAAGCCGAGCAAGACGCTCGCCAACGTCCTGCACGGCCGCCCGCTGGGCCATCCTGTGCATCCGCTCGCGGTGGCGATCCCGATCGGCACTTGGACGCTCGCCTTCGGGCTGGACCTGCTGGCGGAACTGGGGCTGCTGCGGGATCGGGCCGCGCCGCGGGCGGCGGACCTGGCGCTGAAGGTGGGCACCGCCGGAGCCATCCTGTCCATCGCCACGGGAATGGCGGACTGGAACCAGCTGAACGGGCGGGACCGCCGGGTCGGTCTGGTGCATGGAACAATCAATACCGCGGCGGTTGGGATCAACATCGCGTCCATCGTGCTGCGCGGGCGGGGCCGGCTGTCGGCGGGGCGCTGGCTGAGCGGCGGCGCCTTCGTGTTCACCGGACTGAGCAGCTACTTGGGCGCCCACCTCATCTACCGGCGCAAGGTCGCCGTAGATCATGCCGACCGCAGCCCCGAGCCGCGCGACTACAAGGCGGTGGTGGCGTTCGCCGACTTGCAGGACAACGTGCCCCATCGCGTCGCCGTGTGGGACGAGGTGGCGAAGAAGGAGATCGGCATCGCGCTCGTGCGCAGGGGCGAGCGGGTGCATGCGCTGGGCGCGCGCTGCGCCCATGCCGGCGGGCCGCTGGACCAGGGTTGGGTGTTCGAGGGCACGCTCGTCTGCCCCTGGCACGGCTCCCGGTTCGACCTCGAAACCGGCCAGACCGTTACCGGCCCTGCCACCTGTCCGCAGCCGCGCTATAACGCGCGGGTGGTGGACGGGATAGTAGAGGTCAAGCGCGAGCAGGAACCCGGCGACCACGTCGTCACGGCCGACTCGCTGGCTGCGCTGCCGCCGGAGGTGCTTGGCAAGGCCGCCCGGGACGTTGACGCCACACCCCACCCCAAGGCGCAGGACGTGCTATATGAGCACCACCAGATGATCCGCCGGCTCTTTGAGCGCATCCTGGCTTTGCCGAGTCAGGACCCGCAGCGGCACGAACTGATGCGCACGCTCGCCGCTGAGCTGGATATCCACGAGGTGATCGAAGACGCAATCTTCTACCCGGCGGTGCAGGCGGTCAGCGAGGACACCGAGATCGCGTACGCCGAGCACGGCGTGCTGGCGGACATGGTAGCGGCAACGGTGAAGCACCCCACGTCCAGCTCCGAGTTCGAGGAGCATCTGCGCGCGTTGCAGGCGGCCCTGCTGCACCACGCTGGGTCAGAGGAGCGGTCCATGTTCAAGGAAGCCGAGCGGCTGAGCGACGGGCGGTTGCGCGAGTTGGGGCACCAGTTGGAGACCATGCTGGACAACGAGCGCACCTCGCGATTCCGGCATGCGTTTCGCGAGCTGAAGATCAGCCTGTTGGAAGGTATCTAGAAGGAATACGACTTTCTTACTCCCTCGTAAGCAGGTGGCCAGAGGACGACCGTCCTCTGGCGGGATCAGGGGCAGAGCCGCGGTGCTCAGCTTGACCGTGTCGAGGACGCCGAGTCGGACTTGCCCCGTCATAAGGTGGGCTGTGCCCCTACCCATTCGCGCCACAGCAGGATCAGCGCCGCCATGATGGCCGGCCCGACGAACAGCCCGATCAATCCCCAAACCTCCACCCCGCCCAGGATGCCCAGCAGCACCCATAGAAAAGGCAGCTTGGTGGCGCCGCCGATCAGCACGGGACGCACGAAGTGGTCTGCCGTGAAGGTCGTCGCTATGCCGAGGCCGAACACGCCAATCCCCCACGCCACCGACCCTTGCGCGGCCAGCACCAGCGCGGCGACGCCGAACACCAGGGGGGCGGCGAACGGGATCATGGCCGCCACGGCGGTAAGCGCGCCGAAGATGGTGGGGTGCGGCACCCCGGCCACGGCGTAGGCAACGCCAAGCAGCACGCCCTCGCCTAGGCCCACCAGCACTAGCCCGTCCACTGTGCCGTGAATGGAGGCAACGATTTGCCGGCCGATCCGCTCGCCGCCGGGGCCGAAGGTGCGGGCGGCAGCGGCGCGCATCTGCCGCGTCACCTCTTGGCCTTGCTGAAATAGCAGGAACAGCGTGACCAGGGTGAAGGCGAATAGCGTCAGTCGCCGCGCCACTTGACGGCCGATTATCCTGCTCATGCCACTGGCCCGGCCGCGGGTCATGCGCTCCGCCAACTGCTTGGCGCTGCCGGGGTCGGCGAGGTTCTGCTGCCACCAATCATCCACTTGCGCCTGGCCGAAAGGCAGCTTGCGCAGCGCTGCCGGCTCAGTGATCCCGTGGGCCGCCGCGTCGCGAACCCAGTCTTCCACGGCGTGGAACTCGCGGGCGAATTGCAGTCCGGTGAGGCCGACGGGCACGATGAACACCAGCGCCACGGCCAGCGTGAAGACTGCAGGCCATAGCAGGTTGTGCCGGTCGGCGCCGAAGCGGGCCAGGGTGCGTTGGTAGAGCGGCCACAGCGCCACGGCGAAGATGGCGGCCCAGACGAGCGCGCTCAGAAAGGTGCTCAGCGTGTAGAGCCCGAGCAGCAGCAGCCCCAGGGACAGTACGCCGATGGCGACCTGCTGCGGTCGGGTGCTGCTGCGGGGCGGAAGGGTGGCCGGGGCGTCCATCGAGCTGGTTTCCTTGAGTGATGCGGCTATTCGGCCATGGCGGCATCGGACATCGGCGTGGCTCCCGAGCGGAAAGACGCAATAGCGTTGCCGGACCCGGCGAAGCAACCATGACGCCAGCCAACCGGACGGCGCACGCGCACGCGCACGCGCTCTGGCTGGAGTGTTGCTGTGCAGCACAGGCTAGGCAGCCTGATGTTGCACAATGGCCACGACCGTGCCCAATCGGCGTTTCGGCCGTGTTCGCGCTTTTCAGGACAAAATCTGTGTAGTCGTATCTCCCTTGGCCGCCTACAGGAGTGACGGCGCCGTGAACAGGCTGAAGCCTGAGTGCGGCTGGGCGGGAAACGGGAGTATGCGTCCATGAAGGAATCTAGATTATCTCAGGCTTGGCGGCCGCTCGCCGCTGCCGCTGTGGTGACCCTGGGGCTTGGCGCCCCGCTCGCCCACGCGCAGGAAATCAACAGCGGTCTCAGCATCGGCCCCAGCGAGTCGCTGAACCCGCCGACAGCGCCACCGCCCCCGGCCACGGAGCACCTGTTGCCGGACCCCGGCGGCGTGCGCGCCTACCTGTCGCGCGTCGGCGTCACGCTGTCGTTTGACTACATCGCTGAAGTCGCCGGCAACGTCACGGGCGGCACCCGGCAGAGCGGAAGCTATGCCGGCCAGGTCGGTTTCGGCGCCGACGTCGATTTCAACAAGCTTGCCGGCATCCCCGGGCTCACCGGCCACCTGGTTATCGTCAACCGGCAGGGCAGCAACGTCGGTAGCAACTTCGGCGACAGCCTGAACCAGGTGCAGGAGATCTACGGCGCCGGCGGCGACGTGGGCCTCCACTTGGTCTATCTCTATGCCGAGGAGGCCCTGGCGAACGGCCGGGTCAACATCGCCGCCGGGCGTGCGCCGGAGCTGAACGACTTCTCGGCCTCACCGCTCTACTGCAACTTCATGAACAACTCGCTCTGCGGCAACCCCAAGGCGCTGCCCGAGTCGGACGTGGGGTTCAGCTCCTACCCGGATGCGGTGTTCTTCGGCCGGGTGCGGGTGCGCCCCACCGCCGACACCTACATCCAGGTCGGCGCCTACGAGGTGAACCAGAACCTCTACACTTACCCGGAATTCCGCACCGGCTTCCACTTTGATGGTTCGCGGGACAGCGGCGTGATGATCCCGGTGGAAATCGCCTACGAGCCGAGTGTCGGGCCACAGGCGATGCCTGGCCACTACAAGCTCGGCGGCGGCTATGACACCAGCACGTACAACAAGTACCAGAGCACGCCAGCCTCGGTTCTGGCCGGACCCGGCAGCAACGGCACTGACAAGAAATATGGGATTTGGCTGCTGGCCGACCAGATGGTGATCCGCAACGGGCCTGGCGCCACGGACGGCCTGATCGCGCTGGGCGGCTACGTCCATACCAACCCGAACGTGTCCAACTACACCAACCAGGCCTTCTTCGGCCTGCTATACCGGGACTTCTGGAAGGCCCGGCCGCTGGACACCATCGGCTTCCTGTTCAACTACGCCAACATCAGCGGCGCGTTGGGCAAGGAGCAAGGGCTTGACCTGGCGTTTGGCCTTCCGACGCTTGGCAGCAGCAGCAACGCCATCCAGCACAACCAGGAAATCATCGAGCTCAACTATGATATCCACGTCTATCGCGGCGTGAACTTCCAGCCCGAGTTCCAGTACTACTTCCGCCCGAACGGTGTTAACAACATCCCGGACGCGGCGATCTTCGGCTTCAAGTCGCACATCAGCTTCTGATCGGGGTAAGGCGGGGCAGAGCCGCCCCGACTCTTGCTTCGGACTGGACGGCCAGGCAGCGATGCCTGGCCGTCTTCAATTGAGGCCGCGAGGACGGATTGGCGAAAGGGTGTAGAGCGCCCCATCGGGCGTCGTGTCGATCTGCCCGTTCGGATCGAGCGCGTGCAGCCTGCCATCTGCGGCCAGGGCGTAGCCGCCGATGTCATCCGGCAGGTGATCGTGCAGGATGATGATCTTGACCGTCTGGCCACCCGCCACGCGCGGCGTGCTGGTCCAGTTGCCGCCCCACTCCTTGGTGCCGTTGTTAGCGAGCAGGTTCGGGTTCTCCTGTGTGGTAGTGATGTAATAATGCCCGGACTGTGCGTCCGGAGCGCCGTTCAGCACCAGATCGACCGCCCTCGGGCTGTCCGTGCTGCGGCCGGGCTGGTCACCGCGCCACTCCCCGAACACTGGGCCTGATGGGGCGCACCCGGCCAGTCCCATGGCCAGCCCTGCCGCCGCGATCCATCGGATGGCGCTCATTCGTTGCTCCTGTGGCTTTGGTCTCCGCCCTGGCCCGGGCGGAACATGTGCATCGAGTGGGGCGCCGTCTCGAACGGATGGCTGCGCGCCTGCATCGCCCGTGCCGTCCGCGGCTTGATCCATATCCGCGCCCCGGCGAACCCGGCCAGGACGAGCAGCAGCCCCCCCATGAACAAGAATAGGAAACGCGCGCCGTAGTGCATGGCAGCCGCGGCAAGCGGCGGGCCGAGGATGGTCCCCGTGCCGTAGATGATCAGCAGCTCGCTCGCCACCTTCGAGAAGGAGCGCTCCCGCACCCGGTCGTTGGTGATGGCGACGCACACCCCGTAGATCGGGTATTGGAAGAAGCCGAATGCGCCGACGGCCATCATGATGCCGCGCGGCGTCATGTTGGGCTCCTGGACGATTACGGCGCAGCACAGCGCGCTGAGGCAGGACAGCGCGATGATGACGATGCGGCGGTCCAGATGGTCGGACAGCACGCCTGCCGGATAGTAGGCCAAGGCTCCGCCCACGAGCGCCGCAGCCAGCAAGGAGGCCACCTGATGGGTCGAAAGCCCCATGGACAGCCCATAGGCCGGCAACAGCCCGCCAAGCGCGCCGCTGATCACGCCGATGGTGAAGCAGCCGAACACGCCCGTGGGCGAGACCCGGTTCAAGGCCCGCAACTGGATCGAGTACGGCTTGATCGGCTTGGGCGTCGGCGCGCGGGTCAGCGTCACGGGAACGACGGACAGCACGATGAGCACCCCCATGAGGGTGAACGGCAAGGCCTGCTCGGCATTGAGGAACGCCAGGCTGAGGGTGCCGGCGAGCGAGGCCAGCAGGGTCACGGTCATGTAGGCCGCGAAGATGCCGCCGCGCTGGTCGCTGCCGCTGCGCTCGTTCAGCCAGCTCTCGATGACCATCGAGAGGCCGCCGAAGCAGAAGCCGATAATCACCCGCAGCGCGATCCAGGCTGTCTCGTCGTCCAACGGCAGCAGCAGCAGCGAGGTGGCGCCGCTCACCGCCGCGAGCCCGGCGAAGCTGCGCACATGCCCCACGGAGCTGACCAGGCGGCCGATCACCAGGCAGGCCAGCACGAAGCCGAACGACCAGCCGGATGACAGCAGCCCGACCTGCTGGATGTTGGAACCCTCCATCTGCCGGCGGATGGGCAGCAGCACACCTTGGAGGTTGGTTCCCGCCGTCAGCAACAGCACGCTCGCCAGCAGGCCGAAGATGGAAGCAAAGCGAGATTGCTCGCGCCGGGCGGGCTCGACTGGGAGCGGCTGGACCTGCATCAGGCAGTTATCTCCTGGTTCCAATGCGGTATGCTGACGGCTTCGGCGCACCCCTGACGATGGCGTGCAGCCAGGAGATTGTTGAACGCACCGCCGCCAACCATCGTTTCACCACCGACCCATGCGGGCGGTAAGGCAATCCGCAGTGGCCAACTGCCCTGTCAAGGAACCGGGAAAGCCGACTTGACGTGCCGTCCAGCGTTGATGAAGTCGTTGTCGCCTCGTCCTAACTGGCACAGCGGCGGCGCCACGTCCTCCAGGGCGCGGCGCTGGCAATCCAGCCCGAGCCAGGCCTGCACTAGCCCGCCAGCCACCATCAGCACGCCGCCCAGCGCGTAGCCATAGAATAGCGACTCGCGCGAGCCGCTCTCGATCAGCCGGCCGAAGACTGCCGGGCCGCTTACTCCGCCGATCGCTGTGCCGAAAGCGTAGAACAAGGCGATCGCGGTCGCGCGGACCTCCAGCGGGAACACCTCGGCGACCGTGAGGTAGGCCGAGCTGGCGGCGGCGGAGGCGAAGAAGAAGATCACGGTCCAGGCAGCAGTCTGCTGCATGGCATCCAGCACGCCGAGGGAGAACAGCCAGCCAGTGGCGATCAGCAACACGCCCGAGGTCACATAGGTTGCGGTGATCATGACCTTGCGGCCCAGGCTGTCGAACAGCGGACCCAGGACCAGCGGGCCGGCGAAATTGCCGGCAGCGAAGGGCAGGATGAACCAACCGACCTGGCCGGATGGGATGTGATAGAAATCCGTCAGGATCAGCGCGTAGGTGAAGAAGATGGCGTTGTAGCAGAACGCCTGCGCCGTCATCAGCGACACGCCGACGATCGTGCGGCGGCGGTATTGGCCGAATAGCGATTTCACGCCGGCCGCAAACCAGCTCTTGGTATCGGTGCGCAGCCAGATGCTGCGGTCGGGGATGGCAGGCAGCAGGCCGGCGCTGGCGGCGACCGTGCGCTCGATTCCGGCCATGACGCGCTCGGCAGCCTCGGGATGGCCATGGGTCATCAGCCAGCGCGGGCTCTCCGGAATCCAGCGCCGCATCAGCAGGGTGACGAAGCCGATCACGCCGCCGACGATGAAGGCCAGGCGCCAGCCATAGGCCGGCGGCATGATGGCCGGGTCCAGCACAACCAGCGCACCGCCAGCGCCGAGGGCGGCGCCGATCCAGAAGCTGCCGTTGATCAGCAGGTCGATGTAGCCGCGGCGGCGGGCTGGGATCAGCTCCTGGATGGTGGCGTTGACCGCCGAGTACTCCCCACCGATGCCGGCACCAGTGATGGCGCGGAACAGGGCGAAGCTCCAGAAATTCCAGGCCAGCCCGCTGGCGATAGTGCCGAGTAGATAGACCAGCACCGTAAGGGTGAACATGGTCTTGCGCCCGACCCGATCGGTCATCCAGCCGAAGAATAGCGAGCCGCCGACCGCGCCCAGCAGGTAACAACTGGCGGCGTAGCCAATCTGCGCGCTGGACAGGGCCATTCCGCTCTCCCGGATGGCGCCGGACAGGGAGCCGACCAAGGTGACCTCAAGGCCGTCCAGGATCCAGGTGATGCCCAGGGCGAAGACGACGAGGGTGTGGAAGCGGGACCAAGGCAGACGGTCCAGGCGCGCGGGGATATTTGTTTGGAACACTTTTCTTGTAGCCGTTTCCATTAGGGATTAACGCTACAAGAACGGTGGGTTTCATGCAAACCTGGCCTGGTTTGCTAGGCCTGCTTCTTAATGTTCCAGAACAGTGGCAGGCCGCGCAGCACGCCGGTGAGTGTCTTGCGGGTCGCGGTCGGCTGGTAGTATTCGCCAAGCGGCAGGTAGGGCACGTCGGTGAAAGCCTGCATCTGGATTTGCGCCGCGACGGCCTGCTGCATGGGGAGGCCGTCCGCCTGGAACCATGCGTCGCGCAGTGCCTCCAGCCGAGGCGCCGTGGGCCAGCCGAACCAGCCAGCCTCGCCGTTGCCGCGTAGGCCAAGATGGGTTGCGGGGGTGAACTGGTCGATGCCGAAGAAGCTGGTGAAGAACACGCTCCAGCCGCCCTGCTCGACCGGCGCCTTGCTGGCCCGACGCTGGATGACGCTGCCCCAATCCGTGCTCTGCACATCGACGTTGATGCCGGCTTGCTTGAGCATGTCCGCGCCGACCTCGCCCAGGGCCTGCAACGCCGGCAGGTCGGTGGCGATCATCACCACGGCGCGCTCGCCGCGGTAGCCGGCTGCCGCCAGCGCGGCCTTGACCTGGGCTATGTCCCGGCCCCCCGGTGCCGGCATCCCGGCGCGGGTGGCGAGCGGGGATTGGACGGGGAAGAACCCCACGTCACCGTTCCACAGCGCCGGCTCGGCTCCGGCGACAGCCTGCATGAAGTCCGGCTGGTTGACCGCGCCCAGCAGCGCGCGCCGCACGCCTGGGTTGTCGAACGGCGGGTGCAGGTGGTTGAACCGCATCATGGAGGGCAGCCCGGTCGGGTCCAGCGTGGTCACATCCAGGCTCGCGTCCCGGCGCAGGCTGGCAACCAGGTCCAGCGACGGCTCCTGCCACCAGTCCACCTGGCCCTGGCGCAGGGCGGAGGAGGCCGTGGCCGCGTCCGGGATCACGGTCCACTCGACACGGTCGAGATGGGCTATCTTTGGTCCGGCGGTCCAGTCCGCCACGCCGTCCGGGCGGGGGACATAGCCCTCGAAGCGGCCATAAACGGTGAGCGCGCCGGGCACCCGCTCGGCGGCCAGGTAGCGGAACGGGCCGCTGCCGACCATCTCGGTGACAGCGGTGTAGGCATCGGTGCTGGCCAGGCGCTCTGGCATCATCGGGCACATGCTGCCGCCGACCTTGCCAAGCGCGTTCGGCAGCAGCGGGAAGGGGCGGCTGAGGCGGAACACGATGGTTTTGTCGTCGGGCGCGGAAAGCTCGTCGGTGGCGGCCAGCAGCGCTTGACCGAAGGCGTCGCGCTTGCCCCACCGCTTGATGCTGGCCACGCAGTCCCGCGCCAGCACGGGAGTGTCGTCGTGGAAACGCAGGCCAGGCCGCAAGGTGAGCCGCCAGGTCCTGCCGTCCGGCTCGGTGACGGCGCCGTTCACCATCTGCGGCTGGGCGGCGTAGGCGCTGTCCTGGCCGAACAGGGTGTCGAACACCGCGAAGCCGTGGTTGCGTGTGATGTAGGCGCTGGTCATCACCGGGTCGAGCAGGGGAAGGTCAATCTGGGGGATGAAGTGGAGGGTGCGGGCGGCTTGAGAGCGGGCGACGTGGGGGGTGGCCAGGGCGGCGGCGCTGGCGGCGAGGAAGGTGCGTCGGTTCATGCCATACCTTCGGCAATAACACGTTGCTTGCGCAACTGGCGGACCAAAAACTTCAGAGTCTTCAGGTGCTCTACCCAGGTTCACAGTGGCTTTCGGGTCAACGGCCATCAAGTGTTCCGACCGTGATGAACCGGTGCTTGCCGGAGTTCGTGCAATGTCGTCCATCTCTGCGACAAAGTTGTCGAACACCTGATCCGCATGGGCCGAATCCAGCTCCTGCTCTGCCAAAACCTTGGCTCGCTTGGCAGGATCAAACATCGCCAAAGTGCCATGCTGACCAGGCACGCCTCGCACGGTCGTGGAGCCTACCGCCGCCCCCGCCGCTTCCCCGCCGCCCGCTTCTCCGGGTCGTACCCGCCGCCTCCCGGCCCCAGCGGCTCCGGCGTCCGGTCCCGCTTTGGCCCCCCAATCCGCTGCGCCGCCGGCGGCGGCGTCAGCCCCAGCGACAGCGCCTCCAACCGCTTGATCTCGTCACGCAACCGGGCCGCCTCCTCGAACTCCAAGTCGGCCGCCGCCGTCCGCATCCGCTTCTCCAAGTCCCCAATCGAGTGAGCCAGGTCCTTGCCCACCATGTCGGTCACGCCGGCGTCCTTCACTGGCGCCACCGTCACGTAGTCCTGCTCGAACACGCTGCTCAACGCCTCGCCGATGTGCTTGCGCACGCTGGTGGGAGTGATGCCGTGCGCCGTGTTCCAAGCCTCCTGCTTCGTGCGGCGACGGGCCGTCTCCTCCAGGGCGTTACGCAGGCTGTCCGTCATAACGTCCGCATACAGGATGACCCGGCCGTCCACGTTGCGCGCCGCCCGCCCGATGGTTTGGGTAAGGCTGGTCTGGCTGCGCAGGAAGCCCTCCTTGTCCGCGTCCAGAATCGCCACCAGGGCGCATTCCGGGATGTCCAGGCCCTCGCGCAGCAGGTTGATGCCGACCAGCACGTCGAACACGCCCAGGCGCAGGTCGCGGATGATCTCGATGCGCTCCAGCGTGTCCACGTCGCTGTGCAGATAGCGGACCTTAATGCCGTTCTCGGTCAGGTAGTCGGTCAGGTCCTCGGCCATCCGTTTGGTCAGCGTGGTCACCAAGGTGCGGGCACCGCGGCCTTTCACCAGCTGAATCTCGTGCAGCAGATCGTCTACCTGGTGCTCGACGGGGCGGATTTCGGTCACCGGGTCGATCAGGCCGGTGGGGCGGATCACTTGCTCGGCGAACACGCCCTGCACCCGCTCCAGCTCCCACGGACCCGGCGTGGCGCTGACGAACAGCGTCTGCGGGCGAAAATGCTCCCACTCCTCGAACTTGAGGGGGCGGTTGTCGATGCAGCTCGGCAGGCGGAAGCCGAACTCGGCCAGCACGGACTTGCGCGCGTGGTCGCCCCGCTCCATGCCGCCGATCTGCGGCACCGTCACGTGGCTTTCGTCCACGATCAGCATGGCATTTTCCGGCAGGTACTCGAATAGGGTGGGCGGCGGCTCGCCTTGCTTGCGGCCCGACAGGAAGCGGCTGTAGTTCTCGATCGACTTGCAGCTACCCGTGGTCTCGATCATCTCGATATCGAAGGTGGTGCGCTGCTGCAGCCGCTCGGCCTCCAGCAACTTGCCCTCCGCGGTGAACTTCGCCAGCTGCCCCTTCAGCTCCACCTTGATGTCCGCGATCGCCTGGGTGAGCGTGGGCCGCGGCGTCACGTAGTGGCTGTTGGCGTAGATATGCACCTCGTTCATCTGCCCGGTGATCTCGCCGGTCAGCGGGTCAAACTCGCTGATCGCCTCGATCTCGTCACCGAACAGGCTGATGCGCCAGGCGCGGTCCTCGTAGTGCGACGGGAACACGTCAACCGTCTCCCCGCGCAGGCGAAACGTGCCGCGCTGGAACGCCATGTCGTTGCGACGGTATTGCTGCTCGGCCAGGGCGCGGGCCAGCTTGTCGCGCTCGATGCGCCCGCCGACCTCCAGCTTGACCACCATGCGCGAGTAGGTCTCGACCGAGCCTATGCCGTAGATGCAGGATACGGAGGCCACGATCACCACGTCGTTGCGCTCCAGCAGGCTTTGCGTCGCGGCGTGGCGCATCCGGTCGATCGCCTCGTTGATCTGGCTGTCCTTCTCGATGTACGTGTCGGTGCGCGGCACGTAGGCTTCCGGCTGGTAGTAGTCGTAGTAGCTGACGAAGTACTCGACGGCGTTGTCCGGAAAGAACTGCTTCATCTCACCGTACAGCTGCGCTGCCAGCGTCTTGTTCGGCGCCAGGATCAGCGTCGGCCGCTGCGCGTGCTCGATTAGCTTGGCCATGGTGAACGTCTTGCCGGAGCCGGTGACCCCCAGCAGCACCTGGTCCCGCTCGGCCGCCTGCACCCCGGCCCACAGCTCGCGGATGGCGGTCGGCTGGTCGCCCGCCGGTTCGTACTCGCTGACGACGCGCAAGGGCTTGCCTGGCGGCTTGGCCGGCTGGCGCTTCGGCTCGAAGGTGACGGTGCCGACCAGGCTGTCCCGGTTGGAGGCGCCGCGGGTGCGGGCTGGGACCTTCTTGGCGATGACCTCGGACATCCGGCACTCCCTGTTCGGCTGTTAGAGATGGCCATGCGGCCGTCCTGCGTCGAGCCTGAGTTTACCCGATTTGCCGCCGGGGCTAAGGGAGGCCGTGCAACCCCGATAGCGAGGCCGCCGTGCGACCGCTCCTTCGCCGGCTGGGAAAAGTCCCAGCGATCCGGCGGCTCTACTACATGCCGATTTTGAAGTTGCCGGACGAAGCCGGCCAAGAGGTGCGTCAGGAAGCCGCGACCGACCCGGTGCGCGTCGCCGACCTGATGGCCAGCTACACCGCCGCCGAGCACGTCGCCCGCGCCGACGCCTACTTCGTGCGCGAGCAGGAGGAGGCGTCGCTGTTCCGCCGCCCGTTCCAAGACGCGGAGGACGCGCAGTCGCGGCTGACCTCCCTGTCACTCGTGCTGCAGCACCTGGCGCTGGCGCCGGGGGCGCAGGTGCTGGATTTCGGCTGCGGCACCGGCTGGCTGAGCCGCTGCCTCGCCACCATGGGCGCCGACATGCTGGCGGTCGACGTGTCGCAGCGCGTGCTGGACCTGGCCCGGCATTGGCTCGCGCGGGACCCGCTGGCGGACGAGCTGCGGGTCGAGTTCCGCCGCTTCGACAGCGTGCGGCTGCCGGCCGAGGACGCCAGCATGGACCGGATCGTCTCGTTCGACGCTTTCCACCACGTGCTGGACCAAGAGGCCACCCTGGCGGAGATGGCCCGCGTGCTGCGCCCCGGCGGCATCGCGGTGTTCCACGAGCCCGGCCCGCGCCACTCGGCCACGCCGGATGCCCAGCACGAGATGCGCGAGTATGGCGTGATCGAGAACGACATCGACGTGCACCGCATCTGGCGCGCGGCGCAGGGCTGCGGCTTCACCGACATCCGCCTTTCCCTGCCGACGCTGCGAGCGCCCATCGTGGCGCTCGATCAGTTTGACCGCGTGGCCGCCGGCCGCCCCGGCATGGGCGACATGCTGCTGGTGATGCGGAACACTTACAACTTCGCTGACAACCTGCGGATCTTTGCACTGCACAAGGCTGGCAGCCCGGCATGAGCTGATGCTGTTTTACGAGCCGCTGTTCCTCTTCCTGTTCTTCCCCATCGTTCTCGCTGGCTTCCTGCTGGTGCGGGGCCAGACCTCAGCGCGTGCCGCCCTGTTGCTGGTGACCAGCCTGTTCTTCTATCTATGGAGCGAGCCGGCTTTCGTCCCCGTCGTGCTGGCGACCTGCCTCGCCGACTACGCGCTCGCCCGGGTGGTGACGCAGGGCGGAGGGGCTGGGCGGGCCGCGCTGGCCACGGGCGTGCTGATCAACCTCGGCTTGCTGGCGTACTACAAGTACACCGGGTTCGCGGTGGACAACCTGGATCGGCTGCTGGTGGCGGCGGGCGAGGTGCCGTGGCATGTCGGCCAGGTGGCGCTGCCGATCGGTGTATCTTTCATCGTGTTCGAGAAGATCACCTACCTGGTCGATATCGCCCGCGGCCGTTCCCGCCCAGCGCCGGGCTTTGCCACTTATCTGCTTTACGTGTTCCTGTTCCCCAAGCTGCTGGCCGGCCCGATCATCAAGTATCACGAGCTGGAGGCGCAGCTGCTCGCCTATGGAAGCAGCCGGAGCGGAGACTTAGTTGAGGGATTCCGCCGCTTCATGCTTGGCGTGGTCAAGAAAACCCTGCTGGCCGACACCCTGGCCGCCGGCGCCGACATGAGCTTCGCCGCCGACCCGGCGCTGCTCGGCTGGGCAGACGCCTGGTGGGGCGTGCTGTTCTTCACCTTCCAAATCTACATCGACTTCAGCGCCTACTCGGACATGGCGATCGGGCTGGCGCGCATGCTGGGCTTCCGGTTGCGCGAGAACTTCAACCAGCCGTATATCGCGTGCAGCATCACCGAGTTCTGGCGGCGCTGGCACATCTCGCTGTCCACCTGGATTCGCGACTACCTGTACATCCCGCTTGGCGGCAACCGGGTGCCGCCTTGGCGGTGCTACCTGAACCTGTGGGCCTGCTTCCTGCTCAGCGGCCTGTGGCACGGCGCGGCCTGGACCTACGTCGCCTGGGGTGCCTACCAAGGTGTGTTCCTGGTGCTGGAACGCCTGTTCCTGCTGCGCTGGCTGGACCGGATGCCTCGGCTGGCCGCCAATGCCGGCACCTTCGCCGTCACCATGGGGGGCTGGGTGCTGTTCCGCGCCGGGTCGCTGGGGCAGGTAGCGGCCATGGCCGCCGCCATGGTGCAGCCGAGTCGGGTCGGTGCGGTGGTCGGGCTGTGGCGCACCCCGGCCATGATGACGGCCATGGCCGCGGCGGCGCTGATCTCGTTCCTGCCGCGCGTGCCGGGGTTCGGTCGGGCGCAGGGCTCGGTGCTGGCCGCCCCGGCCGGCCGCGCTGCGCTGGACCTGGGCCTGTCCGGCCTGTTCGTGTTCGCGCTGGCCAAGGCGCTGGCCGACCCGTTCCGCCCGTTCCTGTACTTCCGGTTCTGACCCGGTGATCCGCCGCATCCTGCTACTGCTGCCGCTCGGCCTGGGGGCTGCCGCCATGGCCGCCGGGGCGGCGCTGCTAATGGGCAACCTTGCCGCCGTGGCGCTGCGCCTGACTGGGCCGGATGGCATGAAGCTCGCCCATGGGCTAGCCGGGGCGAGCTTTGCGGAACAGCCGCAGCTTTCCTTGCAAGCCGTCTCGCAAGGCCGCTTCCAGGCGGCGTTCGCCCGCGTCGTCGGTGCCCGGATGCCGCTGTATCCGTTGGCGGTGCGGGTGCGCAACCAGGTGGAGTACTCGCTGTTCGGCCTGTCCGCCGCGCCCAACCTGCTCATTGGCCCGGACGGCGTGCTGTCGGAGGTGGCCTATGCCCGGGAATACTGTGCTCGCGCCCCGGGGTGGCAGGCGAGCGCTGCGCGCTGGGCAGACGGCATCCGAGAGATGCAGGACGACGCGGAGCGTCGTGGCAAGGCGTTCCTGTATGTGCTGACGCCCTCCAAGGTGGCGCAATACCCGCAGGTACTGCCGCGAGGCTGGGCGTGCCCGGCCTCGGCGGCGGACCGCGCCGGGTTCGTGCCGGAATGGATGGCCCTGTTGCGCGTCGCGGGAGTCCACGCGGTCGATACGCCCACGGTGCTGCTGGCGGCGCACGGCGACTACCCGTTTCCGCTGTATCCAACGGGGGGCACGCATTGGAACGCGGTCGGCGCGGCCCTGGCTGAGCAGGCGATCATGGCGGCGCTTGACCACCTGCTGCCTGGCCGCGGGTTCGCGCCGTTCCGGTTCACCTGGCGCATGGCGCCGCACCCCGACCCGGACGGCACCGACCAAGACCTTGCCCGGCTGACTAACCTGTTCCACCTGCCCGATGATGGCCCGGTGCCGGCCGTCACGCTGCAGCCCGCCCCGCCGCCGGCCGTGTGCGACCCGCCGCGCGTGGTCATCGTCGGCGGCAGCTTCAGCAACGGGCTTGGCGTGGTGCTCGGCAGCCTGCCATGCCCAGTGCCGGCCGTGGAATATCAGTACTGGCACTCGCTGCGGCTGGACTATCCGGGCGGGCGAATGCGCGTCCACTTCGTGGTGCTGCCGCCCGAGCGGGAAGCCGTGGTGCTGGCGGCGAACGTGCTGATCTACGAGGAGAACGAGGAAGCTTCCCGCGAGCACTTCCACGGCACGGCCCTGCTGAATTTCCTACGTGACCCCTCTGCTGCCACCAACTGAACCCGCCTGCCCGGCAAGCGCGGCCCACCCGGCACATCTTGCCGGGAAAGACAGAGAAAACCACTCGGAAAACGGCATGATCGGCCTGGCACGCCGGATGCAACAAGGGGGTGCAACACGTTGGAGGCTGCTTTGACCGCATCTTCGATCACTGCCTCGTCCGCTGGCGCCGTGCCGCACCACGGCCACCATCGCCACTCCGCCGGGTCGGCGCAGGACGACTCGTCGCAGGATTTCGGCTCGCTGTCCGACGTGTTGGGTGCCGGCGATGCCGGGTCCGGCAGCCCGGCTCCGGCTGCGCCCAGCACCGGCCTGCAAGGCTTCGCCAGCCAGCTGCAATCCATCCTGCTGAGCGCGCAGCCCGGCGCTGCCAGCCCCGCGACAGCTGCCACCGACCCCACCAGCATCACGGATCCAGCCTCGCCGCTATCCGGCCCGATCTCCCACCTGGCAGACCGGCTGCAAAGCCTGCTGGGCCAGTCCCTGGCAGGCGCTGCGGCTACCAGCGCCACCCAGCCGGCCCAGAGCCTGCAATCCGTGCTGGACAACCTGCAGCAGACGTTGCAGCAGAGTCTGGCGGCCTACCAGACGCCAACGGGCAGCACGGCTTCCACGCTGCTCACCGCCTGAGCCGTCGCGCGGCCGGAGGCGCTGCGAGGAAGCCCCAATGGCCAAGCCGGTCCTGTTCGTCACCCGCCGCCTGCCCCCAGCCGTGGAGGCGCGCGCCGCTCGGGACTACCAGGCCCAGCTGAACCCGGACGACGCTCCGCGTACCGGCGCCGAGGTCGCCGCCATGGCCGAGGGCGCACAGGCCGTGCTGTGCTGCCCCGCCGAGCAACTGGACGCGGCCGTGATCGCCGACCTGCCGGATACGGTGCGGGTGATCGGTACGTTCAGCGTCGGCTATGACCACATCGACGTGGCAGCCGCCCGCGCCCGCGGCATCGCCGTGGTGAACACGCCGGACGTGCTGTCCACCGCCACGGCGGAATGCGCACTGCTGCTGCTGCTGGCCGCCGCGCGCCGGGCGGGCGAGGGCGAGCGGCTGGTCCGCGCCGGCCAGTGGACCGGCTGGGCGCCCACCCAGCTGCTAGGCGTCGGCGTGGTCGGCCGCAGCCTTGGCATCTTCGGCATGGGCCGGATCGGGCGGGAGCTGGCCGGCCTCGCGCGCGGCCTGGCCATGACGGTGCACTACCGGGACGTGAGCCGCTTGTCGCCGGAGCTGGAGCGGGGCGCGGTGTTTCACGATGGCGATGACAGCTTTCTGGCCGCGAGCGAGCTGCTGTCGCTGAACGCGCCGGGCGGGGCGGCCACCATGCATTGGCTCGACGCCGAGCGTATCGCCAAGCTGCCCCGCGGCGCCGTGGTGGCCAACGCCGGGCGCGGCACCCTGGTGCATGACCCGGCGCTGATTGCCGCCCTGCGCAGCGGTCAAGTCGCCGCCGCCGGGCTCGACGTCTATGAGGGCGAGCCGGCCCTCGACCCGGAGTACCGTACGCTGGAGAACGTGGTGCTGCTGCCGCATCTCGGCAGCGCCACGAGCGTGACGCGGGACGCGATGGGCGCCATGGTGCTGGACGGGATCGACGCTGTGCTGGCCGGGCGGCAGCCGCCGAACCTGGTGCGGGCGTGAGCGGTTTCCAGCCTGGCTCTTGGACGGAAGGGCAGGCGTGACCATGACTAAGGGAACACGCTGAGGCCGCCACCACGATGCCGAAATCCATCCAACGTCCCGCCAAGCGCCGCATCCGGCGCGTCTTTCCCGCAATTGGCATCGGCCTGGCCGTCCTGGCGGCGGTCGTCGTGCTCGCGGGCTGGCTCCCGGGCGCGTCCGGCCCGGTGCAGGCGGTGGCGATCGGCGGCCCGTTCACCTTGACGGACGGGGCCGGCAAGACCGTCACGGACCGCAGCTTCCGCGGAAAATACATGCTGGTGTACTTCGGCTACACGTTCTGCCCCGATGTATGTCCCACCACGCTGACGCAGGTAGCCGATGCGCTGGACAAGCTGGGTACGCGGGCGGACCAGGTGCAGCCGCTGTTCATCACCGTCGATCCGGCGCGTGACACGGCGCTTGTCGTGAGGCAGTACGCCGCCGCGTTCAGTCCCCGGCTCGACGGGCTGACCGGCACCGCAAAGCAGGTCGCCGCTGTCGCCAAGGAGTACCGCGTGTACTATGCCCCTCACCGCACTGGCCCCAACCCGGGCGACTACACGATGGACCACAGCTCCATTCTCTACGTCATGGACCCGCAGGGCCGCTTCGACGGCGTCATCCGGGCCGACGAGGACGCCGACGCCATGGCCGCCGACCTGTCAAAGCTTGTCGGCGGGGCGGGATCCTAAATGATGCGTGCGAGAGTCCTGGCGCTCGCGGCGTGCCTCGCCAGCCCTGCCCATGCGCAACCGGCGCCGGTCGTGGTGACGCAGGCTTGGTCCCGCGCCACCATCCCCGGCGGGCAGACAGGCGCCGTGTACCTCACCGTGACCGCCGCGGCGCCCGACCGGCTGACCGGCGCCAGCACCCCCGCGGCGGGCAAGGCCGAACTGCATCTCAGCACCATGGTGGACGGCGTAATGGAGATGCGGCCCGTGGCAGACCTTCCCGTAGCGCCCGGCGCGCCCATCCACCTGGAGCCGGGCGGCTATCACCTCATGCTGGTCCACCTGAAACGGCCACTGCATCCTGGCGACCATTTTCCGGTGACGCTGACGTTTGAGCACGCCGGCGAGGTGACGGCCCAGGCTGTCGTGGGCGGCCTGGGCGCCACCACCCCGCCAGAAGATGTGCCCGGAGAGTAGGTCCGGCGAAGCGGAGGAAACAGGCGATGGCGGCGGGGCGGCAATCCAAGGTTATGGGCGTCATCCGCGTCGCCAGCGGCAATTTCCTGGAGCAGTACGACTTCTTCGTCTTTGCCTACTTTGCCACTGCCATCGGCCGCACGTTCTTCCCGGCCGCAGACTCCGCCCACGGCCATTATCTCTCGCTGATGGCCTCGCTGATGACGTTTGCCGCCGCCTTCCTGGTGCGGCCTGTAGGTGCCATCGTGCTCGGGGCATATATCGACGCGCATGGCCGCCGGGCCGGCCTGCTGCTGACGCTGGCGCTGATGGCGGTGGGCACGGCGACGGTGGCGCTGGTGCCGGGTTATGCCAGCATCGGCCTGCTTGCGCCGCTGCTGGTGGTGGCGGGCCGGCTGGTGCAGGGTTTCTCTGCTGGGGTCGAGCTGGGCGGGGTGTCGGTCTATTTGTCCGAGATCGCGACGCCGGGCCACAAGGGCTTCTACGTTTCCTGGCAGTCCGGCAGCCAGCAGGTGGCGGTGATCGTGGCTGCCCTGCTCGGTGTGGCGCTCAACGCGGCGCTCGGTGACGCCCGGATGCAGGATTGGGGCTGGCGCATCCCCATGGTGATCGGCTGCTGCATCATCCCGTTCCTGTTCTTCGTCCGCCGCTCGTTGCAAGAGACGGAAGCGTTCCTCGCCCGCACGCAACGGCTGGGTGCGGGGCAGATTTTGCGGACCATGCTGGCGCAATGGCGCATGGTGGGCCTGGGCATGATGATGGTCGTGATGACCACGGTGTCGTTTTACCTTATCACCGCCTACACGCCCACTTTTGGGCGGGAGCAGCTGCACCTGGGCGCCACTGTCGTGTTGCTGGTGACGGTGTGCGTGGGCCTGTCCAACTTGCTGTGGCTGCCGCTCAGCGGCGCACTGTCGGACCGGATCGGCCGGCGTCCGCTGCTGATCGCGACCACGCTGGCGGCGATGCTCACCGCTTACCCGCTGCTGTCCTGGCTGGTGGCGAACCCATCCTTCGGCCACCTGCTAGCCGCCGAGCTTTGGCTCAGTTTCATCTATGGCTGCTACAACGGCGCGATGGTGGTCTATTTGACCGAGATCATGCCCGAAGCGGTGCGTACCGCCGGGTTCTCGCTGGCTTACAGCCTAGCGGCTGTGGTGGGCGGGCTCACCCCTGCTGTCTGCGAGGAGCTGATCCATGTCTCAGGAGACCGCGCGATGCCAGGCGCCTGGATGTCGCTCGCGGCCGCGGTCGGGCTGGGAGCTGTGTTGCTGATCGGGCGGGCAGACGCCGCCTGAGCGGATCGACCTCGGTCAGGAGCGATGCCGGTGGTGCCGCGCATGGTGGCGGTAGCTGACCCGGCGGAACAACGGCTCGGCGCTGTCAGGCGCTTCGGCCACTTCGTCATACGAGTCTCGCGCCGAGCCGCGTAAATCCCGCGGCGCTGGGTTCAAGTCGACCAAGGGTGCAGTGGCGACGCTGGCGGTGACCATGCGGCCGGTGTCGGGCCGGTTATAAATGAAGCCGAACGTGGGATATATGCTGCCGTAGTCTCCGGAGTGGCCGAGGGCAACGCGCACCGCGCTCCAGTCGTTGTAGGGTGAGACGTCCACCACGGAAGTCGCCCGACTGATGCCGCCGCGCATGTTCCAATTGGCGTGGTCGATCTCGATCTCGCGCGGGCTGAGCACCTGACTTACGACGGCCACATGGCCGAGTCGCATCGCCCCATTAGCGCGGAAGTTGAGCACACTGCCGAATTCCGGCCGCGCGCCGCGCTGGTAGAGGCCGGCCGCATTGTCCCACCAGGCATCGGCGTTGCCGGACAGCTCAATGCCGCTGTCCGACCGGGCGAAGGCGACGCATTGCAGGCCGCTGCTGTGGCCGTAGGTGAAGGCGGGCGCGGTGTAGGCCCAGACGCGGCCGCGGCTGGCGTGACGCCCAAAGCGGCCGATCTCGCGGTCGGCGAAATATGTGCCCATGCCGTGACGGCTGGTGGCGAACGTGATCGGCATGCCGTGCCCCAGGCCAAACGCCCGGCTTCGGGATGCCTCGTGCCGTCCAGATGAGCCATGTGATGGGTGAGGGCTGTGGGCCTGCGCGGTCCCGGTGCCGAGCAGGCAAGCGCCGAGTGCGATGAGTTTGAGACGGCCGGCCCACATCATAACGCTATCCTCATGACTTCACCGTATCGTGAGCAAAGCGTTACTCATGTCCCTCCGCACATGACAAGCCGACTGTGTCAGATTGTTGCGACTTAGCGAGCGATCTGACAAATCGCTGTCTCGCTATTAACCATTCCTACGACTACAGTCCTATTCACGCAGCCGTGATCACTAAGGCCTTATTTGCAGGCCGTGATCATGATCTCGACGAGCTGCCGAGAGTCGGCCATCTTGGCCTCCGTGCAAGCGCGGGCCGGAGCGCCGCCTTCAGGCAGCCAGGCCGACCACAGCTCGTTGACCGCATCACGGTCGCGGATGTCCTGCAGCCAGATCTGCGCCTGCAACAGCCGGGTGTTGTCGGTGCCGTGGGCTTCCAGGAGGGTGTCGATGTCGCTCAGCACCTGACGCATCTGGCCAGCCGCGTTCTGGGACAAGTCGCTGGCCGCGAGCCCGGCCAGAAACACGAAATTATGGTATTCCACGGCCTTCGCCAGAACCTTGTCGGCGCCGCTGCGAATGATTTTGCTCATGTCAGGTGTCCTGATGCTGAGGGCGGGTTCTAGGAAGCGTGTGGGCGGCGGACAAGCACGTCAGTATGGCGCGATCGTGCTGCCAAGGCCGGGAAGTGGTTGGGTGGAAGTCGCCGGCTGATCCGGCTGCGGTACCCTGGACGCGGCGAGGCAGTCTGAGAGCTGGGTGTCGTAGGCGTAGGTGGAAGGCAGGCCACGCGACGTGTCGCCGGCCACGAAGGATGTGGAGAACGGCGTGTCCTTTTCGTCGCGCTCGGACAGCAGGTAGCGGTTCTGCCGGTTGAACGATGCGTCGGCGCTGGCCCGGCAAGACCTCACGGCCCCCGAACTGGCCCGGTTGCCTGAACTCTGCGGCCCGGCGCACCCGGCGACTGCGGCCAGGATGATCAGGGTGGAACGGATGGCGTGGCAAGGCATGGGCGCAGCTCCGATTGACCGCTCCACAGATGGGCCGAACCGTCCGCGCTGTCACCCAGCCAACAAATCCAGGCTTTCCACTGTGTCGAAATCCCGTAGCACCGTGTCATCCAGGGGTACCTCGGCCACCGCATCGGCGCACTGGCGCAACAGGCCCCGCGCACCGCGATCCCCCGTCAGCGCCATCATGGCGGGGAAATGCCGGCGGTCCCACAGCACGGGATTGCCCAGTTCTCCGGCGTGAGTCGGCGCCACGATGGTGCGGCCCTCGTCCGGGTTGTAGGCGTCTAGTAGCCGGTCAATGGAGGCGGCGGAGACGAGCGGCATGTCCCCCAGCACCACCAGGGCCGCCGGCGCCGCGGTGGGCAGGGCGGCGAGCCCGGCGCGCAAGCTGGCCGACAGCCCTTCCGCATAATCCTGCGCTTCGACGAACATCACGGGACGGCCGGCTAGGGCAGCGCGGATGTCCGCCGCGCGATGCCCCGTCACGACCAGCACCGGGCGCGCGCGGCTGGCCAGCACCGCATCCACAACCCGCGCCACCATGGGCCGCCCGCCTGCATCCTCCAGCAGCTTGTGGCGCGGCGCCATCCGGCTGGACTGCCCCGCCGCCAGCACCACGGCGGCGACCGTGCGGTTGCCAGCGGTCGCTCGGGCGCGAGGCAACGGCCGGGCCGCCACGTCCTTCAGCAAGCCCCCCACTCCCAGCCGCGCGACCGTGTCGCCCGTCACTGGTAGCCCTGCCGCCAGACGGTGCAGGACCAGGTCGATTCCGTTCGGCTTCGGGCTGCGCGCGCAGCCCGGCAGCACCAATGCTGGCACGCCATCGACCCGCCCGAGGCAAATCAGGTTGCCTGGATCGACTGGCATGCCGAAGTGCAGCACCTCGCCGCCGGCTGCCACGATGCCGCCCGGTCCCACGTCCCGCCGGTCCACCACGGCGGACGCGCCGGCGACCAGCAGCAGGGTCGCCCCGTCCGCCAGCAGGCGGCGCAGCGCGGCGGCGACCGGCTCCGTCCGGTGCGGGCACTGCAGAAAAGGCAGCAGCGTGCCACCGATGCCGGCCACCCGGGCGGCGGTAGCAGCAACGGTACCCCGGATGACGGCGGGCTTCAGGCCGGGCAGGGTGGTCAGCACCAGGCCCACCCGAAGCGGCAGCCAGGGCCGCACCGCCATAGCCCCGCCGGCGCACGCCGCCTCCGCTGCAGCCAGCACCCCGCCCGGCGCAGCGAACGGAATGATCTTGATCGTCGCGACCATCTCGCCCGGCGTGACCGGGGCCGCGTCTGGCAGGGTGGCGACGGTGACAGCCTCATGGATGGCGTTCACCGCATCGATCCGCGCCGAGTCCACCTGGAGCAGCCCGGCCGCGGCGGCAAGCAGGTTGACCCGGCCGGTGGCGGCGCGGCTGGCGGACAGGCCTGGGCCGAGCAGGGCGCGCCCGATCCGCCGAGCCGCCGCATCCTCGCCGACATCGCCGGGTTCGAGCCGCGCCGCCACCACCGGGTCCGACCCGGCGGCGCGCAGGGCCGCGAGCGCATCCGCATCCAGCACCAACCCCTTTTTCAGCACTCGGCCCGGCAGACGGTGAGTGTGGGCCAGGATAGCGCCCTCCGCCGTGGCGAGCGGCGTTGGTCCGAAGATCACGCGAGCGGTGCGCCGCGGCGCACGGCCACGATCTGCGCCAGCACGGAGAGCGCGATCTCCGACGCGGTGACGGCGGCGATGTTCAGCCCGACCGGACCGCGGATGCGCCCAAGTGCTGCGTCGCCGTGCCCCAGTGCGCGCAGCCGGTCCAGCCGTGCGGCGTGGGTGCGGCGGCTGCCGAGCGCGCCGACGTAGAACGCCTGCGACTTCAGCGCGCGGTCGAGCGCCGGGTCATCGAGCTTGGGGTCATGCGTGAGGGTGACGATGGCGGTGCGGCTATCCGGGCGCAGGGCGTCCAGCGCCTCGTCCGGCCAGTCGGTCGAAACAGTGATGTTGGGGAACCGCTCGGGGCTGGCGAAGGCGCGGCGCGGGTCGGCCACGGTGATGCCGTAGCCCAACTGGGCGGCGAGCGGCACCAGGGCCTGCGCGATGTGCACCGCTCCCACAATAACCAGGCGGGCCGGCGGATTGTGTGCGTGGAGGAACCAGGCCGCGCCGTCCACCTCATGCATGCCGCTTCGTTCGGTTGCGAGAGCCTGCTCCGCCGCCTGGGTCAGTGCCGGATATGCCAGGTCCGGCAGCACCAATTGCGCGCCGTCTGGCAACCGGGTCGCCAGCGCCACTGGCTGCCCGGCGGCACGGGCCGCCTGCAAGGCCTGGAGAACAGCAGGCGTCACGCCAAAGCTTCCACGAACACCTTGAGCTTGCCACCGCAGGCCAGCCCCACTTCCCAGGCCCGCTCGTTTGTCACGCCGAAATCCAGCAGCTGCGGCCCGCCACCGGCGATGCTGGACTGCGCGGCCTCTGCCACCGCGCCCTCAATGCAGCCGCCGCTGACCGACCCGGCCATGCGCCCGGAGGCGGTCACCGCCATTTGGCTGCCTGGCGGGCGCGGCGAGCTGCCCCAGGTCTCCGTCACAGTGGCCAGCGCCACGCGTTCACCTTCCTGCAACCAGGCCGCGGCGATGGCCAGTATGTCTTCGGCTTCGGTCATGCGGCACCTTCCAACGGACGGCCCCGCGCGGGCATCGGGCGGGACAAGGCGGCGATCAGGGCACGCAGGCTGGCGATGTTGTGGACGGGCCGAAACTCGTCCAGGTGCGGCAGCATGGCGCGGGTACTTTGGGATTTCGGCTCGAACCCGTCCCAGTGCAACAGCGGGTTAAGCCAGATCAGCTGGCTGCAAGATTTGTGCAGCCGCTCCATCGCCGGCGCTAGCCCGTCCGTAATCAGCAACATTACTGCGCCCTGGCCCAATACGTACTTGGCCCAATGCCGGTCGAACTGCGCGAGCGTGTTGCCGATGCGGGTGCCACCCGACCAGTCCGGCACCAGGCCCGCCACGGCTGCCTCCGGGTCGCGATGGCGCAGCGGCCGGGTGACGTTGGTGAGCCGGATGCCGAATAGGAACACGCTGACCTAGTCCCGGTCATTGGCCACGCCATGCATGAAGTGCAGCAGGGTATGCGCATGGCGCCCCATGGAGCCGGAGATGTCGCACAGCACGACCAATGATATCGGGCGCACGGTGCGCTCCGTGCGGACTAAGCTCAGCATCTCGTCGCCATGCCGCAGCCCAGCGCGCAGGGTGGCCGCCATGTCGATGTAGACGCCGCGGGCCGCAGAGCGGGTGCGCCGAAGGCCGAACAGCAGCCGCATCCTGGCGATCTCGGTCTGTGCCTTAGCGATTTGCGCGGCGCTCATGGCCTCAAGTCCATGGTTTGCGGCCGTTCCGCATTGCTAGCCGTGAGGGTGGCACCCTGTTGCGGCTGGTTGCCACGCGCGCGGCGCCGCGGCTTATGGCCTCCGCTATCCGCCGGGGCCCCGGGACGGCTTGTAGCTTTGCGTTTTCGGGCGAAACTGTTGCCATGCATTGCTGCGTGGCCGCCGGGCCGCGCCAGAATAGAGCGAATGCTATGTCGAACAGGACTGCCTGCTCGCGCCGAGGCACCAGGGCGGCACTGAGCGCAATGCGCGCCTCGCTGTGGGCTGTAATCCCTGCATAAAATATTGCGTCCAGGGCTGCCAGCAGACCGAGTGGCCCAACTGGAAGGCTCGCCCGCCGCAGGAGGCGGGCGAACTCCGTAACGTTGGCAGCTAAGGCGCCGCTAGGCTGGGCGGCTGCTAGGATTTGGTGCGCCCGTGCTCACGGGAGTGATGACCACCGCCGGACTTATCACCGCCGGTGTCCTTCGTGTGCTCTTCTTTAGAGCCGGGATGCCCGCCGCCGTCCTTATGCCCGGTATCCTGGTTGTTCTTGCCAGGATGCTCGCGGTCCTGGTGGCTGGACCCGGGGCCGCCGAAACGGCCAGTGTGCTCGTTCTTGTCTGGCATGATGGTTCTCCGACTTGTCGGACGAGAACGAGCAATGCGGGTGAAGGTTTGTTGCGGAAGTGGAGGAGGGGATGGGATTCGAACCCACGGTACACCTTTACAATGCACAACGGTTTAGCAAACCGCCGCCTTCAGCCGCTCGGCCACCCCTCCGCTGCTATCAGCCTAACCCAGGGTGGGCAGAGAATCAAACCAACCGCTGCATTGCGTCCCGGTTCTGCCGATGCTAACTCGCCGTCCGCTGCTGGGGGATCGTCTAACGGTAGGACAGCAGACTCTGACTCTGCTTATCGTGGTTCGAATCCACGTCCCCCAACCACGGCATTGACGTTTCTGGCAGGCGCTGCCGTCATTTAGGGCAGTACCGCCTCCGACTGTTCCACAAAGTGCCGCCGTGCTCGTTAGGCGTCGTTCTGTCCATATCTCTCCAGCGTCGTTTGCGCCCGCCTTAGGGGCATCGTTGATCGCCGCGAGACGTAGGCCAACCCGTGCGCAGCCAACCGCTATCGCAAACTGCACGCCCACGTCGCAAGCCGTCCCCACTTGCCGCCATGGCGCAGACCCTGAGCCGCTTCAAGGGTATCGGCCCCCCTCACGATGTTACCCTGCTCGATGCCCTACCTGAACCCGACCGTTGCTCCAGCAAGCAGATCGTCTGTCTCCCAGGTTGCGCGCCGATCACCTGGTTGAGTGGCAAAGCCTCCACCAGGGCCAGAACTGGCCACGGTCGGCCTAGCGTGCGCACCGTGCTGTTCAACGCTGCCCGTTCCGTCATCCTGCACAAACGTCCGTCGCCCTCAACATCCATCGCATGCAGCGGCCACTCTCGCCCTTTTCCAGCGCAGGCCACTCGGTCACCTGCTTCAATCACCAAAATACAAAGTGAAAAGCTCGGGCCAACAACTCAGCCTCAACCATGGCTAATCTGCATACCAGCGGGTTAAGCCCTATCATGACGGGGCTGAGGGGGAGCGGGATGGCGTGCGGACTACCCGCGCCTCCTTCGAGTCATGACGGGACGCCGCAGGTAATGGCGCCGCCTAAACAGAAGCAGCATGCAAGAAGCGCTTCGACGAACCTGTGCTCACTGGACTTGCACCTGCGCCCGCGCCAACGCGCCGTCCGTATCCTGCACTGTGATGGTGTAGAAGCCAGGGCTTGCCGGGGTCCAGGCCGCCGCGCGGCTGGCGGCGGCGGAGGCCAGGGCGGTGCCGTCTACGGCAAACACCAAGGGACGCCGGCCGCCCATGGCCCGCAGCGGCACCGGGCCATCCGCCGACAGGATAGCTCCGGGGGGAGGAAACAGCAGCTGCATCCCCGCCTCCGGCGGGGCGGCTGCCAAGGCCGCCCCTGGACCCGCCCCTGTACCCGCCCCTGGGATTCCCTCGTCCGGAGCGGGGCTGCGCGGGGCGGGGGGCAGCATGCCGAACACGTCCGCCAGCACCGGCAACGCAGTTTCCGCGCCGGTGAAGCCGGGGACGGCAGCGCCGTCGGGGCGGCCCAGCCAGACGCCGGCGACATGGCGCGCATCGAATCCCAGCGCCCAGGCGTCGCGCCCGCCCCAACTGGTGCCGGTTTTCCAGGCGACGCCGCCGGGTCCGCCAGCGGGGAAGTCGCGCGTGATGGCGTCGGCGACCAACCGGGCGGCGCCGGGCTGCAGCAGCGGCAGCGCCGGGCCGGGCGGGACGGTCAGGCTCAGCCGCAGACTCTGGCTAGATCCGTCCGTGGCTAGGCCGGCATACAAGCGAAGCAGGTCGCGCAGCCGAATGCCCACGCCCCCCAGCGCCAGGGGCAGGGAAGCGGCAGCCCCCGGCGGCAGGCGCAGCCTCACCCCAGCAGCGTTTAGCCGGCCAGCGAAGCGAGCGGGGCCGATGCGATCCAGCAGCGCCACGGCGGGCAGGTTCAGCGAGCGGCGCAGTGCCTCTGCCGCCATCACAGGGCCGGTGAAGCTGCGGTCGAAGTTCTCTGGCGCATAACCGCCGAAATGCTGCGGCAGGTCGCTGACGGAAGTCGAGGGCCGCACCAGCCCGTCCTGGAATGCCACGCCGTACAGCAGCGGCTTCAGGGCTGAGCCCGGGGAGCGTGACGCCGCCGTGAGGTCGAGCGAGCCGCTGCTGGACACCGCCGCCAGCACCGCCCGGCTGCGGCAATCGGCCACCAGAAGCGCCATCGCGGCCTGGGGCGGCAGCCGGGCGAGGTGGTCGGCCGCCAGCCGTTCCAGCTGGATTTGCAGCGGCAGGTCCAGCGTGGTCGCCAACCCGTCCGGCTGCGGCGTGGCGGCCAGCAGCGTGCGCAGGGCGGGCTCGGCGTGGTGCGGGAACGGAATGCGGCGGGTCGGCAGCGGCTCGCCACGCTCCGCGCCGTCCTCCAGCAGGCGGTTGCGCAGCGCCAGGGCGCGGTCCGGGTGGCGGTCGGGGCGCAGGGATTCGGGGCGGCGGGGAATTGCGACCAGCAGCGCCGCCTCCGCCCGGTCCAGCGCCGCCGGGCGCTTGCCGAACCAGGCCTGCGACCCGGCGCGCAGCCCTTCCAGGTTGCCGCCGAACGGCGCCAGGGTCAGCCAGATGCCCAGGATGTCGCGCTTGCCGAAGCGCTCCTCCAGCTGCACGGCGCGGAATGCCTCGATCAGCTTGCTGCGCAGGGTGCGGGGGCGGGGTTCCAGCAGCCGTGCCGCCTGCATCGTCAAGGTCGAACCGCCGGACACCACCCGCCCGGCCCGCAACCCCTGCCAGGCGGCTCGCAGCAGGGCGCGCGGATCAACCCCGCCGTGCTGGTAGAAGCGGCGGTCCTCCGTTTGCACCAGCAGATCTAGGAAGGCGGGGGAGACCTGATCGACCGCCGTGCGCAGCCGCCAGACGCCGCCGGGGGCGGGCAGCATGGCGAGGGCGCGGCCCTGGCGGTCCAGGATCTCCGCGCCAGCGCTCCTGAGCCGCGACAGGTCCGGCGGGAACGCCCGGTCGGCCGCGGCGAAGGCCAGCCCGGCCCCGGCCAGGCCGAGAGCCAGCCCCAGGCCCAGCATCAAGGTCAGCCTATTGCGGCGGCTGGACATCGATGCGGTTGCTGCCCTGGCGCGCGAACACGCCGGGGCGGTACATGTCGGACAGCTCCGCGCCGGGAATCTCGAAGTTGCCCGGCGTCACCGCGCGCAGCCGCACCGCGACGCGAAAGGCCGGCTCCTCCCCGGTCAGCGCGATCACCGCCTGGAAACGGTCATCGGCGGCGGGCATGGCCTCCGTGTCGGACAGCGTGCCGAGCCAGGGCAAGCCCTGCGCGTCGCCGGGGGCGAAGCGGCCGGCGATCTCCCAGCCGGCGGGCAGGCCTTGCAGCAACTGCGCCCGGTGCGGCTGGCCATCCTCCGCGGTCCCCTCCAACAGCAGCACGAACACCGTGTTCTGGCGCAGGTGCGCGAGGTCCAGCACAGCACCGTCCAGGTCCAGGAACTTGCGGCTGACCCGCATGGCCGACCGCGCCGCCGGAGCGGCCTGCGCCAGCACGCCGCTGGCCGAGACGGTCTGCCACACGGCGCGGTCGCCGATGTTGCGCGCGGTGGCGGGGCCGGTAAGCGCCGCCATCACCACGGGGCTCGGCGGCAGGGCGCGGCCGTCCAGGCTGACCCGGGTCACCGCGCCGTCGCGCCCGAGCGCCCCGGCGGCGGCGGCGAGCCAGGCTTGCTGCTGGGTGTTGAGCGCGGCGGGCTTGACATCGCCGCCAGGGAGGCGGGCGATCAGGTCCGGCATGCGATTGGCCAGCAGGCCGGACTCCTTCAGCAGCAGCGCCACGCCGGCGGCGTCCCGCGTGGCATCGCCGTAGTCGTACTCCCACGGTTTACGGCCGGGTGTGGCGATGGCGGCGGCGAAGGCCCGTTCTGCGCGGGGGCGGTCATTGCCCAGCGCCAGGGCAGCGGCCAGCTGGGCGCGGGCGAGCGGGGTGGGCAAGCTGTCCAGGTCCTCGAACAGGATGCGGCCGGCGCCGGCGCGCGGCTGGCCGGCGAGGGCCGCGACGTACAGGCGGTAGGCTTGCAGCGCCTGGCCCTCCGCGCCGCTGTCGGGGCTGTTGATCGGGTCCGTCTGCGCCTTCAGCGCGTCCGCCATCGCAGCGTCGCCGACGGTGGCGCCAGCCTGCCGGGCGCGCAGCAGGAATTCGGTGGCATAGGCGGACAGCCAGGGCTCCGCTTCGTCGCTGGCCGTCCACAGGCCGAACAGGCCATCGTAGCGCTGCCGGTCGAGCACGGTATCCACCGCATGCTGCAAGCGCAGGGCGCGGTCCGGGCCGGCCGCCGCACCGTCCGGCAGCAGCGCCAGGGGAAAGCCTTTGCTGATCGCTTGCTCCAGGCAGAACAGCGGGTAGGCGTCTAGCGCCCGCACCAGCGCGCCGGCGTCGTAGCGGATGGGGGCGCCGAAGCTCGCGGTGGCCGACCAAGTGCCGGGGAGGAACGCCGCAGTCTGCGGTGCGAGGGCCGCCGTGCCGCCGGCCGGCAGCTCGCCGGCGCTGCTGTCAGTGGACAGGCCGCGCACCGGGTGCACGTCGAGGGCGGCGACGTGCCGGGCGTGGAAGCCGCCGGGACCGGAGACGTCGAGTGTCACGTGGGCCAGCCCCACGCCGGTCGCCCGCAGCCCCAGCCCCGCCACGGCCTGCGCGCCGGGGGCGAGAGTGGCGGCCAGGACGGCGTCGCCTGCCAAGGCAAGAGGACCGTCCGTGCTTGCCTGCACCGATACCGGGCCTTCCGGCAGCGCCACGTTCTGCAGCAGCACGCTGGCCTGCGCCACGTCGCCGGGGGCGAGGAAGCGCGGCAGCAGCGGCTCGGCTACCAGCGGGTCGCGCACGAACAGGTCGGCACCGGTGGAGCCTAGCCGGTTGCCGTCCCACGCCACCGCCATCAGCCGCACCTGGCCGGCGAAGTCGGGGAGGGGCAGCGCCACGTCCACCGCGCCGGACGCGTCCGCCTGCACCGGCGGCTGGAACAGCGAGACGATCTGCTGCGGGATGTTCGGGCGGCCGGACGCGCCCTCGTCGCCACCCTGCCGCAAGGCGGCGGCCGTGCCTTCGGTCGGGGCGAGCAGGCGGCCCCAGTCGTCGCGGATGTCCACTCCCAGGCCGCGGCGGCCGAGATAGTGCGGCCTGGCGTCCGGCGTCGTGAAATTGGTCAGGCGCAGGATGCCCTCGTCCACCGCTGCCACACTGACCCATGCGCCGGGTGCGGTGTGCAGCGCCACATGGGCGGTGGCGCGGGGCAGCACGGAGGCGGGGGCATCGAACGCCACGTCCAGCTGGCGCGAAGCCGGGTCGAGGCCTAGCCAGGTTAGCCCGATGGCGCGGTCCGGCCGCTTGGCACCGTTGCCGCCGCGGAACACGTGCAGCGCCACGTAGGCGCCCGGTCCCCAGGCGGCGTCCACCGGCACGTCGAAATCCGCACCGCCCGCCGGCACGTCCACGCTGCGGGCGGACAGCACGCGGTTGGTCATCACCAGCAAGGTCGCCGGCCCGGCGAACGGGGCGACGACGTGGATGCGGGCGGTCGCACCTGGCGGGTAGGCCTTGCGGTCCGCCGACACGTCGGCGCGGTCCGGCACGTCCGGGCTGTCGGAGCTGGCCCAGCCGGCGCGGAAGCGGACGGAGCTGGCGGCCAGCCCGTGCGGCTGCGCCACTTCCAGCCGGTAGCGGCCGAAGCCGAGCGTGCGGGCGAAGCGCAGCGTGCCGTCTGCGGGGATGACCAGGTCGTGACTCTCGACCGGCTCGTCGCGCCACACCGTCTCGTAGGAGGACAGGCTGCCGCTGGTTACCAGCCGCCAGTCCGGCCGCTCGCGCACCAGCCGCACCCTTACCGGCAGCGCCATGCGGCGGCCGTCCGGCCCGATGGCGGCGATGTCGAACGCGGCTTCGGACCCGGCGTCCACCGAACCGTCGAAGCCGGGGCGGATGCCGATCAACGGCTCGGATGCACGGACCGGGATCGTGGCGGTGGCATGGGCGGCGTGGCCGGAGGGATCGTTGACCGACACGTCCAGCGCCGCCTGCACCGGGTGGGTGCTGTCCGGCGCTGCGGGCAAGTGCAATGCGAGGGTGGCATGCCCGGCATCGTCGGTGGGGGGCAGCACCAGGGTAGCGGCCTGCGGGGCGAACGCCTCGTCCGCCAGCCCGACCTGGTAGCCGGCCAGCGCATCGGGCGGCTTGGCAGCGAACTCCAGCCGCAGCTCCGCGCTGCCGGTCAGGTGCATGGCGGGGGCGCCATACAGGAAACGGGCCTCCACCGCGACGGATTGCGGGCTGCCGGGAGCTAGTTGCGCGGGCAGGCCGCTCAGTTCCACGGCCATGCGGTCGGGCACAAAGGCATCTACCTTGAACCCGGCCTCGCCGGCCGCCGGACCGTCGGGGTCGGACAGCACCTGCACCGTCCAGCCGCCGACGGGCGCGCCGTTCGACAGCGCGACGGCCAGGTGCAGCGACCCGCCGCCGCCCGGCTGCACCACGCTGTCCATGAACACGGTGCCGTTGGGGCGCTTGATGCGCAGGTGCGCCGGGCGGTCCACCGGCTGCCCCGCGGCGTCGCGCAGCAGCGCCATGAGCTGCACCGTCTCGCCGGGGCGGTAGATGCCGCGGTCCGGCCAGACAAAGGCGTCCAGCGGCCCGGGCTGCGGCGCGCCGGTGACGCCGCGGTCCGACAGGTCAAAGGCCGCGGCGTCCAGGTCGAGGCTGACGAAGTCGTCCGGCGCGCCGGCCAGCGTGCCTTGCAGGGCGGCGGGCGCCATCACGCCCTCGCCATGCAGCAGGGGGGCGGCAAAATGCGCCATGCCGTCCGCGTCCGTGCGCGCTTCGGCCAGGATGTCGTTGTTGCGCGCCATCAATCGCAGGGCCACGCCGGGCCGGGGACGGGCGTCGGAGTAGCCTCGCAGCTGTACGGTGAGCCCGTCGCCGCCCCGCCAGACGGTGGGGGCGAGATCGGTTTGCAGCACCGGCTGCACGGCTTGAGTCGCATACTCGGGCTGCCCGTCGTCCGGCCGCACCGTCACCGCGTAGAGGCCCGGCGTCTGCATCGCGTCGGCCGGCAGCGGCAGGACGGTGCGCAGGCGGGCGTTCTGGCTGAAGCCGGGCAATGCTGCGCGGCCGCTCCACACCACCCGGGCCTGGTCCTTGTCCAGCTGGCCCGCGAGATAGCTTTCTATCGGCTTGCCCAGCGCGCTCTGCTGCGTCCAGGGCAGCATGGTGCGCTCGGTAAACAGCACGATGCCGAGCTTGACGGACGAGACGTTGCTGCTGGTCAGCACGATGCGGGGCGGCTGGCCGCGCGGCAGCAAGAACATGCGGTTGTCGAAGGCCAGCAGGGGCGAGCGATTGCCCATGGCGAGCGCAGCCACGCCCTCGGCTTTCATGGCGATCCCGCCCTCGCCGGGCAGACCCTGGCGCAAGATGGCGCGGGTAGTGGCGGCGAGCGGCAGGCCGGAGACGCAGATATCGTCCCCTTCCCGGGTGATGGCGGCATCCGGGACCGCTGGGTCGAGCCGCACCCAGTCTTCCGGATGGAAGTCGTTGCGGCGGGAGGGGGGAACGTTGAACACGATGCAGGCGCGCGGCGGATCGGCGTCCACCTCCGTGTGCACCCGGACGACCAGCAGGCCGGCAGCCTGGTTCGCGTCCGCCAGCATCCGCTGGTAGGCGGCGTTGCCGGGCGCCTGGGCGACGGCTTCGGCGAACGCCTGGCCAGCCTGCGCCGGACGCCCCTGCGCCAGCAGCGCCTGCGCGGCCCCGACCATGGCGACGGCCTTGTCCGGCGCTTCGTCGGCGGCCTGGTAGGATTGCCACGCCGCATCCAGTGCCCGGCGCAAGTCGGGCGGGGTGCGTTTCAGCTCGGCCTGCGACAGTTGCAGCCATAACTCGGCGCTCACGTCCGACTGCCCCAGCCGGCTTTCCAACGCCGTGGCGGCGGTAGTCCAGTCGCTGCGGGCGGCGGCAAGGGCCGCCCGCGATTCTGCCTTGCTGCGGCTATCCGGCGTGCCGCCGGCGGGGAACGGTTTGGACAGGGCGGCAGCGAACTGCTCACTGTCAGCGTCCAAGCCGGGAAGGTCGAAATCGGCGGCGTGACCGGGGCCGGCGAGACAGGCCAGCAACGCGGCCAGGCATGCTGCACGCTGAAACAGGCTGGTCATAACCGCTTCTCCCGTCTGGGGAGGTTAGGCTGACTAGCTAGGCGATGCCAAGCAGCAGGGTTGCGCCCTGCACCCGCAAGGGAACAGGGTTTCCGTGACACCGTTAATGATAAGCCAGGCGGCCAGAGGATTTTGCCGTCGGGCAAAACCCGGCCTCAGCCATGCAGCTCCCTTGTAGCTTCCGCTGCACGGCAATCCCGGAAGCGCGCTTCCAGTGGCATCGCTGTGGCTCTGGGGGCAAGGCCGCCGGCCTTGCCCCCTCTGGGCAACTCAGGCGGCCAGCGCGTCCATCTCCGCCACCGGCAGGCGGGTGCGGATCAGCTTCTCGATGCCGCGCAGGTGCGGCCGCTCGGTCGAGTCGCAAAAGCTGATCGCCTCCCCGGCATGGCCCGCCCGCGCGGTGCGGCCGATGCGGTGGACGTAGCTTTCCGGTACGTTCGGCAAGTCGAAGTTAATGACGTGGGTGATGCCGTCCACGTCGATGCCGCGGGCCGCGATGTCCGTCGCGATCAGCACCGGCACGCTGCCGTCCTTGAACGCGGCGAGCGCCCGCTCGCGCTGCCCCTGGCTCTTGTTGCCGTGGATGGCGGCGGCACGCTGGCCGGACGCCTCCAGGTGCTGCACGACCTTGTCCGCGCCATGCTTGGTGCGGGTGAACACCAGCGTGCGGCCCATGCCCTTGCGCTTGAGGATAGCGGACAGCAACGCGCGCTTGCGCGGCGCCTCGACGAACACGACAGTCTGTTCCACCCGGTCCGCGGTCTTGGCGACCGGGGTGACGGCGACGTGCACCGGGTCGCGCAGCAGGGCGCCGGCCAGGCTCTCGATCTCCTTCGGCATGGTGGCGGAGAAGAACAGCGTCTGCCGCACCTTGGGGATGTAGGAGACGATCTTCTTAATCGGCACGATGAAGCCGAGATCGAGCATGTGGTCCGCCTCGTCCAGCACCAGAACCTCGACGTTGCCAAGGTTCACGGCACGGTCGTTCAGGTGGTCCAGCAGCCGGCCCGGCGTGCACACCAGCACATCGACGCCGTTATCGACCGCGCGGGCCTGGCGCGGCTTCGGCACGCCGCCAAACATCAAAGCGACCCGGATCGGCGACCCGGCGGCGTACTCGCGGAAACTCTCGGCGATTTGGCTGGCCAGTTCGCGGGTCGGCGCCATGACAAGGCAGCGCACGCCCCGCTTGCCCGGGTGCTTCCGGGTGGCCAGCATGTTGTGGATGATGGGCAGCGCAAACGCAGCGGTCTTGCCGGTGCCAGTTTGGGCAATGCCCTGGACGTCATGGCCGGTCAGGACGTGCGGGATAGCTTGCTCCTGGATCGGCGTCGGATCGACGTAGCCCTTGGCGGTCAGCGCGGCGAGCAGCGGCGCGGCCAGGCCGAGGTCTTGGAAGGATGACATGGGTGACTTTCGTGTGCGGACGCGCCATCGCGGATGTGCTCTGGGCGTCAATCGCGATCAGCAGGACCACGAACCGGCGCGAGACACTGGATGGGATGAAGGCTGGCGTTCGGAAACGGCAAAGCCGGGCATCGAGGTGCGCAGAATGGTTTGTAGTGCTGCGGTGCAGCGTAGTCAAGCAAAATGGGTTGGAGAGCTAGGAGATAGGTGTCTCCCGAGCCTGGCACGCGGCTGGAGCAGGGCTGCCCGGCCTCCATTGCAAGGTGAAGGTGGTGCAATCGGGGCCAGCGACTTGGCCAGCATAGGCATTTCCGTTGACGATGCCGCTCAAGTCCACGCTCACATATCCATAGGGGCGAAGCAGCCACTTGCCTGCCGTGAAGTTCATCCGTTCCTTCGACAGCGTTCCCTGCATCGCGAAGCAGCCTTCGGGGCGGTCTATGCTGCCATCGCCGAAGTGGAACAGGGCCAGCGGCACGCCGTTGGGTGAGATGGTGACGAACAATTCCAGCGCCGTCAGGCCTTGCTGGCAGAAATAGCTGCCGGTCCAGACGCCGTCCAACACGTTCGCCCGGACTTGCGAAGCAATAAGAAGAGCCGCGAGAATATAGAAGCTTCTGTGCATCATGCGCATCGGCTCAGCCTTTCGCGGTTTCGCCAGGTCGAAGGTATCTGACCAGGAATGGCAGGACGACTCCCCAGTATTCGTCCCGGCCGAATTGTTCCAAATCGATGTGGGCCGCACCCGGCACGGCCCAGAATTGCTTGGGCTCCGGCGCACGCTGAAATAAGGCTTGCGCCTCGGCAAGCGGGGTCCGGTCGTCCACCGTGCCTGATGCCAGCAGGACAGGGGCCACGATGCTCCCTGTCCGGTCGATGGGGCGCAACTCCTCCGGGCGCACGCCGAGCAGCGGCGGCAGCAGCCCATCGAACACGGGCGTGAGCAGCGGAGCGAGCAGCGGCCCGGCGATGCGGCCCAGACCGGTCTGCAGCCGGTTGGCGAGCGCCGCGTCGATGTCAGGGTACACCGATTCGAGCACAAGCGCGTCCACCGGCAAAGGCTCCGCGCCGAGCAGCGCCGCCGCGCCGCCGAGCGAGACGCCGATCGCCCCCAGCTTCTCGCCCGGCAGGCGGCCCTGGACGAAACGCACGGCTGCCGCGGCGTCCATTGCCTCCAGCCGGCCGAAGGTGATGCGGCGGCCCGGGCTTTCGCCATGGGCCTGCAAATCGAACAGCAGGACGGCGAACCCGTGCTCGTGCAGGACGCGGGCGCGCTGCACCATCTGCCGGCGGTCTGCCCGGACGCCATGCATGAGGATGATGCCGCCGCCGCCGGGTGCGCCGGGAACCCACCAGCCTTGCAGCACGGAGCCGGAAGCCGAGGGCACCTGCACGGCTTCCGCCCCCGGCAGCACGGCCGGTGGCGGCCCGACCATGGTGCGGAAAGGCGGTGACAGCCACAGGCCGACAGCCACGACCGAGCCGCACAACCCAGCGCCGAGCAGCAGGGCCGCGAGCACCACGCCGACCACCGCTTGCCGCGCGGAGGGCGTGCGGGTCATTGCGGGTTCAGGGTGCGGCTGGGACGGCTATCTAGCGTCATGCAGCTTTGCCCGCGCGGCATCGGCCAGGAACTTCGAGCGGTTGTCGGTCCGGCGGTCTGTCTCCGCTGCCAGGCCTGCCGGCAGGGTCACGTTGATGCGCGTGGCCCTGGTGATCTGAGGCCCGGCATCGACAAGGAACGCCACCGCCTCGTGCTGCCCCGGGTCAGCCACGATGCGACCAGCTTCCCGGTTCCTGGAATGCACCCAGGAGATCTCCTTTCGGGCAGGTGCTCCAGGCGGTCACTCGACGGCAGGGTCGGCGGACGCCGGCTTGTCGGCAGCTTGCGAAGAAGTGGTATCACCCATGCCATGAGCATGACACGGGAAGCGGCGCAGGTCAGCATGGACGCGACATCGTCCGCCCGCGGCAACCCGGTCCGCACGTCCGCCCGAGGCTGAAACGCCCGCCATGGACAGCGTCATCTTGGCCGAAGACCTTGCCGGCATGTGGTCGCAGGCGTTCGGGCTGGCGGAGGCCGCCGGGCTGGCGCCCCGCAAGCTACTCCTCCTGCCCCGGCCGTGGTGGCGGCCGGGCGGCGCGGGGCTGCCGCCCGAACCTCTCGCCCTGGGCTGCGGCGGCAAGCCCGCTCCCGTGCTGGCGGCCTGGCGGCGGCAGGGCCGGCTCACCGTGCAGATCCAGCACCCTCGCATGGACCCGCGCCGCTTCGACCAGGTGGTCGTGGCGCGGCACGACCGGCTCACTGGGCCGAATGTCGTCGTCACCCGCACCGCACTGCACCGGGTGACGCCCGCGCGGCTGGCGGCAGCGCGGGCGGAGTGGGCGGGGAGGCTGGCGCACCTGCCCCGGCCGCTGGTGGCGGTGCTGGTGGGCGGCAGCAACGGGCGCTTCCGGCTGGAGGCGACGGAAGGTGCCGCCCTGGCCGCGCAGCTCGCCGCCGCCATGCTGGCCGACGGGATGGGCATGGCCGTCACCCCCTCCCGACGCACCGCGCCCGCGGTGGCGGAGGCGCTGCGCCGGGCGTTGCAGCCGCTGGGGGGATGGGTGTGGGACGGGACGGGGGAGAACCCGTACTTCGGCCTGCTCGCCAGCGCAGACGCCCTGGTGGTGACGGCGGACAGCGTCTCCATGGTGTCGGAGGCGGTGGCCACGGCGGCCCCCGTGCTGGTTGCCGAGCTGCCCGGCCGCTCGCGGCGGATCAGCGCCTTCCTGGCCGGGCTGCGGGCGGACGGGCGCATCCGCCCCTTTCGCGGCCGGGTGGAGGCGTGGCACACCACCCCCCTGGACGACACGCAGGAGGCGGCCGATACCGTCCGCCGGCGCTTGGGGCTCTGACGCGACACAATGCTGGACATCCAAACCTTCGACGCGCGGCAGGGCGGCAACGTGCTTTACAAGGCGTTCGCCCACCCGCTCGTCGCCGAGGCGATCGTCACGCTGACCGCGCGCCTCCAAGGCAGGCTCGCGGTGTATGACCCGGACGGCGTGGCCGACGCGCTGTTCGCGCTGTATCCGGAGATGCCCGCGCCTTGCGAGCTGTACGTGCACGACACCGAGCAGATGGGCCAGCGCCGCGCCGGGTGCCGCGCGCTGCCGCTGGTGGACCTGCCGCGTTCAGAAGCGGGCACCTTGCTGGTGGCAAGCTTCGACTCGGCCAAGCTGCAGGACCGGCTGCGCTCGCTGCTGCCCCCCGGCATGGCAATGGCCTCCCTGGACGAGGCGCGGCTGCCCTCCTCGATGCTGACCAATGCCCGCAAGTATCTCGACACGCTGAACTTCGCCACCAACTTCGCCTTCTTCCGCGACGCGGACGGGCTCTCCACCCGGCTGGTCACCGCCAACTACTGGGCGAATTACGGCGCCAAGTCCGTCCGCCTCTGGCTGCGTCTGTTCGACGCCGCCGGCGCCGTGCTGGCCGAGTGGGAGCAGCCGCTGCCCGCCGGACCCGGCGGCGTCGCCATCGACAGCGCCGAGGTGCGCGCCCGCTTCGGCCTGCAGGCGTTCCGCGGTCAATTATTCGTGCATGCCATCGGGGTGGCCGGCCACGACGTGGTGAAATACGCGCTCGACACCTACGGCACGGACGAGGAGCCCAGCCTGTCCTGCACGCACGACGCCAACGCCTGGCCGTCCGACCGCTATGCTGGGCTGCCGGCGCCGCGGGAGGGCGAGCGGGTGGTGCTGTGGGTGCAGAACAGCCATGCCGCCCCCATACCCGCCGGCACTCTGCAACTCGACCGCATGGGGGCGGAGCAGCCGGTAGCGCTGGAGCAGGAGGTGGCGCCGTTCGCCACGGTGGCGCTGGACGTGGCGGCGCTGCTGCCGGGGCTGCGCTGGCCCGCCCAAATTGAGCTGCGCTCCGGCCGCCACATGGTGCGCCCGCGCTACGAGGTGGTGCAGCAAGGGCGCACCCGCATCGCCCATGTCAACGTCGAGCGTGCGGATTTGCAGCCGGACCCGGGCATCCCCGCGCTGTCCAACCTGCTGGGGCGCGGCTACCTGCTGCCATTCCCCGTGCTGCCGGCCGAGCGGTTCTCCACCGTGGTGCAGCCCACACCGATGGCCGAGAGCCAGGCAGACCTGCCGTTGCGGGTGGACGTGTTCGCGCCGGACGGGCGGCTGGTGGCCGAGCGCTTCCTGGGCCGCCTGCCGCGCGACCATGACCTGGCGTTGGATTTGGCCGAGCTGGGAGCGGAGGGCGGCCACGCCGAGCTGGCGTACGATTTCCGCGAGGGCGGCAGCGCCGATGGCTGGATGCACTGCCTGGCGCGCTACCAGGACCGCCGCAGCGGCCACGCGGCGGAGACGAGTTTCGGCGCGCACATCTTCAACACCCTGATGACTTACAAGGGCGAGCCGCAATCCTACAGCGGCCCGCCGCCGGGTCTCTCGACGCGGCTGTTCCTCAAGCTGGGGGAGGGCGGACGGCGCTCCTTCGCACATCTGAGCTATCCGGCCTCCGCCGCTTGGCACCCGATGTCCAGCACGCGGCTGGTGCTGCACGATGGCGAGGGCGCAGAATTGGAGGAGCGCCCACTGGCCATCGCGTGCTCCGGCTCCGCCATGGTGTGGCCGGACGAGGTGTTCGGCGACGCCCTGCTGCGCCGGGCCGGGCCGCGTGGCTACGTAATGGTGGACGACCGAACGTGCCGGCTGTTCGGATATCATGGATTGATGGATGATCGCGGCGGGTTCTCGCTAGACCACATGTTTGGATTCTAAGACCAGGGCCCGTTTTCCTGTAGCGTTCCAATTGCCCGAAGGCGATTGGAACACTTGGCTACCCCAGCCTTTCGCCCGCCAAGTGACAGCCGTTTCTTAGATCCTTGAAAGGAAGTGGTTTATGTTCGGCAGATCGATTGCGGCGGCCATCCTAGTTGCCAGCGCAAGCCTTCCGGGTGCAGCCAGCGCCCGGCCGTTCTGCTCCGACCCGCCCTTCGTGCCCCTGATATCACCAATCGGCACGAGCGGCAGCTCGGTGTACGAGCAGAACTACGACATCATGCCTGGCGACGTCGCCTGCTTCCGGCTGCACGTGCCCGGCGCGGCGCGGGGCCATATCGACCTGGCAATCGCCCACAAGAACGGCAACCTCCAGCTCTATCCTCCAGGCTGGGTCATCACGCAAAACGGACGCAGCTTCACTTTCGGCGTGCCAGCCCTGCCCGGCACCGCCGACAGTGACAACGCGCGCAGCTGGACCGGGCAATTGCCGCCGCAGGGAGACTTGCTCATCGTGGTCGCCATGAAAGGCAACGGCCGCCAATACCGCATTCACGTCGAAGCGGATGAGTAAGCACGAAAAGCGAACGTGGAAGCCTTGATATCGTTAACTGAAACGACCAACTTAGCAAGCCGTTCGTGAGGCCGCCATGGACCTGCTGCAAAAACTCGAAGTCCTGGCCGACGCGGCGAAATACGACGCTTCCTGCGCCTCCAGCGGCACCGATACTCGCAGCTCGAAGGGGGCCAAGGATGGTGTGGGCTCCACCGAGGGCATGGGCATCTGCCACGCCTACGCGCCAGACGGCCGCTGCATCTCACTGCTGAAAATCCTGCTGACCAACTCCTGCGTGTACGATTGCCTATACTGCATCAATCGCCGCTCCTCCAACGTGCGCCGGGCCCGCTTCACGGTGGAAGAGGTTGTCACCCTCACGCTCGGTTTTTACCGACGCAACTGCATCGAAGGGCTGTTCTTGTCCTCCGGCATCATCAGCAGCCCGGACTACACCATGGAGCAGATCGTCCGCGTGGCGCGTACGCTGCGCGAGGAGCACGGCTTCCGCGGCTACATCCACCTCAAGACCATTCCGGACGCTGACCCGGCGTTGCTGGCCGAGGCCGGGCGCTACGCCGACCGCCTCTCCATCAACGTGGAACTGCCGACCGAGGGCAGCCTGGCTGCCCTGGCACCGGAAAAGGACGGCGCCGGCATCCGCCGTTCCATGGGCCGGATGCGGTTACGCATCGACGAGGCGAAGGCCGACCGCAAGGCGCCGCGCTTCGCCCCCGCCGGGCAGAGCACCCAGGTCATCGTGGGGGCGGACGCCAGCTCGGACCGCGACATTCTGGCGATGAGCACGAACCTGTACGGGTCATACGGGCTGCGCCGGGTGTACTACTCGGCGTTCAGTCCGATTCCGGACGCCTCGGCCAGCTTGCCGCCCGACCACGCGCCGCTGGTGCGGGAGCACCGGCTGTACCAAGCCGACTGGCTGATGCGCTACTATGGCTTCGAGGCGCCCGAGCTGGAAACCGACTCGGCCGGCAACCTGGACTTGGCGATGGACCCCAAGCTATCCTGGGCCCTGGCGCACCGCGACCAGTTCCCGGTCGATGTCAATGTAGCTCCGCGGGAGCGCCTGCTGCGCATTCCCGGCATCGGCGTGAAGTCGGTCGAGGCCATTCTCCGCGCCCGGCGGCACCGGCGGCTGCGCATGGACGACCTGGCCCGGCTGCGCCTGCCGCTGGCCAAGATCAGCGCTTTCGTGACGGCGGAAGGCCATTCGGCCGGGGCGGCGCTGGACGGCGAGCGGCTGCGGGCGCGGCTGACGCCGAAGCCGGTGCAGGCTGACCTGTTCGCGTAACAGCGACGGAACTTTCGGGTTGAAATTCCTCTTCCTCGGGCAGAGGGAGATGTCATGAGCCGTGCCATCGTCTTAGCGCATGAAGTGGACTGGGACGGGTGGCGCAGTGCCGCCCGCCGCCTGGCGTTGGACGGCGTGCCGCCTGAGGACGCCGTATGGTCAGTGCGCGAGCCGGACGACTTGTTTTCCGCAGCCGCCGAACCGCCACCGGACGCGGCCCCCGCTGGCACGTTCAACGTCAGCCGTGCGCTCGTGGCCTTGGCGCAGACGGTGATCCAGGCGCGCGAGCCCGCGCGCTTCGCCCTGCTATATCAACTGGTATGGCGCGCCCACGCTGGGGAGCGCCACTTGCTGGACCAGGTGACGGACCCCGACGTGCAGCGGGCTCAGCGCTTGGCGCAGGCGGTGCGGCGGGACACCCACAAGATGCGTGCCTTTGTGCGCTTCCGTGAAGTGTCGGAGCTGGAAGGCACCCGCTACGTCGCGTGGTTCGAGCCAGACAATTATATCGTGGAGGCGAACGCACCGTTCTTCGAGCGCCGCTTCGCCACCATGGTCTGGTCCATCTTGACGCCCTACCGCAGCGCGCACTGGAACGGTACGGAGCTGTGCTTCACCGCCGGGGCCTCCCGCGCGGAGGTGCCGGACGACGATAAGCTCGAAGCCTATTGGCGCGCCTACTTCAGCAGCATCTTCAATCCCGCCCGGCTGAAGGTGGGCGCCATGACGTCCGAGATGCCGCGCAAGTACTGGCGCAACCTGCCCGAGGCTGCAGCGATCCCGGAGCTGATCCGCGGCGCGGCCGCCCGAGTCGCCGACATGGTGGAACGTCCTGTGATTTCGCCCGAGAAGCCGGCTCGCGTCCCTGCGGAGCCGATCGCCGCCGACCCGTCCGACTCGCCCTTGGCCGCCGCGCGCAAGGAAGCCGCCGGGTGCCGCGCCTGCCCGCTGTGGGAGCCGGCGACGCAGACCGTGTTCGGCGAAGGCCCGGACGACGCGCGGCTGATGTTCGTGGGCGAGCAGGCCGGCGACCAGGAGGATTTGGCAGGTCGCCCGTTCATCGGCCCGGCCGGGCAGATGTTCAACAAGGCGCTGGCGGAAGCCGGAATCGACCGCGGCAGCACGTACGTCACCAATGCGGTCAAGCACTTCAAGTTCGAGCTGCGCGGCCGGCGGCGCATCCATGCCAAGCCGGACACCGGTGACATCAACGCCTGCCGGTTCTGGCTCGACTTGGAACGGCGCGAGATCAAGCCTGCGGTGACGGTGCTGTTGGGCGCCACGGCGGCGCGGGCGGTGTTCGGCAAGGCAATCACCATTTCCCGCGAGCGCGGCCGGCCGATCGCGCTGGACGGCAACTCGCAGGCGTTGGTGACGGTGCATCCGTCGTACTTGCTGCGGCTGCCGGACGAGGAGAGCAAGCAGCGGGAATACGCAGCGTTTGTGGAGGATTTGCGGCACGCGGCGCGGTTGCTGGAGGCGTAGGGGCCGTCACGCGACCAAGGCGCTGACCGTGAACAGGGCCTCCACGCTCGTGTCCAATGCCCGTGCGAAACTTAGGGACAGGTGGGTTGACGGCTCGTGCCAGCCATCCTCGACCGCCTCCACCGTGCGGCTAGGCACGCCCATCTGTTCGGCCAGCGCTTCCCAAGTCAGCCCTTGGCGGAGCCGAGCCTTACGCACGCTGTTCGGGGGTGCCGGCCCATTGGGCGCTCCGGGAATGGATCGCCCTTCCAGCCATGCCATCCTGATCAGGGATGTGAGCACGCCGACAAGCAGGATAATGGGAAGGGCGGGGACGGCAAAGCCCGGGCGATAGAAACTGTATATTGCAGCTGCCAGGCCAAGAGACATCATCGCTGAATAGCCAAACCGGGCGGCTCTCAGGCGCCGCGCCTGAGTCAGTTCATCCGCTAACCAATCGGATGTTGGCCAGCAGAACTCATATCCCCACGTGAGATAGCCGATCAGGGACCAGTTCTTGCCAATGAATGAGTGTCCGTCAGCAACGGCGCTGGCAGCTATATTCTGGAGCAAACCCACGGCGACCAGGATAGTCAGGTATATGCGAAGCCTGCGGGCGTAGCGGATTGAGCGTTCCGTTTGAAGCCAGCGGATATAAGGCGTCATCGCCGGGTTTACGGCGGGAGTCCAGCGTATGAGCTTCGCAACGCGGGTGCCCGTTGCTGCCACTAAAATGCCCGCAGACACGATGACCAGAATAGTGCCGAAGTATAGGAGGTTTCTATCCACACCGAAGTGGCGCTCGGCCCAATGGCAAACGAGCAACCACAAACCTGTGGCAAAAGCCGTGGTGATCACCCAGACAATGCGGCGTCGCGCAAGGCGTTTCAGCACGAGGCGATCAGCGACAGTTTCGGAATCCGCCATCGGCTTCTCTCCAGAATGGCGACGCCGAAGCTACATCACGGGACTATTCTGTAAACCCGGCGGAGGGGAGCTGGGCTGCCCCAGCCCACCGCCTCACTCCGCGCTGGCGACCTCGGGGGTCTTGGGCTTCTGGCGCAACTCCGTCAGCTTCTCCTGCACGTGCTGGCTGAACACGTAGTCGGCCGGGCGCTGGCCCTCCAGCTTGATCTCCGGCGCCATCGGCCCGGTGACGCGCGGGCCGCGCAGCGCCACGGCCAGGGTCTTGATCGGGCTTTTCACCGCGTCCATCACCGCCGTGCTCTCGTAGCCGGAATGCACCATGCAGTCGGCGCACTTCTCATAGTTGCCGGTGCCGTACTTGTCCCAGTCCGTGGTGTCCATCAGCTCCTTGAACGTCTTGGTGTAGCCCTCGCCCAGCAGGTAGCAGGGGCGCTGCCAGCCGAACACGTTGCGCGTGGGCTTGCCCCAGGGCGTGCACTGGTAGCTTTCGTTGCCGGCCAGGAAGTTCATGAACAGTGGCGACTGGGTGAAGCGCCAGCCTTTGCCCTTGCCGCGCGCCAGGATGTCGCGGAACAGCTGCTTGGTCTTCTGGCGGGACAGGAAGTGCGCCTGGTCCGGCGCGCGCTCGTAGGCGTAGCCCGGCGAGGTCATGATGCCGTCCACGCCCATCGCCATCACCTCGTCGAAGAACTTGGCGACCCGCTCGGGCTGCGCGCCGTCGAACAGGGTGCAGTTGATCGACAGGCGGAAGCCGCGGCGCTTGGCCTCCTTGATGGCGGCGATGGCGCGGTCGTACACGCCGTCCTGGCTGACGGCGCGGTCGTGCATCTCCTGGTCGCCGTCCAGGTGCACGTCCCAGGAGAAGTACGGGTTCGGCTTATACTGGTCGAGCTTCTTTTCCAGCAGCAGGGCGTTGGTGCAGAGATAGACGAACTTTTTGCGCGCCAGGATCTGCTCGACGATTTCCGGCATCTCTTTGTGCAGCAGCGGCTCGCCGCCAGCGATGGCCACCACGGGCGCACCGCACTCGTCCACCGCCTCGATCGCGTCGGCTACGGACAGGCGCTGGTTCAGGATTTCCGCCGGGTAGTCAATCTTGCCGCAGCCGGAGCAGGCCAGGTTGCAGCGGAACAGCGGCTCCAGCATCAGCACCAGCGGGTAGCGCTTGCGGCCGGCGAGGTGCTGCTTGACCACGTAGGTCCCGACCCGGATGACCTGTTGCAACGGAACTGACATCGCCACTCTCCTTCGCCGGGGCCTGGCCCACGGCCTCATCTAAGGCACACTCGCCACCGATCGGACGCGGTTGCAAGCCGCGCGGTTGGCGTTTGCCCATCACATTTGCATCGCCAACGTCATGGAACAATGGCGCTTGTGGCAGAGCAGCAGCACCATTCTGCCGTGATGTTGCTGTAAAGCCGCATTCCTGCAGCCGTGAACGGCCCTATCTTGCATCGGGCGGAGGGGCAGTGTTTCTTGAGACGGTGACATCACCCCCGCCCCCGCTGCGTGCAGCGCCGGGTTGAGGCGTTCCGGAAGGGCTTGGTATCGTGGTGGCGGTGAATGTCGGCTGACATGCTGGTGCGTGGCAAGACGAGCGAGCTGACCGGCGTGATGGCGGATGCCGCCTCCGTTATAGAAGCCGCCTTGGTCGAGCTGATTGGCGAGTCCACCGGGCTCGAAGGCCGCCTGACCGATGCTATGCGCTATGCCAGCCTAAACGGCGGCAAGCGGCTGCGCGGCTTCCTAGTGCTGCAAGTGGCGGGGCTGTTCGGCGTGCCGCAGGTCCTGGCCGGTCGGGTGGCGGCCTCGGTCGAGATGCTCCACGCCTACTCCCTGGTGCATGACGACTTGCCGGCGATGGACGACGACGATCTGCGCCGCGGCCAGCCCAGCACCCACCGCGCGTTTGACGAAGCGACCGCCATCCTGGCCGGCGATGCGTTGCAGACCCGCGCCTTCGAGGTGCTGGCCGACCCGGCAACCCATCCGGACCCGCTGGCACGCTGCGAGCTGGTGGCGGCTCTGGCGTCGGCTGCCGGCGCGCACGGCATGGCGGGCGGCCAGATGATCGACATGGTGGCCGAGGGGCGTGACCTGGCCATGGCCGACGTGCTGCGGTTGCAGGCGCTGAAAACGGGGCGGCTGATCCAGTATGGCGCGGAAGCCGGGGCGATTCTGGGACGCGCTGGGTCGGCGGAACGGGCGCAGGTCGCGGCGTACGGTCGGGATCTGGGAGCGGCGTTCCAGATCGCGGATGACCTGCTGGACGCGGCAGGAGACACCGCGGCCATCGGCAAGACCGCCGGCAAGGACGCTGCGGCCGGCAAGGCGACCCTGGTCTCGCTGCTGGGCCCGGACCGCGCCGCCGAGCAGGCCCAAGCGTTGAGCCAGCAAGCCGCCGTCCACTTGGATGGGTTCGGCGAGCAGGCCCGGCACCTGCGCGACCTCGCGCGTTATGTCGTGTCGCGAGGGTTTTGATATGAACGCCCCTCTTCTTTCCACGCGTCCTGTGACGCCGTTGTTGGACCGTGTTG